>CANGZM010000276.1 GCA_947458155.1 Synechococcaceae cyanobacterium | reverse complement strand
TAGCTGCATCGGTGCCGACGCCGAGGCCAAGGTGGCCGCCCTGGCCGATGGCGGCGTGGTGCTGCTGGAGAACGTGCGTTTCTTTGCCGAAGAAGAAAATAATGATCCGGCCTTCGCCGAGAAGCTGGCCTCCCTGGCTGAGGTGTATGTCAACGACGCCTTCGGCGCCGCCCACCGCGCCCATGCCTCCACCGAGGGGGTGACCAAGTTCCTGCGGCCCAGCGTGGCCGGCCACCTGATGGAAAAGGAACTCCAGTATCTGCAGGGGGCCATTGATGATCCCAAGCGGCCCCTGGCGGCGATCGTGGGGGGCTCCAAGGTGAGCAGCAAGATCGGCGTGCTGGAGGCGCTGATCGACAAATGCGACAAGATCTTGATTGGCGGCGGCATGATCTTCACCTTCTACAAAGCCCGGGGCCTGGCCGTCGGCAAGAGCCTGGTGGAAGAGGACAAGTTGGAACTGGCCCGCGAACTGGAGGCCAAGGCGGCCGCCAAGGGGGTGCAATTGCTGCTGCCCACCGATGTGGTGCTGGCGGACAATTTCGCCGCCGATGCCAACAGCCAAATCGCCAAGATCGACGCCATCCCCGATGGCTGGATGGGCCTGGACATCGGTCCCGATTCGATCAAGGCCTTTGAGGCCGCCCTGGCCGACTGCAAAACGGTGATCTGGAACGGGCCGATGGGGGTGTTCGAATTTGACAAATTCGCCGCCGGCACCGACGCCATTGCCCACACCCTGGCCGGCCTGACCGCCACCGGCACCACCACGATCATCGGCGGCGGCGACTCCGTGGCTGCGGTGGAAAAAGTAGGCGTGGCCGACAAGATGAGCCACATTTCAACCGGTGGCGGCGCCAGCCTGGAACTACTTGAAGGCAAGGTGCTGCCCGGCGTGGCCGCCCTAGACGAAGCCTGATCCGGGGTAGCTTCGGCTTGATTCAGCCCCAAGGCTCGCCAACGGATGACCTATTGCATCGGCTACTGGTTGGAAAAGGGGCTGGTGATGGCTTCTGACTCCCGCACCAGTGCGGGAGTCGACTACATCTCCAGTTACAGCAAGATGCATCGGTTTCAGCCGGCTCCAGATCGGCTGTTCGTGCTGCTGGCGGCGGGCAGCCTGGCCACCACCCAAGCGGTGATCAGCTGGATCCGCCGGGATCTCGACCGCCCGGCGGATCTGGAGCGGGGAGCGGGCAAAGATCTACGGCACTGCGACTATCTCTTTGAAGCGGCGGCCTACATCGGTCGCGTCAGCCAGGCTGTTCAAAAGGAAAACGAAGCGGCCCTGAAGCAATCGGGATCCAGCGGCGCCGCCTCCTTCATCCTCGGTGGCCAGATCGGCAGCGAGGCCCATGGCCTGTATCTGATCTATCCCCAAGGCAACGCCATCATGGCGACGCCCGAAACTCCCTTTCTGCAAATCGGCGAGAGCAAATACGGCAAACCGCCGCTCGACACCATCGGCAACACCAACCTTTCCCTCGAAGATGGGGCCCGGCTCTGCCTGATCTCCCAGGTCCTCACCCAGCGCTCCAACCTCAGTGTGGGCCCACCCTTCGAGTTGGCGCTGATTCCCACCGGCAGTCTGGCCATCGCCCAGCAGCGCAAGATCGAGGCCGACGATGCCGATCTGGCCACCATGATGGACATCTGGAGCGAGGCCCAGCGGGAGGCTCTCTACCGACTGCCCCGCTTCGCCTGGGAAAGCGACGCTGGGGCGTGAGCTGGAGGGGGGCTTCAGCCCAGCGGGGTGGCCGGCAGCTCGCGGGTGACGCGCTGCAACTGACGGGTTTCCAGCGCCAGCACCCGGCGGGCGAAGTCGGGATCGCGCTCCAGGGTGGCGTCGAAGCAATCCACCGGCACGGCCAACACCCTGGTGCCGGCCGTCTCGGCCACGATTGTGTTCTCGGAATTGCTGTGGGTGAGCACCTCCAGTTCGTCGAGCACCTGGCCGGCCCGCAGGGCACGAAAGCGCACCTGATCGCCGCTGCGCTCTTCCACCCGGGCCTCCCCTTCGATCAGCAGCAACAGCTCGCGGCAGGAGTCGCCCGCTGCGGTGATCGCCTCGCCCGCCGCAAAGCTGCGGATTTCGGCGTGATCGGCCAGTAGATCCAGCGTGTCTGTCCAGGTGCGGTGGAAGAAATCACTGGTGGCGAGCACCACCCGTTTCTCGAACTCCGGTAGCGCCGCGAGTGGCAGCGCCTCTGGCGGCATTGCCGCTGGCGGCACGGCCGCTGGCGCCTGCGGTGGCTGCAGGGCCAGGAGTTGCGCGGCCGTCGTCCGCACCCAGGCGGGCCGTTCCGCTGCGGCCAGGGCAGCGGCCAACGAGCGGCCCCGCTGCCAATCGAGGCTGGTGCATAGCACCGCGGCGGCGGTGGCCGCGATCGGGTCCGGGTCCTGGGCCAGCCGCTCCAGCTGCTGCAGCGTCGCCGCGACCGGCAGCTCGGGCCCGGACTGGGCCCCGGACTGATTGCCGGACCGGTTGTCAGCCCGCAGGCGGTCGATCACCGCGGCGGGGAGCTTGGTCTGCCAGCGCTCCTGCTCCAGCATCTCCGGCAGCGCTGCTGGTGCCGCGCTGCTCAGCCGTTCCAGCAGCTCTTGGCGCTGCGCCGCGGATTCGAGCTGGACCAAGCAGTCCAAGATGGCGCTGAGGCACAACTCCTGGCGCAGCCGCAGCCGGTCCTCGAGTAAGGCGACCGGGGCGGGCTGGTGCCGCAGCAGCGGTTCCCGCAGGCTGCGGGCGGCGAGCTCCAGGTCTTCGAGCCGCTGCAGCAGCATCTCGGCGCGGTGATGGGCCGCTTCGGCGGGAGACACGGCTTCCAGGATGCGGGCTTCTTCCTGGGCGCTGATCGAATACTGGCTACCGATTGAATCGAGCAGCGCCGCATCACCAGCTTGGCCACTGCCGCCTCTGTCGGCACCTCTGTCGGCGCCGCCTTCGGCTCCAATCCGGCTCTGCAGGCGCAGCAGCCGTTCCAGCGAGCGGCGGTAGCCGCTGAGGCGCACCTGATCCTCCAGGCTGCGGCGCTGG
>CANGZM010000275.1 GCA_947458155.1 Synechococcaceae cyanobacterium | reverse complement strand
GGTATTGCCCCCGACCCACCAGTGCTCCAAGCCTCAAATCGACCGACTGCGCCGGCGGGCCCTGATGGTGCGGGAAGGGGTGATTACAGCCTGGATCACCTTGCTGCTGACCAGCGTGGCGGTAGCCGCACCGGCCACGTTGCAACAAAGTCCGCTGACAACAATCCGGTCAATGCAACAGCATGTAATGCCGTTGTTAGGAGGGTACCCGTCTTCCGCATTGATCGACTGCCCCTGAGGGTCAATCTCTAACGATGGTAACAAGGGCCCATATTGGGCCCTCAACATATTCCCGAATTAGGCGATCCTGATTAAATGATAGAAAAAATGTTGTAATTTCTACCGTTCTCAACTAAAATTTTAGGCAGGTAGGAGCACCCCCAAAGATATAATTACTTTAATTTTGTTCCTTTGACAATGCGGCGGCGCAGGCGCCGGCTCCAAAGGAAGGCACCACCCACACCCATGACAGGCAAGGGACCGGGAACGGCACTGATAAATTCCCCGGCCAGGGCAGGTGTGCTACTGGGAGCCTGCCTCACCAGGGAGCCTTGCTCATAGGCATAGGCGTAACCAAGCAATTTATCCTCTTGATAGGCCTTGCCTAAGAAGGAGATTCCCAAGGGATTGAGGTTGTTGAGTGTTTGGTAGCCCGCTTGTACAATCACTGTGGGATAGCCAGCTTTGGCGCCAATCCCTGCCCCGGCGGTGCCGGAATAGAGGATGGCATCGAGTCCATTGTCAGCCAAAAACTTATCAATACCAAGGGTTTGGGAATTTAGCAAATCCAATGCTCGGTCATTCAGATACTTTATTGTGTCTGCACTGGTGGGGGAAAGATCGATTAGGCGGGATGCATCGATGCGCACTTTGCCGTATTTGAAAGGGCCAGTAGGGTCGGGATTGTCGATAAGATATTGGTTGATGAAGGTATTAACATCATCAATCGACTGGATTTCGGCTGTTAGGCCAAGACTGGCCAGATAGAGATTCAGGTCGCGCTTGAATTCATAGGTAAGAACCGTCGAGGTATTGCTGGGTGGTGTAAAGGCAATTTCGGTGACCGTGGCCCCCAGGGAGCGGATTTTGTTGATAGCGGCATTGAAAATACTGAGTTGCTCAGCTCCACTTGCTGTGTTGCTATTGGGCTTGGCGTAATAACCCAGTTTGGCCCCGACAAGGGCATCTGTTTTAAGGTATGTGGTGTAATCGGTTTTCGCTAAACCGATCTGGGTGTTCGTCTGAGAATCCTTGGGGTCGACACCGGTGAGGGCGCCCAAGAGGATGGCCGCATCTGTGACGGTGCGGGTCATCGGTCCGGCGGTGTCCTGGCTGGCGGCGATGGGAATGATGCCATCCCGGCTCCAAAGACCCACCGTGGGTTTGATGCCCACCAGGGAGTTCTGGTTGGAAGGGCTAAGGATAGATCCCGATGTTTCGGTGCCGATGCAAATGGTGGCTAGGTTGGCCGCACAGGCTGATCCTGAGCCGGCACTGGAGCCCCCGGGCGAGAGGAGCGGCCGACCATCACTATTTGGCTGTAGTACAGGGTTATAGGGGTTTAGGGTATAGCCATTCAATGAGTTATATCCCGCTGGCATGCCACTGGTGAGGTAGTTGGCAAATTCGGTAAGGGAGGTCTTGCCAAGGATGATCGCCCCGGCGTCGATGAGCTTCTGGGCGATGGTGGCGTTATCGGGGGGCAGGGAATCCTTGAGCCCTAAAAAGCCAGCGGTGGTTGGCAGGAAGCTGGTATCAATGTTGTCCTTGATCAGAATGGGAATGCCCATTAACGTACTGCGGGCCCCAGATGTGGCTCGTTCGGCATCGAGGGCGGCCGCTTCAGCAAGGGCATTAGGGTTTAGGGAAATAATCGAATTCAGGAGCGGGTCGTAAGCGTTAATCCGATTCAGATACAGCTGAACCAGCTTCTGGGAAGTCAACAGCCCACTCTGGAATGCTTCTTGGATGCTGGTGATTGTGGCTTCTTGCAAATTGAAGCTGTCAGCCGCCGCCGCAGGTCGGCTCAAAATCGCCGTTGTCACTGTGGTGGCAAGGGCTATGGCCGCAATTTGGTGATGGAGTGGACGCAACATGGTGGCAGCGAATCGTTTACAGCCAGCACTTTGGCAATGCAAAAATGGCAAAAAGTGCTTTTTGGACCAAATCTTGCCCGAATCGACAAATCAACACTTAATGGCAGAAATATGTCACGATTTATACTAAATAATTGAAGTTTTTGTTGTTGATATTACTGTTTTACGAATCTCTTAACCTGCTGACTTCTTTGTTTTTCCTTCAGAATTCCATCCTGGTTCGGCGAGGGCGCGTAGGGACCAAGGCGCCATTGCTGTTGAAATTCATGGCTTGGGCCACCCACCGCCTCACAATGGGTTCACTTTTTGATCTCCATGACGCTCCGCACCACCATCGCCCTGGGGATGCTGGCCTTCGTGCCCCTTTCCATCGCCGCCGAAACCCTGCACTGGGGCGATGGCGCCGTGTTTGTGACTGCGATCCTGGCCATCATCCCCCTGGCGATCTGGCTCAGTACCGCCACCGAAGAGCTGGCTGTCGCCCTCGGACCCTCGATCGGGGCCCTGCTCAATGCCCTGTTCGGCAACGCCACCGAATTGATCATCGCCTTGACAGCCCTGCGGGCTGGCCTGGTGGACATCGTCAAGGCCAGCATCACCGGCACTATCGTTGCCAATCTGCTGCTGGCCCTGGGCCTCTCGATGCTGGTGGGAGGCATCGGCCGCCGCGAGCAGACTTTCCAGCCGGTGGTGGCTCGTGTCAATGGCACCGCCATGACCCTGGCGGTGCTGGCCATCGTCATCCCCAGCCTTACCCAGATGGGCCAGGGCGAGCGCGGTGTCGCCGGCAGTGAATCGTTCTCGCTGTTTGTGGCCTGGGTGCTGTTGCTGGTGTACGGCCTGACCCTGTTGTTTTCGCTGCGCACCCATACGGGGCTTTATGAAGTGGCGGAGGCGGATCTGGAGGATCAGGGCCACCCCGGGGGCGAGAAGCCGAAGTTATTGCCCTGGTTGCTGGTGCT
>CANGZM010000274.1 GCA_947458155.1 Synechococcaceae cyanobacterium | reverse complement strand
TCGCCAGTGCTTTTGCCGACTTTGGCGACGTAGTTCTCCAAGGTGTCGCCGGCATTGGCGAGGATCAGGCCGGGGTGATCGAGGCTGTAGCGGCCCATCATGCAGCCGGTGGCATAGGAGAGCAATTCCTTGATTGTGTCCTGGCGGAAGCGAATCCAGAGTTCGTCTACGCTGAGATTGCCGCCGTAGCGGTAGGCGGGATTCACCGTGAGGGTGATCTGCTCGATCGGCACTTCAGGATTAGGGTCATCAAGGAGTCCAAAGGCATCGAGAATGAGACGATTATTCATTTCTTCCAATCGCTTCATCTCGGCAATATTTTGCTTGACATTGGTAATCCAGGCGGTGTATCTGGATTCGAGTGTGGGATTGGGATCGGTACAGGCTGAGAGGAGGGGGAGGGATTGGAAGTCCCAGGAGCGTTCGTAGGCATCCCAGTCAAACTTCGAATGATTTATTAATGATTCAACTATCTTTTCGATGGAATCAAAGTCACCCATTTCGGGCATCGGCAGTTCTGCATAGTTTCCAGGGTTAAAGTGCAGAGTCGGGTTGAGCATGTCAATCATTTCCTGCATAAGACTTGAATTGACCGCGCCTAGTGCAACAAGCAGGATCTTAGTTTCGTTGTAGAAGGCCGACGGAGCAGCATTGTTGAAGGTGTATCGCCCAACAGGAATAAGCCTTGCAGAAAAACTGCCTGAAGTGACATCAGACCATGTGATACCTTCGCGGAAAAAATACTGGGCTCCATCAGGCCTGAAGCCCGGATTGCCTGACATGGCGGATATAGCCTGGCTGTCATACTTCAGCACCATTTCATGATTTCCATACCATTTTCTATAGTCCCCGCCCTTAAGGTGAGGACAATAACGAGGACTATCTGGCTGGCTGCCATAGAATGCGGCCGCTAGGGTACCGATTTCTGCCCAACGCAACAAAAAAACATCATTATCCCCTGTAGTGAGTCCTTTTTTTGCATTGCTAACCGCGCTCATAGGCCTGCAAGCCCGGAAGATACGAAGCACAGATGACTTTATCCAATACGCAAGTGGACTACCCGGGAGTTCACAGAAAGTTTTCGCCTGAACAACATATCTTTTGCTCGGATCTTGAGCCAAGAAGATAGTACGCTTGTCAGCAGACTGAGGTGCGCTATTTAGGTCAACAAAGGTACTATGGAAATCTTTTTCATGCCGATTGAACAATGTATATGCTGTCGCCTGGGCGACCTTCGAATTCATAGAAGGAAAGCTGTTGTAACCAATCTGAACCATACTATAAATAGTCTTATCACGAAGAAGCCGCTCTCTCATTTTTCGGAATGTGGACAAGAACATCCAGCCCTGCATGGTCACCATCGAACTAAAGCCATTAGGTTTTGCGAGTGAATAGCTACGCTCCACAAAACAGGCATAGAGATCACTTTTCTCATTAGGGAAATGCCTTCTTGTCCAATCCTTAAGATGCTGATTCATACCTTTGCTACCCATGTACGGCGGATTCACCACTACGGCGACATACCGCGCCGCCAACAACTCAGCCTGCCGCACCAGCGGCTCCAAAGTCTTCAGCGCTTCCGTCACAATCATGTCCCGCCCCTTCAGCTCACTCAACCGCCTCAACGCCGGCAACTTCTCCGCCAACCCATCGGGCGCCTGAATCAACGAACCAAAGGTGGTGGCGTGTTCAAACAGCTGTTTCAGCTCCATCAGGTCCGCCTGCTTCAGGCCATGGTCGGCAAGGTTGATGGCATTGGCTAATGCCTCCACATCCAGCCCGTCGCTGTTCACCAACGCCATCACATTGAGCTGGATGCCGCGATCAAACAAGCGTCGGTCATCCTCCCGGCCCTTCATCATCAGCGCAAAGCTGGTCAGCTGGGCTGCGCTCTCGTCGATGTCAAGACCAAACAGATTCTTCTGCAGGAGAAGCTGCGGAATCTCCCGTTGTTGATACCCGCGTTCCAGATAGATCGCCTTGAACAGCTCATAGGCTTCCACCAAAATATGACCCGAACCACACGCCGGATCGATCAGGGTGAGCTCTTCGGGGTTGAGTGATTCCGGTGTGATCGCTGCCAGCTGCGCATTCACCTCATCCGTCTGCTCGGCGGGCTCGATGTAGTACTCCATTTGGCCCTTGAGCGCTGAAGCCGGGTAGGTGGCCAGCCACTGCGCTCCCAAGGAGTTCTGCACCATGTATTTTACGATCCAGTTGGGCGTGAACAGCTGGGTGGCGGCCGGAATGTCCTCCGATTTCACCACCTTGCCGATCACCTGATCTTTCTTTTCAGAGATATAGAACTGATACAGCCAACCGATGATTTCCACATCTTCGCAATCGCTGTCGCTGATCTGGCTGCGAAACCCACCTGCGATCGAGCCATCACTGAGCAGGTCATCCGGCAACAACAACTCGCTGGCATCATCCAGCCCTTCAAACAGATTCGGCAGCAGCTGGTGATAGGAGCGGCACACCGCCAGGATCAGCTCGCGATACACCTCCCCCTGGGGATCGGATCCGGCCTGGGCCGTGGGGATCCGGCCATCGAGCAGGCCCTGCAAGCGCTCTTCATTGGTGTGGGGCTGCAGTTCAGCGGGCAGGCTGCCGCTGCGCAGCAGTTTTAGTAATTCGGGCTGGGTTTCTGTTTCCGTCTGCGGCATCAACACCCTGGCGCCAAAGGGATGCCAGCCGCGGGCATCGAGATAGCGCAGCGCCGCCAGGCGGTTGAACCAGCTGTAGGCCACCCGCTCCAGCAGCTCCTGGCGATTGGCAGCCTCCTGCTGCCGCAGCTCCTCGATCGGGCCGGCGGCGGTGGTCAGCGTGTCGGCGCTGGCCTGATGCAGCAGCAGATCCAGCTTGCGGCCCACCGCCTCGATCAGCTGCCGCCGCATCGCCGGGGCGAAGGTTTTGAGGGCGGCGGTGTTGACGGGCATGGGGGGGGTGGGACTGTCGAGTGAAGGAAAACCTTGTGGTGCTGTTCGGGTTGGATTACCCCTCAACAGCAGCGGCGCAGGCATGCAGCCTCAGGCCAAGAGCCTTGGTTACCTTCAGTACAG
>CANGZM010000273.1 GCA_947458155.1 Synechococcaceae cyanobacterium | reverse complement strand
CAGGCTCCAGCAGGGCTCCATCGTTAGCGACTAACTCCCGGAGCCACTGGAGCGAAACTTTCATCCCTGGGTTCGGCCAATGCCATCAATCCTAGGCAGGGTGCACTCCCCCCTCCCTGGCAAGGCACTGGAGAGCGGGACGACAGCAAGGTAATCTTTTCAGTTGTCATTCAGCTTCGCAACCGCGGCGCAACGTCCTTCCCATGGCCAAAAACAAGGGCGTCCGGCTCGTAATCACTCTTGAGTGCACCGAATGCCGGTCCAACCCCGCCAAGCGTTCTCCTGGCGTGTCCCGTTACACGACCATGAAGAACCGACGCAACACAACCGAACGGCTTGAGCTCAAGAAGTTCTGCAAGCACTGCAACTCCTCCACGGTTCATAAGGAGATCAAGTAGGCCTCGGCCCTGGTTCCATCTTCTTTTGATTGCGGTGCTCCAATCCTTCTGACTTCCTGATCCGTTCCCAATGTCCAGCTCCTTTTTCAAGAAACGCCTCTCCCCAATCAAACCAGGGGATCCGATCGACTACAAGGATGTTGATCTACTCAAGAAGTTCATCACTGAGCGAGGCAAAATCCTGCCCCGTCGGCTCACAGGTCTCACCGCCAAGCAGCAACGCGATCTGACCAACGCCGTTAAGCGGGCCAGGATTGTCGCCCTGCTTCCGTTTGTAAATCCAGAAGGCTGAGTTGCCCCCTTCCGTCAGCGACTCCCGTGGACCATCTCCCCAAGTCGGGGACCTGGTTGGGGTCGTTGGAGACAGTCCCCAACTGGCCATCGTCCAGGGCATCCGAGGTGGCCGCCTGGATCTGAAAATCGGTTTTCAGGGCCGCAACAACCACCTTCCCTTGAGGGAGGTCTTTCCCATCCAGCAGTTGGCGGGTCGCGATCCTGGCTCCCTGAGACTGGACCAATCCCCCTGGCATCTAAGTGCCGAAGCCCTGGCAGCGGCCTTGCCCCCCAGCCGGGATTTGGCCACGGCCTGGTTATTGATGGCCCAGCCCGACACCGCTGCCAGCGGCAAAACCGATGCCGCTGATGGTGCCAAGCCACCCCCGGGGCTGGATTTAGGAGACTTCGTCGATCTCTTTGGCGATTCCGCCGACGCGACCCAGCGGGCCGCTGCCTGGCTTTGGCTTGAAGGCGAACAGACCCTTTTTCGCCTGCGCCACGGACGCATTGAGCCCCGCAGCCTCCAGGACCTGCGCCAGTTGCGGCGCGAACGTCACCTGCGTCAGCTGGGCGAAAATCAGCGCCTGGCCTGGCAAAGCCGCCTGATGGCGCGCCAACCCCTAACCAACGAGAGTCTTTCCGCCGCCCAACAAGCCGATCTGGATCGCCTGCGTCAATGGGCCGCCGGCGAGTGTTCCCAACCGCTTGCCGAAACCCTGCTGCGGGCGCTTCAGGCCTGCCGCTGTCGCGCCGAAAGTGGCGATATCCGCCATCTGCTGGTCGATTTGGGCCAGTGGCCCCGCCACCATTTACCGGCCCTGGAGGCCACCACCTGGCAACTGGGTTTCAGCCCCGAATTGTTGGCCGAAGCCGATCGATTGGTGGCCGCCGCCGACGGTCCCATGCCCAGCGACGTCGGCCGACTGGACCTGACCCACCAGCGTCTGCTCACGATCGACGACGAAGACACCCAGGACATCGACGATGGTCTGGCGATCGAATGGCGCGAAGGCCATCCCCCTCGCCTCTGGGTTCACATCGCCGACCCCGGCCGCCTTGTCCAGGCCGGCAGTCCCCTCGACCTGGAGGCACGCCGGCGAGCTTCCAGCCTTTATCTTGCCCGCGGCTCCCTGCCGATGTTCCCCCCCCAACTGGCCCACGGGCCCATGGGTCTGCGCCAGGACCACGGGCCCAAGGACCAGGGGCCCGAAAGCCAACGCAGTGCCGCCTGGAGTCTCTGGATCGATTTGGATCAAACCGGGGCCGTGGTCGCCGAAGGCCTCGAGCGCACCTGGGTAAAAACGGCCTTGCGGCTTTCCTACGGGGATGCCGATGAACTCATCGATCTGGCGCCGCCCCAGGAGCGGGACCTGCTGTGCATCAATACCCTGTTGGAACGCCGGCGCCACTGGCGCGAACAAAGGGGCGCCCTCAATCTGGAAGATCCCGAGGGTCGCATCCGCTGCCGCGGCGACGAAGCCCTCCTGGAGATCAGTGAGCCTTCGCCCTCGCGACAGATGGTGGCGGAGGCCATGATCCTGGCGGGTGCACTGATGGCTGAGCGGGGCCAACGCCTGGGCATCGCCCTGCCCTATCGCACCCAAATCCCTGGCGAACTCCCCACCGACTCGGAACTGGAAAGCCTGCCCCCGGGTCCCGTGCGCCACAGCGCCATCAAAAGGGGCCTCAGCCGCGGCCAGCTTGGTGTCACCCCTGGTCCCCATTTCTCCTTGGCCCTGGACGCCTACGTGCAGGCCACTTCGCCGATTCGCCGCTATGGCGATCTGGTGACCCAACGCCAGTTCGAAGCCCTGCGCCATGGCACCGACCCCATGGACGAAGCCAGCCTCGCCAGCCTGCTGAACGAACTGGAGACACCCCTTCGCCAGGTGCAACAGATCTCCCGCGAAGACCAGCGCCACTGGCAGCAGGTCTGGTTTGAGCAGCATCCCCAGGGCCAGTGGCCCTGCCTTTTTCTGCGCTGGTTGCGCCAGGACCAACGCCTAGGCCTGGTCTGGACGGAAGACCTGGCGATGACCCTGGCGGCGGAATGCCCACCCCGCAGTCAACCGGCTGATGCCCTGCTGCTGCGGATCCAGCAGGTCGATTCCCTACGGGACGTGCTCAAACTCCAGGCCGTCGCCTGATCCGTTTTGCCCTGCCCTGATCCGTTTTGCCCTGCCCGGGCGGTTCGCCCTAGGTCGGGCGTTTCGCCCCTGCCCGGGCGGTTCGCCCTGGGGGTATCACTGCGGTTCAGGGCCCAGCTAGGCGCGATACCCGCAGCCAGGGCCCCCAGGGGTTGGCGCAGCCGATCAGAGTCACGTTTCGGGGCCGCTCCTGGGCCAGCAGCCAGGCATGCAGGGCCGGCTCCAAGGTGATCAAAGGCCAAACCTGGCAGCCT
>CANGZM010000272.1 GCA_947458155.1 Synechococcaceae cyanobacterium | reverse complement strand
GCCGATGCCGGGCAGGTCGGGGCAATGGTGCAGCAGGCCATTCACCAAGGTGCCGTCCTTGTTGCCGGGGGCCGGATGCACGGTGAGGCCAGCGGGCTTGTTGATCACAATCAGGTGGGCGTCCTCGTACAGCACATCAAGGGGGATCGGCTCCGCTTTGAGATAGGGCAGCGGTTCGGGGGGCGGCATCCACAACTGCACTTCATCGCCGGGCCTGAGGGGGGTTTTGGCGCGACCGGTGACACCGTTCACCCGCACAAAGCCGGCATCGATGAACTTCTGAATCCGGGCCCGGCTCTGCTCGGGACGCTGACTCACCAGCCAGCGGTCCAAACGCATCGGCAGCGGTTTGGGGTAATGGAGCGTCAGCCGTTCGCCTTCACCTTCGCCGAATGTGGCCATGGTCCGCAGTGCGCCCCGAATCCGGCTCCATACCCACCCTAGGTCCCAACGCCGCATGGGCTGAGTGCTGGTCCGCTGGGAACTGGGCTGCTAGCCGGTTGGGAGCCCTCCCCTTCCTGAATGTCAATTCCTGCATTGGCCCAGCAGCAAGGCCGTCATCTCCAAACCCGCCCAGTTATTGATGGCCCCTGGGTGATGCTCACCATTCTGATGTTCACCCTGCCCATTGCCCGCTTACAACAACGCTCATAACAGCTCTTGCAAGCAAAGCCCAAAGTTTTAATATAAATCAGCACATGAGTGTAGAGTGGGTCACATTGAATTCAACAGTCAACATGGCGACCGCGGCAAAGGCCAACAGCCATTACCGACCTGAAATCGATGGCCTCAGGGCCGTCGCCGTTGGCGCCGTGATCATGAATCACTTCAATCACGACAGCCTGCCAAGTGGCTACCTCGGTGTTGACATCTTTTTTGTCATCTCTGGCTTTGTCATCACAGCCTCCCTGCTCAACCGACCGAGCCAGAGCCTCGGCAGCATGCTCTCCAGCTTCTACTCCCGTCGAGTCAAGCGGCTCATACCGGCCCTAGTATTTTTCGTTGCAGTTATAAGTATTCTGATCTGCCTCGTCAACCCCGATCCATCCGACTCCCTGCGAACGGGCCTGGCCGCTCTTTTTGGTGGCTCCAATCTCTACTTGCGCGAACAGGCAACGAATTACTTCGGCGCCTCAACCCAACTGAATGCCTTCACTCACACGTGGTCCCTAGGCATTGAAGAACAATTCTATTTTCTTTTTCCACTACTTTTTTGGTATTCATTCTCAAAGAGATCTTTGCGCCCCATCTTTAAGACCTTTGCCATCGTTGCAGGCCTTTTAAGCATTAACCTATTCGCCTCAAAACTATTTAACGGTAACTATTTCAGCCTATTTCCTGGAGAATTCAATGGTTTTAGACTGACCGCCCTATCGCTCTGGCCAATGCTTCTGGTTCCGCTTGTGGCCCTTTTAAGCAGAATCACAGCAGGGAGAAAGTTATTCGCCATAGTTCTATCGATTCTTAGCGTGATATCCTTAATTTCTTTTCAATTGATCTATCCGAAATCTCAATCCACCGCCTACTTCCTGATGGCGCCCCGCTTCTGGGAGCTTGGTATCGGCTGCTTGCTTGCGCTGGGATTTAATACGCACAATCCTTGGCTATCGCGACTGCGCCAGGTGCCCTCACTTCCGCTTGCGATAGCCCTATGTCTTTCACTTTTATTGCCAATCAACTTCGGTCGCGTGGCCACAGTTCTAGTTGTTGTTCTAACCACATTATTGATTGCAAACTTACAACCCGGCTCATTTGTCTACGGGCTATTAATTCAAAAAAATCTGGTCAAAATTGGCCTAATTTCATATTCTCTTTACCTTTGGCATTGGGGGGTTCTAGCAATCAGCCGTTGGACCATAGGCATTCACGATTGGACCATTCCCTTACAGCTCCTGCTGATGATCGTTCTCGCCCTTGCCTCCTATCACTGGATTGAGACGCCCTTACGACTGGCCCATTGGTCCCCAAAGCACTGGCAAACGATTCTAAAAGCATTGGCTATTGTAATGGGAGGTGCGGGTCTCCTTTCTTTTCTACAAGTTAAGGGTAAGGAATTATCTCTGGATCGTCGCTTCCCTTCCGCTTGGTCAAAAAGCTACCTAGAAAATAAAAATCAATTCTTGCAGCAAAGCCAACTGCAAAACTCTGTTGATACTAAAGCCATGCTAAATAGCTTGACTCACGATAGCAACCATAAAGAGCTGGCCAGGCCACGCCTGTATGTCTTTGGCGATTCCCATTCTAATCACTATGTCGAGGCGTTAAGGCTGGCCCTGCCTGAATACGGGGTTGGCTCCGCTTCCGTGGGCTGGCAATGTGGATATATATCAGCCAAAGACATCACAGCCCAAACCAAGCAATGGATGACTGATTGCGAAAACTATGTTCCCTTTGTTGATCAATTCCTTATCAACAACTTGCGCCCTGGTGATGCGGTAATGATCGGCCATCGCTGGAAAGAAAAGAAAACCTATCTACACACAGAGTCAACGCTGCGACATCTCGCCGATTTGGTTGCCTCCAAAGGAGCCATGCTCCTACTGATCGACGATGTGCCCGAAATTGAAGGAGCCGATCCCTTGTTGTGTGAGAAACGACCCTGGCGCCCCTTCCCTAGCGCAGGCTGTTCCAAGACTCGCCAAGCCGTCGATTTGGATCAACAACCACTGGACAAGATGATGACACAGATCGCTAAAGCGAATAAGCATGTCAAATACATTCAACTACGCAATCTTTACTGTACCGACAAGCAGTGTGGCCCCTACAAGGACAACACGTTGATTTATCGAGACGCCGACCATCTCAGCCTTGCAGCCAGCCAGCTGGGAGCCAACCGCCTCGCCCAGGTGATCCGCAGCAGCCGACCCAGCCCCTGAGCCGCCCTGGCCCTCAGGGCAGCTCAAGTGAGATCGGACCCAACAGTGAACGGCGAAAGTCATCCAGCAGCCGCTGGGCCATGCGCAGCGTATCGCCGCTGGTGTGGCGCAAGGCGGCGGCACTGAGCCAGTCCTCCACCGCAGCACTGGTCGCCACCCCATAGCGTCCTTGCAGCAGCCCCGGGGCCACCCCGGCGGCAGGCT
>CANGZM010000271.1 GCA_947458155.1 Synechococcaceae cyanobacterium | reverse complement strand
CCGGCCCAGCCGATGGTGCCGGCGATGTAAAGGAAGGCAATGCCAGGAAGCATGAACTCACCGGCATGGCTCCAGCGGCCATCAACAACCAGATGGGGCAGGCCATCGGCGCCACAGAGGGCCTTGCTGTACATCTGGAAGCGGGCCCTGGCCTGCTCGGTCTTGGCCGTGCCGGCCCGTTGCTGGAAGCGGGCATTCTCGGCGCAGGGAACTAGCCCGCCGATGTCGGCATGGACCACCGGGGCGAAGCCAAGCAGGAGGAACGCGGAGAGGAGAACGGCGAAAAGACGGCGCATGGGGGGCGGCGTGAGGGGGGCCGGGATAACGGAAGCAACGATCTGCCTGGGGGGCAGGATGTCTGGGAGTGACAGTAAGGGAGGCCCACCGGACCAATGCCCACGGTTCTTGCCCTCGAAACAAGTTGTGACGAGTCGGCGGCAGCCATCGTGGTGGGCCGCCGGGTGCTGGCGAGCGCGGTGGCATCCCAAGTGGAGGAACATGCGCGCTGGGGCGGGGTGGTGCCGGAGATCGCCTCCCGCCGCCATGTGGAGGCCCTGCCCGGTTTGATCGAGCGGGTGGTGCGGGAAAGCGGCCTATCGCTGGCCGACGTGGACGGCATCGCCGCCAGCGTGGCCCCTGGTTTGGTGGGGGCCCTTTTGGTGGGTTCGGTGACGGCCCGCACCTTGGCCCGCCTTTATAACAAGCCCTTTGTGGGTGTGCATCACCTGGAAGGGCATTTGTGTTCGGCCCAGCTGCTGGAGCCCCCCCCGCCCTGGCCCCATCTGGTGCTGCTGGTCAGTGGCGGCCATACCGAATTGGTGCGGGTCGAGGCTCCTGGTCGTTACCGCCGGCTGGGTCGCAGTCGCGATGACGCCGCCGGTGAATGCTTCGACAAGGTGGCGCGGTTGCTGGGCCTCGGCTATCCCGGCGGTCCGGCGATTCAGGCGGCGGCCCTGGCGGGAGATCCCACCCGGTTCCGCTTACCCAAAGGTCGGGTCTCCAAACCCGAGGGGGGTTTCCATCCCTATGACTTCAGCTTCAGCGGTCTGAAAACGGCGATGCTGCGCCAGGTGCGCCAACTGGAACAGGAGCCGGACCCCCTGCCGCTCGCCGACCTGGCCGCCAGTTTTGAACAGGTGGTGGCCGAGGTGTTGGTGGAACGGAGCTGCCAATGCGCCCTGGATCAAGGCTTGGGCACCTTGGTGCTGGTGGGGGGGGTGGCAGCTAATTTGCGGTTAAGAGACCTACTGGAGAGAAGGGCCGCCGCCGCCGGTTTGGTTTGGTTTGGGGCCCCATTGCAGTTCTGTACGGACAATGCGGCCATGATTGGCCTGGCTGCCGTGCAGCGGCTGGAGGCCGGCCTGACCAGCCCCCTGGAGCTGGGGGTGATGGCCAGGCTTGCCCTGGAGGACGCTGGAGAACTTTATGGAGGCTCCAGTGGCAGTAAGGCAAATGTCGTTTAGTTGCCGTTAAGGTGCAATACATGCGTTGTTTTGGCTCAGGCAAGCCCTTGGGCTTCGCTCAAGCAAGCCCTTGGGCTTTGCTCAATTTATTTTCCTGATCTTCTGACAGCGCAGGCTTCGGCGAACCCCCTTCCGTGGATCCTTCCCCTGACCCGACCGTTGATGTGGACGCTCCTGAGGTCACCGGAGAGCCGGTTTCCCGTCAGGAGCTTAATTCTTGGCGTCGGGGCTTTACTCCCCAAGCTGAGATCTGGAATGGCCGTCTGGCCATGGTGGGATTGTCCGTGGGCCTGACTGTGCTGCTGGTGGCCCGTCTTGCTGCCCATCACCCCTGAAGGGCAGGACGCGGTGGAGGTTGGGGCGGCCGCCGGGATTCAGCTGCGGCCCCGCAGGCTCTGGGCCAGTTCACTGCGTTTGAGGCTGTGCAGCAGCGCCTCCTCCGGCAAGGCCCGACCCTCGTTCACCAGGTTCAGCAGCGATTGGTTGCTGGTCTGCATGCCATCAAAGTTGCTGCGGCCCATGATTTCTTCAATGGCATCGAGTTCACCCCGTTCCAGATAGTCGCGGCAAGCATCGGTGTTGATCAGGATTTCGAAGTAGGCGGCCCGGCTGCCATCGAGGGTTTTGAGCAGACCCTGGGAGATCACCGCCAGCAGGGATTCGGCCAGGGAGCGGCGTATCAAGTGTTCTTCCTGGGGGGTGTACATGCCCAGCACCCGCTCCACGGTGCGCACGGCCGAGTTGGTGTGCAGGGTGCCCAGCACCAGGTGGCCCGTCTGGGAGGCCTCAAGGGCCGTTGCCAAAGTGGTTTGGTCGCGGATTTCGCCGATCAGAATCACATCAGGGTCCTCCCGTAGGGAGGCCCGCAGGGCATTGTGGAACTCGCGGGTGTGCTGGCCCACTTCCCGTTGTCTAATCAGAGATTGGCGACTTTCATGTATGAATTCTATTGGATCTTCGATGGTTAGGATATGGCGTTTCATCGTATTGTTGATATGATTGATCAAGGTGGCCATGGTCGTGGTCTTGCCCGAGCCGGTGGGGCCTGTCACCAGGATGAGCCCCCGGCTTTGGCAGGCCAGATCCTTCATCACCGGCGGCAAGCCCAGCTTTTCGAAGCTGGGGATTTCGGTGGGAATGAGGCGCAGCACCATGGCTAGGCCGTTGACTGTTTCGAGCAGGTTGATGCGCACTCGCGCGAACGAAAATGTATGGGAAGTATCGTATTCCTTATCTCTTAAAAATATATCTAGTTCGCCCGGATCCAGCAGCTCCCGCAGCCACTGGCGAAAGCCGGCGGGATCCGTTATCGGCCAATTGGTGCGCAAGATGTCGCCACGACTGCGGTAGCGAGGCTCTTCTCCCACGCCAAGGTGGACGTCGGAAATGTTGTTGAGATGGGCTATTCGGACGATGCCTTCCACCGTGTCTGGCATGGGGCCGAAGCGACCCTCCCGCTGGTGCGGCTCGGTGACGAAAGCCAGGGGAGGTGGGGGTGGCGGTGGTGGTGTGGTCCCCACTGGGACGAATCCCGCCAAGGGGTGCAGATCGGTCATGGCGTCTTTGGCTCTGCTTGCATTGTGACCTTGCTGCCAGCTTCGAATGCCGCCAGCTTTGAATGCT
>CANGZM010000270.1 GCA_947458155.1 Synechococcaceae cyanobacterium | reverse complement strand
GTCGCCGCTGCCGCCGCCGCCGGCTTCAATCCCGTGCACCGGGAACTGAACCAGGCCCCGTTTTATTTCTCGCGGTTGGTCTGCTTCGAGCGGGCCTGAGCACCAAGCCCAGTCACGGGGGGCCTGCAGCGGCGGCCTCAGCGACGGATGCCCTCCCCTTGGGCTAGCGCCACCAGCAGGTCCGCCAGCCGCTGGTCCGCATCCCGCACCGCCAGGCGCTCCATGCCGGCTCGCAGGCTGCCGAGCGGATCGCCCCCACCGGCCAAGCTCCGAAATGCTTCCGGGGCAGCCCCCCGTAGCCGCGGCCCCAGCAGTCGCCAGACGGTGCGCTCCAGGGTGGGCTCCTCCGGTGGGTGCTGGGCAACGATCACCGCCGCCCCCAGGGCCGCCGCCGCCTCCGCATTGGCATCCTGGTGCTTCTCAGCGGCCTGGGGGTAGGGCACCAGAATGGTCGGGGTGCCGCATACGGCCAGCTCGCTGAGGCTGCCGGCCCCCGCCCGGCTGATGGCCAGATCAGCGTGCTGCAGCAACCCCGGCAGTTCATCGCTGAAGGGCCGCTCCACCGCCCCCTCCAGCCGCAGCTGACCCGCCTCCGGATCGTTGCTGCCGGTGAGATGGACCACCCGGCAGCCCGCCGCCACCAGCTTCGGCAGCAGCGGTCGCACCATGCGGTTCAACCCCACCGCCCCCTGGCTGCCACCCATGGCCAGCACCAAGGGCCCATGGCCGCTGGGCACCCAGTCCGGTAAGGGGGCGGCTTCGAGGAAGGCGCGGCGCACCGGCGTGCCGGTAAGCAGCGGCCGGCAACGGGGCAGCCGCTCACTGGCCTGGGGCAGACCCACCGCCACATGGGTGCAGAATCGCCCCAACAGCCGCGTGACCTTGCCAGGGATGGCATTGCTTTCGTGCAACACCACCGGCACACCGCACCAGCGCGCCGCCAGGATCGCCGGCGCCGCGATATATCCACCGCTGCTAAAAACGGCCGCCATGCGGCGGCGGCGAATCAGGGCCCGCGCCACCCGGGTGGCGTTGAGCAATTGCGCCAGATTCCAAATCTGGCGCAGACCTTGGCCCTGCAGCCCGCCGGCCCGCACCGTATGCAATGGATAGGTTTCCGGCACCAATTGCCGCTCCATGCGGTCCGGAACCCCCAGCCATTCCACCTGCCAATCCGCTGGCAGGGCTTGCGCCACCGCCAGCGCAGGAAAGAGGTGGCCACCCGTGCCGCTGGCGGCAATCAGGAGGGTTGGCATGGGATAGGGGCGCGCGCGCGCCTAACTTAAAAGCAGGGTTACGGCTCCTCTGCCCACCCGTCGCCGCCCCCATGCCGCCCGAGATGCGCCCCGCCCGGCCCTTGCCCCGTTTCTTCGCCGTCAAGGCGTTAGCTCCCCTCTGCCTGGCTCTGGCGACCCCTGCCTTCGCTGGCACCCCTTCGGCGGGACAATTGCAGTCCCTGGAGACGGCCCTCAATAGTGCCGATGATGGGGCGCTGAACATCCTGCTGCAGCCAGGCCCGGGCTTGGATCCAGGCCAGATTCGCGCACGCCGCCTGACCTTGCGCCAGCAGTTCCCCAATGCCCGTTGGCAGGTGCTGCCCGCCACGCCCCTGCGCGATGGTCGACCTACGGTCACCGTATCGGTAAGCGGCACCCGGACCGCCGGCGGCGCCACCTACCGGCTCCAATCAGAGCAACAGCTGGCCTTGACAAGTGATGGCCAGCGCATCAACGGCCAGACCGTGCTGCGGGAGCTGTCCCTGCTGCGCAGTGGCGAGCAATCCCCCAGCATCACCGTGCAGATTCCAGATGTGGTGCTCACCGGCCAGCGTTACGACGTCGACGTGATCTTTGACGAACCACTTGATGGGGCCCTGCTCGCCGGCGGTCTGGCAGCGGTCAGCCCTGAGCAGGTCGCAACCCAGTCCAGCCCCAACCTTGAGCTATCCACCCTCTGGGGCGGCGGCCTGTTCAAGTCGGTCCAGGCCCCCCTCAGCCCAGGCTCCCAGACTTGGGCCGTGCTGCTGGTCCATCCCAAGGGGGTGATCAGCGCCTCCAAGCTGGTGCGCGTCGTCTCTGATCGCCGCGCCCTGCAGCCTTAGTCGATGGCCGCTGCGCCACGGGTCTGGGTGGTGGATGACGATCCGGAACTGCGCCGCATGCTGGCCACCTACCTGGGTGATCTCGGCTACGAGGTGCGAACCCTCCAGGACGGGGCGCAGTTGCTGGCCCGCCTCCAGGGTCAACGACCCGACCTGCTGGTGCTTGATCTGATGCTGCCCGGCGAAGACGGGCTCAGCCTGCTGCGGCGCCTGCGCGATGCCGGCGACAACCTGCCGGTGTTGATGCTGACCGCCCGGGCCGATGGCGTCGATCGCATCATCGGGCTAGAGCAGGGCGCCGACGATTACCTCGCCAAGCCCTTCCTGCCCCGCGAACTCAGCGCCCGCATCGAGGCGGTGCTGCGACGCCGCAACCCCCTGCCCCCCGGCAGCCCGGAGGCCGCCGCCGCCCAACCACTTTGCTTTGGCGATTGCCGCCTTGATCTGGCCAGCCGCCAGCTCGAACGGGACGGCATCCCGGTGCCGATCACCAGTGGCGAGTTCGCCCTGCTGACCAGCTTCGTCCAGCACCCCCATCGCCCCCTCTCGCGGGAACGCTTGATCGAGCTGGCCCGCGGCCCCAGCAGCGAGACCGATAGCCGCAGCATGGATGTGCAGATTTCCCGGTTGCGCAAGTTGATCGAACCCGATCCGGCCCGCCCCCGCTTCGTGCAGACCGTCTGGGGGTATGGCTATGTCTTCGTGCCCGATGGCCAGCCCCGCACTGCCTGACATCACCCCTGATCTCCCCCCTGAGCCCCTGCCTGACGCCCCGCTGGCTGGCTGGCGGCGCCGGCTTGGCTATGGCGCCAGCACTGCCGGTTTCACGGCCCTGGCCCTGCTGCTGTTGCAACTGCTGCTGGCCCAGCAGCTGGAGCAGCAACAGCGCCGCCAGCTCGCCACCCAGGTGGCCGGCAACGTTCTGCTGGCTGAACTGGGCCTCGAACGCTTCAGCCCGGTCGCCCTCGCCGATCTCAGCAACATGCG
>CANGZM010000269.1 GCA_947458155.1 Synechococcaceae cyanobacterium | reverse complement strand
TCCGCCTGCTGACGCCCGGCACTGACAAGAGGCGCGCCATGGCCTGGCACCTGCTGGCGGCGCTGCTGTGTGCCCTGGTGGATTGGCCGGGCCTGCTGCTGGTGGGTATCACCTGGCTGGCGCTGCTCCTGCTGCGGCGCCGCTGGCTGCTGGCCCGGGGCTGGTGCAATGGCAGGACGGTGGCCGTGCTGGGTGCCCTGGCCGCCATTGCTCTCCTGGTGCTCAGTGAACCGCTATGGAACTTGGTCGTCGCCTGGCCCTCGTCGGCACGGGCGGCGGCGGGTGGCTTGGGTTTGGGCGCCCTGGCCAAAACGTTGTTTTTTTCCAGTCGGCCCCTGCTCGACCTGGTCTATCCACCGGTGTACCCCCTGCTGCTCAACGGGCTTCTCTGGCTGCTGTTGCTGCTGGCGGTGGGCGTGGCGGCCGTGGTGCTGTGGCGGGGGGGAGACGATCGGCAGCGGCTGGTGGTGCTGCTGGCGTTCAGCTGGCTGGTGGCTGCGCCGTTTGGCTTGGCCGTCACCCGGGTTTTCCTGCCCGCGCAGTTTTTGCTGCTGCTCAGCCTGGCCCTTGCCCTGCAACGGCTGATCCAGGAGCAGCGCCGACCGCTGGCGCTGCTGCTTTGGAGTTGTCTGATCGCGGTGGCTTTGGCCAACCTGCAGCAGGCCATCTTTCCCACCCTCCGCCTCTACTCCCGCATTCCCTTCGCCGCCATCGCCCGGGACGCCATAGCGGCGGCGGATGATCGCAACCTGGCCACGATTGCGGTGTCGCGCCACACCCTCAACGCCCTCTCGCTGGAACGCTTCACCCGGCCCCAGCTGGCCGCATCCCAGCGGCTGCGACTGCTGGATGCAAAACCCGTTTGCAACTCCTTCCCCAGGGGCACATTTGTGTATGTGCAGCTGATGGAGGAGGACGGGGAGGACAGCGATCCGCAGCGGCTCTGTGGCGAGGGGGTGGCGGTGCAGGTGGAGACGCTACGCGCCTATGTGCTCTTCGCTGAACTCGGCTACAACCGCCTCTGGAACGGCAATCTCAAGGACCGCGGTGAGGCGGCGGCGCGACTGCAACTGGTGACGATCCCGGCGGCGGCGGAGATTCCGGGCTAGGTGGCCGCGGGCACCTTCTTGAAGCTTTCTGAATCGACTGTGATACGACAGCGCATCAAGGCCAGGGCTTCATCGGGCAGGCCCAGAAAACGATCAAACCAGGGCTCGCCGCTTGGCTGCACCGTCGCCACCCCCACCAATAACGCCTCACCGCCAGCATTCAGGGGTTGGCCCTGGCCGCGGTGGCGTTTTCCCTGCACTGATGCCGTGACCAGCTGGGTGTCGACGATCAGATCGGGGGCCGCCACTTGAGATGCCAGCTTGAAGCGAAAGCGGGCGCGAAAGCGCAACTGCACCGTCCCGCTGCTCCGCTGCCAGCGCCCCTGCAGCTGCTCGGGCAGGACGGCAATGGCCAACCCTGGCGGCAGGGGCAAGCCCAGAAAACGGGTGGTGCGCCAGTTGAGCTCGGGAATCACCAGGCTGGCCGGGTCAAACACCAGGGCCTGCCAACCGTCAGCATCGCTGGGCCCCTGTTGGGCCCTGCCGCCGCCGCCATTGGCGTTGTAGCCAAAACGGGGATAGCGCCCAATCACCAGGGCGCAGCCGGCTTGGGTCGCCAGTTCGACCGTGGCCACGGGGTTGGAGATCATGCCGCTCAACGGCCCAAAATCAGGTTGATCACCAAGGTGGCATTGATCAGCACGATCACCACCACACAGGCCCAGCTGGCCAGCAGCAACCAAAAGGGGGTTTTGAGCGGACCCATCAGCTCGGGACGGCTGCAGAACAGCACCAGGGGGATGGCGGCGAAGGGCAACTGCAGGCTGAGCACCACCTGGCTGAGCACCAGCAGCGGATTGGTGGCCCCACCCCCCAGCCACAGCACCGTGGCCAGGGCGGGCACTAGGGCCAGACTGCGGGTCAGCAGGCGGCGCTGCCAATCGGGCAAGCGGATGTGCAGGAAACCCTCCATGACGATCTGGCCCGCCATGGTGGCCGTGAGCGTGGAGCTCTGGCCCGAGGCCAGCAACGCCACTGCAAACAACGTGCTGGCCAGGGAGGTGCCGAGGCTGGGGGAGAGCAGGTCATAGGCCTGGCTGAGGTCGGATACCGGTCCGAGTTGGGTGTCATGGAAACGACCCGCCGCCAGAATCAAAATGGAGGCATTGATCATGAAGGCCAGGCTGAGGGCGACGGCGGTATCGAGGGTGCTGAAACCCAGGGCCTGCCGTTGCGAGCCAGCAGCCTCTGGCCATTGGCGCGTTTGCACCAGAGACGAGTGCAGATAGAGGTTGTGGGGCATCACCGTGGCCCCGAGGATTCCGGCCGCCAGATACAACTGATTGCCATTTTTCAAACTAGCCACCCGGGGCACAAATCCCTGGGCCACTGCAGCCCAATTCGGTTGCAGCAGCAGCAGTTGCACCACAAAACACCCCCCCACCAAAGCGACAAGGGCAATCACCAGGGCCTCCAGGCGGCGGATGCCGAAGCGCTGCAAAGCCAGCAACAGCAAGGTATCGGCGGCGGTGAGCGCCACCCCCCAAGGCAGCGGCAAGCGAAACAGCATCTGCAAGGCGATGGCGCTGCCTACCAGTTCGGCCAGGTCGCAGGCGACGATCGCCACTTCCGCCAGCAACCACAGCGGCAAGCGCCAGGGGCGGGGCAACAGGCGGGCACAGGCCTGGGCCAGGTCCATCCCGGTTGCGATGCCCAGCCTGCAGCACAACGACTGCAGCAGCATCGCCATGGCACTGGATAGGGCCACAATCCAGAGCAGTTGGTAGCCGTAACTGGAGCCGGCAGCCAGATCGGTGGCCCAGTTGCCCGGATCCATGTAGCCCACCGCCACCAGATAGGCGGGTCCCAGCACCCTCAAAAAGGTGCGCCAGCCGCTGGCACCAAAGGGCACCTCGACCGCCCCATCCCGCCTGGGTTGGGGGCGCAGGTCGGGCGCGGAGGGGTGCTTCAACAGTGGTGAGCCTTGCCGAGCACTGAAAGGAGACTAGGGGGGCAGGATGCTGCCTAACCCCTGAACCCGCGCATGAGCGTGCAGTTTGCCCATGAGTTCTGG
>CANGZM010000268.1 GCA_947458155.1 Synechococcaceae cyanobacterium | reverse complement strand
TATGGGTATCGCCGCTGGCACTGATCTCCAGGTCGAGCAGCCCGTGGCTGGCGAGCTGGTGCAACATGTGATCCAGGAAGGGCACGCCGGTGGCCACCTGGCAGCGGCCAGTTCCATCAAGGTTGAGGGCCACCCGCACATCGGTTTCACCAGTAACGCGGTGGATCTCGCCGATGCGATCAGAAGCGCTCACGACGGCAGGGGGTTAGGAGATAGGGCAATCATGGCGGATGGGGGAGGCTGGGGCAGGCCAGGTGCTCAGTTTGTCCACTCCACCCCCCGCTGGCTGGATGAGGACCTCGGCAAAGCGTCGCTGAGTCTCAGCTGCCAAGGGCGTAGGTGTGGGATTTGAGGACGGTGGCTAATGACCTTCCTTGAGTGGCAGGCTGCTAACGCGGGGTGGCACAGCAGAGAATCTTTTGGGGCCATTTTACTATGGTTAAGTTAAAGATGTTAATGGCATGATCCGGAAAGAAAGAAGGGGCAAAGATTGATTGAAACGCCGGTCCAGCGCCAATTTTGAGAAGCTTTGGCAAGCCTTGCCTGCCAATCTCTCAGTAAGCTTGCTATTAGCGAATCGCTAAGCCATGACAAACCTTCGTCTAGAAGCCGCAACGATGAATTCTGAAACTGCTGTGCTCACGTCGACCGAGTAGGACATCCAATCCAACAGGCTGCCCGACTTGGCAAGTATTACAGGTAAGCGGGATCATCTTAGCCATTGCTTTTGCCATCGGGGGGAGATCTGCCAGCCGATGGCTTCTATATTATCCTGGAAGGAGAAGTAGTTATTTCTCGAAGTGGCGAAGAGATTGCTCGCCTTGGAGCCCACGATTTCTTTTTTAAAGAACAGTTAGTCCTACCCGAACTGTAAACCGATCTACAGGCGATCGCCGCACCCAACACGAAACTATTGAAGTTAGACAAGTCTCAGTGGGATCTGCTTCCCGAGGAAATACGTGAGGAGGCGAAACGGCTCATATTCATTGGCGATCTGGTTAACGTACATATGCACGACTTTCAGCAGCCGATCAATTGCTGCAACATCACGGCTGTTGCCTTTGCGCTGACCGCACTTGGCTTTTCGACCCATGTCGACGACCTGTTCTTGAAGTGCAAACTACCCAGTGCCTATGTGGTCAATGACGGCATGACCCTCGGCGAGGTTTATAATGTTGCATGTACATATATTCATCAGAATGAACTCAAAAATAAGGTTAATGTACAATGTTATTACTTCGATGAGCACATCGTATCACCGCAACATCTAATGGACGCTCTTCAAGAATCCGAGCGGGAAGGTGGCAACAATGACATTCTTGTGGCCAACTTCGGCGTCGGTCTTGCACGCAACATCCCAAACAACAATGGTGGTCACTTTGCGCTGATTGCCAAGTTCAACCCCAGCAGTGGCTTGATTCACATGGTAGATGTTCACCCGAAGAAGTATGGAAAGCTTTGGCTGACAACGATCGATAGACTATATAGCGCCATGGCGCAACGCGACAGTAGCTCCCATCGCTCCCGGGGACTGCTGCGATTCACCACTAGGAACGCACTGACCTCGGTACTCGACAGCTTGGAAAGCAATGCCATACAAGCTGATATGACCGAGTACATGTTGATTGGTGACGACAATGTTGGCTCGTTTTTTCGCGATTCCACCACCAATCTCAACAGCATCAGCACCGTGGCCTTAGCGCTACGCCAACTGGGAATGAAGCAGACTGATACAGATAACATCATACACACCCTGAGACTTTCCTATACGGAGTTGCTCTCTAAGGCGCCCTCACCCGAAACCCTCTGCCAGCAGATCAACAGCTACCTGGAGGCTATTGATGTCAGCGACATACATTGCCGGCTTGCCCGATACTCGACCGAGCACCACGAGCAGGAGGGGCAGCAGGATTTTCTGAAGCGTCACATGACCCCAATCAGCAAAACAAACCAGAGCCAGATGATCGTCAATATTGACATCAATACCCTGATGGCAGGCCCAGCGGTAGCGCTGCCCAATGCTCAATTTAGCGAGACGGCGGTTCTGAAGCAATTCTGGTGTGTGTGCATCGACTACGACACTGACAGCCAAATCGTTACCCTCGCAGACTGCACAGTCTGCACGAGTTTCGTCTGGCAGACCAAAGTTGATCTGCTGCTCGAATCTCTAGAGGACAAGGCTGACCCTGGTCTGATCCTGATCAGCAAAGATCCTGTGAGCGTCAAAAATCAAGCGATTGACCCAGCCCCGCTGGTCCCCTAGTGCTGGGGTGTCTGGGCAGGCTGCTGCTGCTGCTGCTGGCCAGCCTGTCCTTGGGTGGAATGACCTGGATTGTATTCACGCCTTGGGGAGCTATCGATTGCCTCCGTGGTGGCTGACGCAGAGTTAACCGGGCAAGTCGTCTACCCGTTGGAGTTCCGATTGAATGACCAGTTATGTCACATTTGGCCGAAAAGGAACCACTTTGTCCTGCTCGGCGCTGTCGTTGCGGGCGATGACAGCACGCGCTGGTGAAGTAGGACTGAGGTTGACCGCCTCATGGGGAACATCAGGTGGGATGAATAGAAACTCTCCGGGCTCGGAGATTGTTTCGTTTTCCAGGTTCTGGCCCCAACGAGTGAGGACCCTGCCTTCAAGAACGTAGATACCGGTTTCATAACCGACATGGATGTGGGGATCAGCCTTGGCGCCGGGCGGAATGATCACCAAGTGCATTGACAAGCCTTGAGAGCCAACCGTTGAGCCTGAGATGCCGACGAAGTAGGGCAGCCGCTGCAGGGTCATTACTTCCCGATCAGGACGGATGGCTATGACGCGGCCCAAAGGATCAGACGTATCGATAGTCATGAAATGTTCGTGCTTTGCAGTCTAACGCTTTTTGGGTAGTTTCCGAGAATCACCGTACCGCCAGTGCTGCTTTCCGTGAACCAACCTCATACATCCAACTCAAATCTAGCAGCTGCAACCACTTTGGGGCAATGGTGTCCATAGCGAACAGTGGTTATCGGACCCGTTAACCACTTGTAGCGAATGTTACAAGTGGTCAGCTGGGCTGATCACATCCATCGGCTGCGCGGCTTTCACCCCCCAGCCATCAAAGCCTCGATACCCTCGCCCCAAGCGCGCCG
>CANGZM010000267.1 GCA_947458155.1 Synechococcaceae cyanobacterium | reverse complement strand
TAGAGAGACTGCCCCCGGAAACGGTGACATCGCCGCTGCTGAAGGAGGTGCCGGGATTGCGGTTGAAGGCAAAGGAGACCAGGGCGGTCTCTCCAGTTGTGATTAAAGTATCATTGCTATTAATTGTTACGTTATTGGCGATGCCGGTGAGGTTGGTGGCGCTGTTGTTGCGAAAGAAAGCGGCCCTCTGATTGGTGCTGAAAGAGCGAATGTCTCCGTAACCGACTTTGTCGAATCCATTTACGCTGGTATAGGTGACAGCGACGGTGTCTGTGGCGAGGATCGGTGTGGCGAGGTTCAGGCGGATGGTGGTGCCGCCGCCGCGCAGCATGGCGGGGCCAGTGAGGCTGCGGCGGATTCCGTTGACGGACACCTGAAAGCGGCCGAAGCTGGGCAGAATGCTGCTGAGAGTGTCGCTATAGCGCAAGGCAAGAGCCGTGCCGTCAATAGCCAACTCAACAAGACTTGGAATTGTCATGAAAAGTGCAAATCTGTGGGTTAATTGTATTTTTGTTAAAAGCCAATTTAGCTTGAAATGCTCAGGCGATGACCAATATTTATTTGTACTTGCTTTAAGCTTTCATTAAGCCGATGTCGGCTTTATGAAGTGGCCTTGGCGGGGCTGTCACGGCTGGCTCTGCGCATTCTCTTCGCCATCTTCCAGGCGATAGGTACGCCAGCCAGGGGCAGAGGAGCGGGTACTGGCACAGGCTCGATCCTGAGCTCGAAGCTGTCGGCGTTCTGTCCCATGCCCCAGTTCCAGGTGAAAACCCCGGGGCTCAGTCCGAGGTCGGCCAGGGTGAAATTATTGAATCGGCTGGCGCCATTAAGGTAATTGCCGCTCACATAGTTGAGAGGCAGCACTAGAACACTTTGCCCCATGCCGCTGCCGGCGACGATTCCGAAAAGATCACCATTGCCACTGTCTGGGTTTGCGGTGAAGGTGGGATCATTGCCGAACAAACTCGGACCGGTGAGGCCACTCCAGAGGTTGACTTCAACTGGAGGAGTAGTTAGCCCCGAAAAAGCTGCAGGACCAGCATAAATTTGATTGTCCCAGAAGACGTTTGTGGCGTCGGGATCTAAGGTGGGATTTGAGGGATTTGAAAGGTCGGTGATATTGGCCGATCCGCTGCCGATAACTATCACATCGCTACCATCTTGTTTTACAGTGAATACAATGGCGGAGTGGGCTGCGATTGAGGGCCAAAAAATAACCCCAAGTCCGAGCAGAGCTAGGCGACGGAGGTAATGGCTGGGAATCATTCTCGCAGGACTTGCTGGTGACCGGAAGTATGCAGCAAAAGCGAATGATTTGAGTAGCTGATAAGATTTCTTTATTAATGCTGGGATTTTCTTCTGAAAATTTTTGGTTTTGTTTATGGATCTAGGCGGTTGGGGCCACCACCTTCTCCTGAGCGCTGCCCTGGCCGGTTCCGCTTAGGAATGGGCCATGGATGCCTTCGCCCACCTCCCCGTTCTCGCCGATCAGGTGCGGCAGGCCTTCGCCGCCCTCCCAGCAGGGGCCGGCGAAGCGCCCCCCCGGCTGATTGATGCGACCCTCGGCGGCGGCGGTCACAGCGCCCTGCTGCTGGAGGACCATCCCCGGCTGGAGGTGATCGGCCTCGACCAGGACGCCACCGCCCGCGCCGCCGCCGCCGCACGGCTCGCCCCCTGGGCGGAGCGGCTGCGGATCGTGGCCACCAACTTCGCCGCCTACAGCCCCGCTGCCCCGGTGCAGGCGGTGCTGGCGGATCTGGGGGTGAGCAGCCCCCAGCTGGACCGGCCGGAGCGGGGCTTCAGCTTCCGTGTCGAGGGTCCGATCGACATGCGCATGAACCCCGAGGCGGGCGAAACCGCTGCGCAGCTGCTCGATCGGCTCGAGGAGGGGCCGCTGGCGGATTTGCTGTTTCAGTTTGGTGATGAGCGCCTGTCGCGGCGGATCGCCCGGCGGTTGGTGGCCGAGCGCGAGGCGAAGCCCTGGGCTGAGCGCAGCACCAGTGAGCTGGCCTATGCCGTGGCCGGTTGCTATCCGCCCAAGGCCCGCCGCGGCCGCATCCACCCGGCCACCCGCAGCTTCCAGGCCCTGCGCATCGCCGTAAACGATGAACTGGGGGCCCTGGAGCGCTTGCTGCAGCGGGCGCCGGATTGGCTGGCGCCTGGCGGGCTGCTGGCCATCATCAGTTTCCATTCCCTCGAAGATCGGCTGGTGAAGCAGGCGTTTCTCGCCGATGCAAGGCTCGAGCGGATCACCCGGCGACCGGTGGTGGCCGACCCGGCCGAGGAGCAGGCCAACCCCCGCTGCCGCTCGGCCAAGCTGAGGCTGGCCCGCCGCCTGCCATGACGCTGCCTCTCCCCGTTGCGCCCCGCACCGAGCTGCTCTGGTGGGGCGCCCTGTTGATTCAGTCCGCTGCCATCCCCGGCACCCTGCTGCCGGTGTTGCCGGGGTTGGCCCTGCTGCCCCTGGGGGCCCTGCTGTGGGTGTGGGCGGTGGGCTTCGCTGCCGGTTGGCCGGCGTTGGCCCTGGCGTCGCTGATGCTGGTGTTGGGCTGGGGGGCCGATGCCCTGGGCCTGGTGCTGGGGGCGGCCCGCTTGCAGGCCAGTCGCTGGGCCTACATCGGCTCGGGCCTGGGTTTGTTGGTGGGACTGGTGGGCTTGCTGCCGGCCCTGCCGGTGGGCGGGCCGCTGCTGGGGGCTTTGCTGGGCCCGTTGCTGGGGGCGAGCCTGGGGGAATTGCTGACGGCACCCACCAGCTTGGGGCCCCTGGGCCTGCTGCGGTTGAAGCGCTCCCTGCTGGTGGGGCTGGCGGTGGTGGCGGGGATGCTGGTGAGCCGGGTGGCGCAACTGGGGCTAGCGCTGCTGGGGGTGCTTGGTTTTGTCTTGCTTACGCGCGGTCCCTTGCACTGAGAACTTGGGCACTGAGGGCTTGGCCGCCAAGGTCCCCTCCTGGGATGACCTTGCTGCTGAAGCCGGTGTGATCAATCGGGCCGAACAGTTGCCGGTAGGCGGCGGTCTGGATGCAGACCACCACCGGCCAGGCGATGAATAGGCCGAAGCCGAGGCCCAACAAGGCTCCCGCCACCAGCACTACGAAGCTCAGTACTGACAGGCCCGCCACCTGATCCCAATGG
>CANGZM010000266.1 GCA_947458155.1 Synechococcaceae cyanobacterium | reverse complement strand
GCTCCTCGGCGGCGGCATGGCCAAGTGGTAAGGCAGAGGATTGCAAATCCTTTATCCCCAGTGCGAATCTGGGTGCCGCCTTGGGATTTTTGGGCGATTGCTTACCAATTTCCTTTGCTAATGGTGTGCACCTGCCAGCTGATGCTGAAAGCGTTTAGCCCACGATTTGCCAGTCATAATCCCTTCAGTCGCCCCCATGAGTGCCGCGAAACTCCCCACCCCCCCCGGCTGGCAGCCGGCGGCCCTTAATGGCGGCTGGATCTATCGCGACCGGATCGAGCGCGCCGCTGAGGGCCAGCTTGTAACTGACTTTTACGCGGCGCGTTATCCCCACAGCGGCCGAGATACTTGGCAGCGGCGCCTGGAAGGCGGCGAAATCTGGCGCCATGATCTGCCGCTGCTTGCTGATGCCGTCCTGGCCCGGGGCGATCAGCTGGCCTGGCATCGCCCCCCATGGCAGGAGCCGGCCGTCCCGGCCACCTGGGAGTGTCTCTTCGATGACGGCGACCTGCTGGCCCTCGACAAGCCGAGCGGTTTGCCAGTCATGCCCGCCGGCGGCTTCCTTGAGCACACTTTGATGCGCCTGCTCGAACGGCAGCACGCCACGGACCCCGCCGGAGTGCCACGGCCCGTCCATCGTCTAGGGCGGTTCACCAGCGGAATACTGCTCTGCGCCCGCCGGACGGCCAGCCGGGCCTGGCTGAGCGCCCTGCTGCGGGAGAGCACGGCCCTCGCTGCCGACACCCAGGGGACCCCAGGCCCAGGCGCCGCACCCGGTGCCCAAAAAAGCGTCGGTCGCAAGATCTACCGGGCCTTGCTCGCTCCTGGCGTCCTAGGCCTCCCAGTCGGCTCAGAACTGCAGATCACCACTCCCATCGCCCGCCAACCCCACCCGCGTTTGGGCTCCATCTGGGCCGCCGGCTGCCGCGACGATCCCGCCGCCCTTGCCGCCCGTAGCCAACTCACCCTGCTCGAACGGCGCCGCGACGCCGACCTGGTGGAAGTGGCAATCAGCAGCGGCCGCCCCCATCAAATCCGCATCCATTGCGCGGCGGTGGGCGCCCCCCTGCTGGGCGATCCGCTGTACCTGCCCGGTGGTGACGCCCTCCCCGACGCCCTCCCCGGCGACGGTGGCTACTGGCTCCATGCCAGGAGTGTGGAACTGCCGCGCCCGGATGGAACCGACTTGATTTTGACCACACCCTCAAGCTCGGGACTATGGTGGAAACTGGAAGCATAAATAAATAGGGCTGCATGACACAACTGCAGAAACATCGCCTGCACCTGCCCCTCCACTACGAAAACCTAGTTTACATCCTAGCCCTGGCCCTTTCGCCAATCGCCAATTATTTGCTGCGGATGCTTGTGTTGGGGGAATACCATAAGGCCGTTGGCACAGAACAGTTTGGACTGCATGGGGCCATCATTGCCAGTTATGCCCTCTTCGTCGGTGCAACAATACCGGCCCTGCTCGCCCTGCTGTTGCGCACTGGCATCCACCGCAGCAACGATGTGCGGCGTCTATTAGGGGGTTTCGGCATCGCCTGCAGCCTGGATCTACTATTAAATGTCATCATCGTCAACCTGGCGATCGTCGACATCAAGCTGCAGTCCTATGACCTGCTACTTCAGGCGTTTGTTTTATACCTATCCATGAATATGATATTCTTCTTCTGGTACTGGTACATCGACTACCCCAAGCAATTACACCACCTCAGCAATCCCACCGATTTACTAGACATTATGTTTCCCGAGCAAGGCGGAGATCTTGTCGCACGCTGGAAACCCCATCCGATAGATTATCTCTTTTTCACGGTACTTTCCAGCAACACCCTCGGTCCTCCCGAAGGCCATATGGTGTTTGGGCGGCCCACAAAACTGCTTCAGATCGCCCACACTATCACCACATTAGTGGTGTTTCTGATATTGATTGCCCGGGCGATCAATACCATGGCCTGAACCACCCTGCCCGCGATCAATTCAGGCGGGAGGATTAGAAGACGACCCCATGCCATACCAGCGCACTAGGGCCGACACATCCTCGCCGCCATGGCCCCCTGCGATCAGGGCCTCCTCCAGGGCAGCCACCCGCTCGCTCACCGGCAATTCCAGGCCCACCTCGGCCGCCGCCGCCAGGGCAATGGTCAGATCCTTGCGGTGCAACTCAAGCTTGAATCCAAGGGGGAATTGGCCCGCCAGCATGGCGCCGGCCCGATGACGCAAGGCCCAGGAACCGGCCGCACCGCCTTCCAGGGCGCCACACACAGCGGCCATGGGCAACCCCAACCGCACCCCCAGGGCCATGGCCTCTGCCACCGCCGCGTAGCTGCCGGCCACCAACACCTGATTCACCGCCTTGACCCGTTGGCCGGCCCCCACCGGCCCGAAGTGGTGAATGGCGCCTCCGACCACCTGCAGCAGCGGCCTGGCCCGCTCCAGATCGGCGGGGTCCCCGCCCACCAGCACCACCAAAGTGCCGGCGCGGGCACCCTCGGTGCCACCCGTCACCGGCGCATCGAGATAGGCCAGGCCCTGGCCGGCCAAGGCCTTGGCCAGAGCTGCGCTGCTGGCGGGGGCGATGGTCGAAAAATCAAGCACCAGGGTGCCCGGGGCGGCCCCGGCCACCACCCCCTGGGGCCCCAGCAGCACCTCTCGCACCGCATCGTCATCCCGCAGGCAAAGGCAGACCAGCGCGGCTGAGGCCACCGCCGCCGCCGGATCGGCGGCCCGGCTGGCCCCCAGGGCCTCCAGGGGCAGTTCCCGATCGCGGCTGCGGTTATGCACCGTCAGGGGCACGCCGGCGGCCAGCAGGTTGGCGGCCATGGGGGCTCCAAGGGCGCCGAGACCCAAAAAAGCCACCTGGGGCCAGCCAGAATCGGGAACAGTCATGGGCTCAAGATCGCAATGGCGGCCACGCTGCCACGGATGGTCCACTCCGTACCCCATCCCAAGGTCAATAACCGCTTGCCACAGCCTGCACCCCAGTCTCAGCGTCGACCCCAGGCCTGCCACCGCCGCCTGCTGCCGGCGGCCTGGGCCCTGGCCAGCGCGGCCCTGCTCTCCGGCTGCGGCCCCCGTCCCCCCTGGCCGGTGCAGTGGCTGGCCGAAAGCCCCCTGCCCCGCCAGCCGGAGGCCGC
>CANGZM010000265.1 GCA_947458155.1 Synechococcaceae cyanobacterium | reverse complement strand
CTGCTTGCTCTGGCCGGGCTCCTGCCGCAGGCAGAGAATCACCTCCAGCTCATGGGGGGTGAGCGCGTGCTCTTGGCGCTCACCAAGGGCCTGCAGGAATGCTGTCCAGCTCATCGCTGCAGACGGATTGGCGGGGGATGGGGAGGTTGACGCCGCTGCCATTCTATGCCTCTTACGGCAGCAGGGTGGGGGATTCCAGTATCTTCCATTGCCTTCCATCTGGCCATGATTGACAGAATTTCAGGCCCGCAGACATTATCAATAACAACATCTGAATAAGACCCCATGCTGGATAAGCAGCAGCAGCTATATCAACGAATCTGCGACTATGAACTAGATGATCCCGGCCATGAGTTCGGCTTTCTCGCCCATCTGATGCGCGCCAACGGCTGGAGCCGGCCCTTTGCCCTACGCGCGATCGAGGAATTCCGCAAGTTCGTCTTCCTGGCCCTGATGGCAGACCATCCGGTCACACCGTCCGACCAGGTCGATCAGGTGTGGCATCTGCATCTGCTGTGCAGCGACGCCTACTGGAACGACTTCTGCCCGCGGGTGCTGGGGCGGCCGCTGCACCACCACCCCGCCAAGGGCGGCCAAGCAGAACGGGATCGCTTCCACGAGCAGTACCGCGCCACGATCCGCAGCTACCGGCAGCACTTCGGCGAGCCTCCTCTGGATCTATGGCCACCGGTGGATGGGCGCTTCGGGCGCGATTTGCAGATGCAGCGCGGCCCGATCCGTCGACCGTTCCGGCTTTGGAGTGGCTGGCGGTCTTGGCGCCGGTGGCGCTGGTCTATGCCTATGGGCGGGCCAATGCTCGGCCTGGGGGTGATCGGCAGTGCGCTCGCCTCGGCCGCCGCTGGGGTCCGCTCCGATCCACCCCCAGAGAGCGGAGACCCCCTGGTGGGTTTTTTGGTCCGGTCGACCATTTACATCACCAGCTTGATGGTGGGATGGATTGTCAGTTACAGGTTTTTGCGTCCGCTGCTGCTCCAGCCAAGCGGGCTCTCCACCACACCGCAGCTTGACGATGAGGGCCTGGCTTACCTCTCTGCTGGGCCAACCCGCGTGCTTGAGCTAGGCCTGGCATCGCTGGTGCAGCAAGGGGTTTTGAGAGTCGATCCCAGCACTCGCGAGCTGGTGTTGATTGGGCGAATTGATGAGGCCATGCCGGGTGTTTCGCAGCGGGTGCTCACGGTCTATGGCCAGCTGGCAGCAAATGGTTCAACAGCGGTAGCTTATACTAAAATTGTTGATATTAATCGCTACGACTTTAAGTCGCTACAGGAGTCTTTACAGTCGCAAAAATTGCTGCTGAAGGGTCCTGTAAAACATATCACCGAATGGCTTGTTCTGCTACTACCGGGGCTGACGTTTCTTTCTCTCTTTGGGTGGTTACCTCCTGATGCTCCGCTACTTCTGGTCTTTACAGTGGCCTGTTTTCTGGGATTAGGTGCAGGCATCATGCAGCCGAGTGGCTGTACCATCTGGGGCGATGCTGTGCTGCACTATTATAAAAGCACTTCCTCTCACGCGTACCCCCTGCAACTGATTGCCCTGCTTGGGCCTGCCGCCATGACCGACGTACACCTACATGGTCTCAGGAGCTTGATCAACCAAGTTAATTCAGGACTCTGATCAAGAAGGTTGAAGCGGACGCTGCCACCGATACCGGTTGCGGCTGCGGCTGAGGGTGGTGAAGGTGCAGCCATGGGCAGTCGCTGACAAGCCCTACGCCGCCACCTTGCGCGTCGCGTCCACCAGCCGCAGCGCCAGCTGGGAGAGCAGCGAGCGGCTGAAGCTGTCGGAGCGGCGCAGCAGTTCCTCGAAGGTGGCCGAGGGCAGCAAGAGCAGGCGGCAACCATCCAAACCGGCCCGCACGCTGGCGGTGCGGGGCTGGCCCGTGAGCACGCCAATCTCGCCGATGGCCCGGCCGGGCCCCAGAACCACCGTGGCGTCGCCGTCCACCAACACCTGCACGTCACCCTCCAGCACCAGGGCCAGATGGTCGCTGAAGGAACCCTTCTCCCGCACCGGTTCGCCGGCGGGCAACTGGCGAACCGTGCCTCGCTGGGCCAGCCACAGCAGCCCGGCGGGCAGCACGTCGGCGAACATCGACCAGCCCGTGAGCGCCGCCAGCAACCCCTCATCCACCGTGGCATCGCCGCGCAACTGACCCTGGAGGAAGGGGGAGCTGGCCAGGCCGGGGCGGGGATCCTGCAGGCGCCGGGCCACGGTCTCTGGATGGCGCTGGCGTTCGAGCATCAGCACCCAGGCCGCCGTGTCGGGATCGGGATCGAGCCAGAGCAGATCGAAGACGCGGCGCAGGTCGCCCGTCGGCGCCATCGCTGGCGGCAGGGGGTCGAGGCCGGCGGCGGCCAGGCGGGGGGCCAGCTGCCGTTGCAGTTCGCCCACCCGCCGGGTTAGCACCCGCTGCAGCGGCCGGAGCAGGCCATCCTCCGCCAGCTGGCCGTCGAGCCAGGCCAGCAGGCCGGCCTCCTCCTGCCAGGCTGTCCGCAGTGGCTCCAGCCGTTGTCGTTCCAGCTCCCCCTGGGGCCCGAACTGCTTCAATGCCAACTCCCAGGCAGGTTCTGGCAGCCCGGAGGCGAGCCGCAGCCGCTCCAACTCCTGCCGCTGCCGCGGGTTGAGCGCCGCTGCGTCAAACACTGTGCAGCCATGGCGCAGCAGAAAATCCTCGAGATTGGTCAGGGCCAACTCCCGACGCAGGTTGTCGCTCTGGCGTTCGAAGCGGTTCCTGCCCAGCAGCTCGGGATGCTCCTTGGCCAGCAGGTCGATCACCGCGTGGTGATCATCGTCGTCGAGCTGCAGGCTTTGGCGCAGCTCCTGCAGGTCGAGCAGGCTCTGGGCCTGATCAAGCCGGCCGCTGCGCAGCATGTCCACCAGCACCTCGCCGTACACCCGCCGTGCCTGCAGCTCGCCCACCGCCGGCATCGCCTTCACCAGGGTGAACACCTCCAGGGGGGAGAGGGCGTCGAGATTGCGACCATCAAGGGCGGGCTCCAGACCGGGCAGGTCGCGCAGCTGGCGGCGCAGGCTGTCGCTGGTGCTCTCGCGCCGGTAGGTGGCCGGTTCGCGACCCCAGGCGCGGTACAACCCCAGGGAGGTGAGCAGCAGCACCAGAGAGCGCACCACCTGGCCGCCGTTG
>CANGZM010000264.1 GCA_947458155.1 Synechococcaceae cyanobacterium | reverse complement strand
GGCGCGAAAGTCAGCTTCTGCTCTGGCGGGGGCGAGCCAGGCCAATGTGAACAGGATGGCAAGGTTGGTGATCAGGGAGATAGGGGCTGCACTAAAGAGGCGATCTTGGCGGTTCAATGGGTCTGGAGCGAAGGGGGGCCGGCTCGCCTTTGCAGCCAGCAATGCCGTCGGCCCTGCCGGCTGATCATTCTCACGGACTTTATGGGTGAGGTGTCCAGGAAGATCGCCATCGATAGCAGGCATCGCGGCGCAGCTCAGCCATGAAGCTGCCAGCATCAGGCCCTTCATGCAGCTGATTCGGTGCATCAAGCAAGGGACAAGACCTCCAGGGCCCAACAGAAGTCTGTCCCAGTAAATCTGGCGTGCCGATGCCGCACATGATCTTCTTTACTACGAGGCGTTGTTGAAACTCCTTACCTGTGTATTGGCTGCTCTGCAACCAAAAGCACGCTCATGGGCTTCAGTGACTAAAGCTTCGCGCATGAAGGCAGCTTGTGCAACCTGTTCACGGAACTTGAGGATAAGGAGCACCATAACCACCTTACCGGCATCAAAGCTTGTGAGGCCCGGAAGTAACTGGAATACTGGGCTGTCTAATTTCTCGTTATCCAGGGTGGCCTTGATGGTATGCACCAGAGCTTCAATGGCCTGGGAAGGGTGGTCTGGATCATAGGGAAGAAACCTGTCGAATTTCAGGTCCAACACATGGGGGTCGCCACGCTTATCGGCCTTGATCATCACCGTGTACCGGCTCTGAAGAGAGCGCCGCACTGATCAGTTCCTTATGAACCCTATTGAAATTGATCGGATCCTCACCGATAGAATTCGCTTTCGAGCCGAATGGCCGAACGATAAAGGCTCTTCTCTTCCGCTGGGATCCGCCATGGCCCAGGACCAATTCTGAAGGGGTTTACTCTAGAGGTGGTTTCACGATGGCTGAGATTTTACGATAGATTAAGTTTCATAATTGATTGGGTTTCATAATTGATTGGGTTTCATAATCAATTAGGCCTCACGATAGATGAGCTGCCACAGTCATTTGAGAGTAACCATTTCCGACTCTTCTTCTCCACCCGTGCCATCGCTGGTACCAGCGGCGGACCCACCAGCAGCCCCCTGGCCGGCCGTTGGCCCCAAAATTTGCTGGGCAAGCAGATCGAGGCGTTCGGCGATCAGCCTGGCCCGGCCGGCCAGACGGGGGTTGAGGTGGCCCTGCGCTTTGAAGAGCACCTGGAGGATGCGCAGATGCTGCAGCAGCGAATCCAGCTCCCGTGGGGTTCCGGGCACATGGGCCAGGGCATCGCCATAGGTTTTCTGCACCTCGGTGAAGCTGGTTTCGCCTGCTCGCCCCTTACTGCCAAAGGAACGATCGAACAGGCGTTCGGTCAGCAGCGCGTCGGCCGGCATCACCGCGTTCCAGAAATCCGGGTTTGCACGCCAGGCAGCACGGGCCTGCTGGGCACACCCGCGCGCCAGCTCAAGGGAGGCCGGCTGCGCCTCAATGCCGAAATCCCTCACCGCCTCCAGAGCCAGGAGGTTCAGCACCTGATAAGGCTGCGTTCCGGCCTTGGCGTACCAGTCGATGGCCCGCCCGAGGGCAAGCAGAACATCCGCGCCTTCCTGGTTGTGATCCTGGCGCAGGTTCCCCGCCAGCACGGCGGCCAGCCGCTTGTAGGCGCGTCCCAGCAGCGCGGCCCGCTCGGGATTGCTGCCCGCTGGCGACTCTGTTCCGTTGTTCTGTTCCGCAGGATCCAGGGTGGTCGATGCCAGCTGAACGAGCCCCTCCAGGCGTCCCAGGGCGGCCGTGATCAGCGCCGCGTTGGCAGTGGTATGGCCGGTGCGGGCTTCGAGGTTAGCCAGCTGTTCGATCGCACCGATCGGAACCCCCCCGCTCCTGTCCTCCAGGCGGATGGCGGCCAGGTACTGCTCCCTTGCCTTGTCAAAGTAGGCGTCACCTAGTTCTGCGTAGACCTCGCCCAGGGCGAAGCGCACCGCCGGCAGGCTCTGCCATTCATCGGGACTGGACTGCAACGCCATGTCGACGGCACCCGCCAGTTCACGGCTCCGCTCGGTCGACGGTGGATCCCCACCCGCCGCTTTCGTGGCCAGTTCCCTGAGCCGCTGCATCAGCTCCTCCCGGGTCACGGGTTTCCAGCCTTCCACCGCTTCGGAGTCAGCGCGGTCGCGCAGGGGATCGATCACGAAGCCGGGATCCCCGTAAGCCTGGTAGGCACCCCAGGTGTTGAGGCCGGGGAACTCCTCGTGGGTGCGTGAACGGGCCGCGAACACGGCATCGCCGAAGGATCTGTTGCGGAGGATCTGGCTATAGAACTCCTCGGCGAACACCCGGGCGGCGCCATCGTCCACGGCCCAGCCTGCCGCCACCACGGCCCGTACCCCCATCTCGATCAGTTCGCGCGAGATGCTGTAAGCCAGGCGGTTGAAGGCCACCGGCCGGGCATCCGCTTTGGCGAGGTGGCAGCAGTTGAGGAAGACCAGGTCGGGAACCGTTTCCATGGCCCCGATCTCGGCGGCGGTGATCAGCAGCCCATCGGAGAGCACCACCCCGCTGCGGGAGCCGCCGTCGCGGGTCTTCTCGTCGTAGACACCGTGGGCGGCGATGTGAACGATCCGATAGAGGGATCGGTAGAGCTTATTGATGATGTCCACGGCCTTTTCACCACCGATCGCCTCCTCGCAGTCGTAGCCGTTCTGCCGCAGCACGTTCACCACCGTCTGCGCTTCGTTGCCAGCACCATCGAGGCCATCGAGGGCTTCGGGAGCCTTCCGGGTGGGGCCATCGGCGAAGACCTTGTTGAATCCCTCGGTGGAGGGGTTGCCGATCACATAAGCGCGCTTTTCGAGGGTCTGGCGCACCTGGGTGCGATAACGGGGCGACTGCAGCTGCCGCACCATTCTGGTCGAGAGGGCCAGGGGCTTGTCGTCGGCCAGCAGCAGCTCCCAGGGAAGGTTGGCGGTGTAGCCATCGAGCACCAGCACCATGCGGTCCATCTGCCGGGCCTGGTTCTTGAAGTCATGGGGCACCAGCAGCTGAAACAGGGTTCTGGAGAGATCCTCCACGTAGGCTGACTCCCGGATCGAGGACTCCACCAAGGACTCCACAAGTCCTGGCTGCCGCTGATGCAGGGTGGTTTCCGAGCGTGCCCGCTGACCGAGGTAGGC
>CANGZM010000263.1 GCA_947458155.1 Synechococcaceae cyanobacterium | reverse complement strand
GGCAGGATGCCGATCAAACCCAGGCAGTAATCCCGCAGACTCACTTCGCTGAGGCCGTAGGCCAGGTTGAGCAAGCTGAAGGGAAAGGCGGGAGATAGCCGGGTCAGCAATACCAATCTGAGGCCTTCACGGCTGACCGCCTGCTCAACAGCAAGCCATTTGGGAGCGGCGGCCATGCGGCGGCGTGCCCACTCCCGCAACCAGCTGCGACCTAGCAAAAAGACAGCAATGGCCCCCAGGCTTGCCCCAACGAAGACCACCAAGCTGCCTAGCAGGGTTCCATATAGGGCCCCGGCCAGCATCGAAGCCCATACCCCTGGCAGCAACAGGGTGACCCAAAGGGCATAGAAGGGAACGAACAGGGCGGCACCGGCGGGACTTTGCAGCAGGGGCAACCAGGGGGCAAGCAGTTCCGACATCACATAATCATTGCAGTTCCCTGTCCTAGCCTGCGCTCTGTCTTAAACGCTGGTGTATGGCCCGATTGCGGCAGCGAGCGGCTTCCTCCCGCGGCAAGGCCAACCCGCCCCGGCGGCGGCGCAGCCGGGCTAGCAGCAGCTTTAAACAACCAGGCACGCCGGTTTTCATCGGGGATCAGCGGCTGGAAAATCCCATTCTCGACATCATAGTTTATAGCAGCGAAACCAGTCGGGAAACCCGGGGAGTGCCCCTGCAGGAGTGCCTGCCCTCACTCGATCTTGCCCACGATGGGGCGAGTATTACCTGGGTCAATGTCAACGGCATCCACGATGTCGGATTGATTGAAGCCCTTGGCGAACACTTCTTACTGCATCCGATGACGATCGAAGATATTGTCAATACAGCACAGAGACCCAAATGGGATGTAATTTCAAACTACGGCATGTTGGCGCTGAAGATGTTGGACATGGATGCCAATAAGGAAAGCGTGCGCATCGAACATGTCAGTCTGATTCTGGGGTCGAGTTGGGTGATCTCCTTTCTGGAAGACGAGGGTGATGTTTTCGAATCAGTGCGCCAGGCCATCCGAACCAATGCTGGTCGCATTCGACGCATGGACGCGGATTATCTACTGTTTTGCCTGGTCGATGCAGTGGTCGACCATTATTTTCTCGTCGTCGAGCACATCGGCGACAAGGTAGAGATCCTCGATGAAAGACTGCTGGTCGACCCCCGTCAGAATGACATTCAGGTTCTGCATCGTTTCAAGCGGGATCTGCTCAGTCTGCGGCGAGCCGTCTGGCCCTTGCGAGAGGTGTTGAGTGCGGTGTCGAAGGAGGAATCGCCACTGTTGCACATTGAGACCAAAGTATTCTGGCGTGATCTCTATGACCATTGTATCCAGGTCATTGATATTGTCGAAACCGCAAGGGACACCCTGTCCAGCATGCATGATACCTATCTTTCAACTATCAGTAATCGCATGAACGAAGTCATGAAGGTGTTGACAATTTTTTCAACAATCTTCATGCCGATTACTTTTATTGCCGGGGTCTATGGCATGAATTTTCAATACATGCCAGAGCTGGCCTGGAAGCCGGCCTATTTCATCACCCTGGCGGTTATGGCCTTGATTGCCATCAGCATGGCCTTGTATTTTCGCCACCGCCGTTGGATCTAGTCAAAAGCTATGGCCCATCGCAGGCGCCCTTGAACCCTCAAAACTTCTGGGGGTCCGTTGCCAGAAACAGGCGCACCACCCGTTCCGCCGCATCGGCCAGCAGGGCCGGACTGGCGGCCATCGCCGCCTCCAGGGTCATGGGGCCCGGCACCAGGGACACCATGCTGGTGACACCAAGGGCATAGAGGGCCTCTGTGCCCTCGCCAACGGCGCCGGCAATCACCACCAGGGGCACGCCAGCCTGGCTGCAGCGGCGTGCCACAGCGGCGATGGTCTTGCCGCGCAGGGTCTGGCCATCCAGGCGCCCCTCACCACTCAGCACCAGGGACGCGCCCGCCAGGTGGGTCTCGAAAGCGCAGGCCTCCAGCACCAGGTCGATGCCGCTACCCGGTGTTGCCCCCAGCAAGCCGATCAGGGCGGCGCCCAGTCCACCGGCCGCCCCGGCCCCGGGGAGCTGCCTGAGGCTGCGGCCGCAGGCGGCCTCGATCGGCCCGATCGCGGACGCCGTCCCCGCTTCCAGCTCGGCGACGATGGCGGCCGTGGCGCCTTTTTGGGGGCCGTATACAGCGGCCGCCCCTTGGGGACCCAGCAGCGGGTTGTCCACATCGGCGGCCAGGGCAATGGAGCAGCCGGTCAAGCCCGGCAGCAGGCCCTCCAGATCCACGCTCGCCACCTCAGCCAGGGCTGCGCCTGTCATCACCGCCTCGATTAAGGAGCCATCGGCGCGGCGAAAGCGCACCCCCAGGGCCTGGGCCAATCCGGTGCCCAGGTCATGGCTGGCCGACCCACCGACCCCAATGATGAGATGGCGGGCCCCGCTGGCCAGGGCGGCGGCCACCAGTTCACCAGTGCCGTAGGTGGTGGTATGGCGGGGGTCGCGCTGGTCTGGAGGCAAAAGGGGCAACCCGGAGGCTGCCGCCATCTCGATGACGGCGGTATGGCCGCCAGCAAGCAGCCCAAAGCAGGCCAGCACCTTGGCCCCCCCGGGCAGTGGGCCGCTCACCCAGCGGTGCAGCAGGCGGCCGCCGCTGGCTGCCACCAGGGCTGCGGTGGTGCCCTCACCGCCATCGGCCAGGGGCAAGGCCACACAGTTGGCGTCAGGCAGGACCCGCTTCACCCCAACCATCAGGGCCCTGCAGACCTGTTCAGCGCTAAGGGAACCCTTGAAGGAATCGGGAGCCAGCAGGATCTTCATGGCTGCTGGGGCTGGGGAAAGGGTTTGGGGCGCCAGGAATTGTGTATCTGTTATCACCATCGACGCCGAACCGGCGCCCGTAGGGTCCGCGCGCCGCTGCCCGCCTTCGTATGACCCTATCTCCCATCAGTGTCGCCTTGATTGCGGCCAAACGCCGCCAGGGATTGAGTTTTGCGGAGCTGGGCGAACGTCTCGGCCGGGATGAAGTCTGGGTGGCGAGCCTGCTGCACGGCCAAGCCACCGCCTCAGAGCAGGAGGCGGCGGTGTTGATCGATGCCCTGGGACTGGAGCCCGAAGTGGCCCAGACCCTGACGGCTTACCCCATCAAGGGGGCCCTGGATCCGTTAATCCCGACCGATCCGCTGCTGTATCGCTTCTATGAAATTCTGCAGGTGTATGG
>CANGZM010000262.1 GCA_947458155.1 Synechococcaceae cyanobacterium | reverse complement strand
CACATCCACCACCTCGGCAAGCAAGCCAACGTCGAGGGTGGTGGGTTGGAGTCCCAACTCCAGGAAGCAACTGTTATCGACGATCAGGTCGTTTTCGATCGCTTCCTTGCGGGGATTGGCCTGGTAGTTGGTTTGGGCACCGGTGAGGGCGGCGACTTTCTCGGCCAGGTCGGCAACCCGGTGGCTTTCAGTCATCTGGTTGAAGATCTTGACCTTTTCGCCGCTGCTGGGGGGATGGTCCAAGGCCAACTGCACGCAGCGCACCGAGTCGCGGATGTGGATGAAGGCCCGGGTCTGGCCGCCGGTGCCGTGGACGGTGAGCGGATAGCCGATGGCTGCCTGCATCAAAAAGCGATTCAGCACGGTGCCGTAGTCGCCGTCGTAGTCAAAACGGTTGGTAAGACGGGGATCCTTTTCGGTCAGCGTGGTGTTGGTTCCCCAGACAATGCCCTGGTGCAGATCGGTGATGCGGATGCTGTCGTTCTTGTTGTAATAAAAAAACAACAACTGGTCGAGCGTCTTGGTCATGTGATAAACGCTGCCGGGATCCGTGGGGTGCAGGATCCTCTCGGTGAAGCGACTGCCGTCAGCTTGGGGCACCTCGACGGTCAGGTAACCCTCAGGGATGGTGGCCCCCCGATGGGAGCCATAGCCATAGACCCCCATGGTGCCCAGGTGGACGATATGGATGTCCAGATCACTCTCGACAATGGCGGCCAGCAGGTTGTGGGTGCCGTTGACGTTGTTGTCGACGGTGTAGCGCTTGGTGGCGCTCGACTTCATCGAGTAGGGCGCGGCCCGTTGCTCAGCGAAGTGGACCACCGCATCAGGCTTCTCGCTGCGCAGGAGGCCCAGCAACCGGTCATATTCCTTGGCGATGTCCAGGAGCACGAACTCAATCCGCTTGCCGCCCACCTGTTCCCAAGCCTTGAGGCGGTCGCCGATGGTGGCGATGGGAGTGAGGGACTCGACCCCCAGATCGATGTCGATTTTGCGGCGACTCAGGTTGTCCACGATCATCACGTCGTGGCCAGCATCCGCCAGGTTCACCGCACAGGGCCAACCACAAAAGCCGTCACCGCCGAGAACGAGAACCTTCACCTCAGACTCCTGAACGAGCGGATGCTCAGATGGGCAAACTACTACAGGCCTTAATCCCCAGTCCCATTGCCCTGGTCCTGACTGGTTCAGGTGCCAACCACGCCGCTGGTTGGGGAGCTGGGACTGGCCTGGGGCCGCAGCGGCAGCCGTCCGGCCAGAAAGGCGGTGCGGCCCGCTTCGGTGGCCAGCGCCATGGCCCTGGCCATGGCCGGGGGATCGCCCGCCAGGGCGATGGCACTGTTGATCAGCAGGGCGTCGGCGCCCATTTCCATGGCCTGGGCCGCCTCACTCGGTACGCCGATGCCGGCGTCCACCACGACGGGGACGCCGGCGTTCTCGATGATCAGGGCGATGTTGGCGGCGTTGCGCAGACCCTGCCCGGAGCCAATCGGCGAGGCCAGGGGCATCACCGTGGCACAGCCCACCTCCTCTAGTCGCCGGGCCAGCAAGGGATCGGCGTTGATGTAGGGCAGCACCACGAAGCCTTCTTTAACAAGTTGCTCGGCCGCTTCCAAGGTGCCGAAGGGGTCGGGCAGCAGGTGCCGGGGGTCGGGAATTACTTCCAACTTGACGAAGTTGTTTTCCTCCTGGCCGGCGAGGCGGGCCAGCTCCCGACCCAGGCGCGCCACCCGGATCGCCTCCTCGGCGGTGGCGCAGCCCGCGGTGTTGGGCAGCATCCAGATCCGTTTCCAGTCGATTGCCTCCAACAGCCCCTCGTGACCCTGGGCCCTGCTCTGTACGCGCCGTACGGCCACGGTGACGATCTCGCAGCCGCTGGCGGCCAGGCTGGCCTGCATGGCCGCCAGGGAGGGGTACTTGCCGGTGCCGGTCATCAGCCGGCTGGCGAAGCGACGCCCGGCGATGACGAGGTCGGTGGGGGCGGTCTGGGTCACAGCCCAAGCAGGCGGTCGTTTCGACGTAGTCTGCGCTCTGGACCCGCGATCGCTGCTTTGGTGGCGGCCCCCATGCCCCTGCTGTTGCCCGTTTTGGTCGCCGCCACGCCTGTTGCGGTGCCCGCCCGCCCCTTCATGGCCCCGCCCAGCGCCTTTACGGCCCCCTTCAGCGCCCCTGCCGGAGCGTTCTCAGGTGGCAACCAGGTGCCCCTGCCATCGCCGCTCGCCCGGCCGCTGCCGGCGACCGAACCGGCCCCTGGCTTCCTTAATCCTGGGTTCCCGAATCCTGGGGTCAGCATGGCTGGGCTGATTTCGGTCGAACCCTTTGACCCGGAGGGTCGTGCCGCCCTGATTGCCCAGGTGATTCCGCGCCAATGGCGCGGCAGCTTCCAATCTTTCGTGGGTGGCGCGGCCCTACCTGCGGCACTTGAGCTTGGATCGGTGCGGGCCATGGGCCAGATGGTCGACCTGCGCGGCAATTTGCGGATCGGTGCTGCCGTGACGCCAGTGCAGGGAACGCTCAATGCCAAGTCCGACCAGCTCGACCTGCTGCTGCTGGGGGACATGGGCTCGGTGGGGATGGAACCCGGTGGCCAGATCCAGGGCCTGCAGTCGATGTCCCTGAGCAGTTGGCGAGCACCAAGATTGGTTAGTCCTGGAGGGCGGCTGCTGCTGAACCCCGGACCGGCGCTGACTGGCCCAGAGCCGATTCGGGGCTTGTGGTGAGGGCGAGGCCCTTGTGGTCGGTTTGAAATTCTGATTCAGGCCGACTTGCTGTCAATGCCGCTGCGGCGCTTCAAGGTTTTGAGACCTTTACTGGCGGTTTTGTTGTCAGGTTCTAGATTGAGAACCTGTTCGTAGGTGGAGCGGGCCTCCTCGGGCCGTTGCAGTTTGCCCAGGGCAAAGGCGAGATTATTTAGTGCTACGGGGTAATCGGCCTTGCAACGGATGGCCGTTTGGTAGTGCTTGATGGCGGCGGGGTACTTGTTCTGGGCCGCCAAGGCAAAACCAAGGGCATTTTCAATCACGGCCCTCGCTTCTGGCGGCGCCTTTTCAGAATCAGCCAGCTTGACGGCCAGTTTGAGGGTGTCGGCGGCTTGGCTGTAGAGACGCTTGCGCAGCTGGACCGAGGCGAGTTCATAGAGCCCCGCCGCATCGCTGGGCTTAGGCCCCCCCTCGCCGCCAAGCCTGGAGAGGGACATCTCAT
>CANGZM010000261.1 GCA_947458155.1 Synechococcaceae cyanobacterium | reverse complement strand
TCAGCCAACCCCCCAGGGCCAGATAGGCCGTGGGGAAAAGCAGCAGACCGGACCACCCCACGAAAACGAAGCGGTCGCGCTTTAGCCAGTCATCGAGGACGTCAAACCATCCCCGGGCCGATGGCGCCCGCCCTACAGCAATCGTCATGAGAGGCTTTATGAAGCTTTACAAAGCAAATCCTAGGGGGCAGACGACGCGCCTGCAGCCGCCTTGCCTGGTAGCACGCACAAAATAAGAATAAGTACCTAGAGGCCAAGAGAGGCCAGGCCAGCAGACGCCCTTGGAGATCGTCAAAAGCCTGATCCAGAGCCAAGCAAGCTCAGGCGAACGCAGCCGGGCATGGGCGGGGGAAAGAAGGCTTCTTCAAGCAGACAGGGCTTCAAGATGAATGATGGGACAAGCCAAAAAGGGGAGATTGGCCTAAAGTAGCTACTATTAGAAACTTGCAACTTTGAAAGCTCTACTCGTCTATCCGCAATTCCCTAAGACCTTCTGGAGTTACGAAAAAATTCTCGAATTAGTTCAACGCAAGGTTCTTCTTCCACCCCTAGGCCTAATCACTGTGGCGGCAATACTGCCACAGGAATGGGAATTCAGACTTGTTGACGTGAACATTCGTCCGGTCAGCGCCGAGGAATGGCAATGGGCAGACTTGGTGATCATGTCGGCTATGATTGTACAAAAAGATGATATAATTCGCCAGATCAATATAGCGCATCATTTTGGAAAACCTGTCGCCGTCGGCGGCCCCTACCCCAGTTCAACCCCTGACGAATTGACTGCGGCCGGAGCTGACTTTCTCATCCTGGATGAAGGGGAAATCACTTTGCCGCTTTTTGTCGAAGCCCTGCAGCAATGTGCCAAGAGCGGACGATTTACGGCCAATGGTGAAAAGCCCGATGTCAGTCTGACCCCGATCGCGCGCTACGACTTGCTCGAAATGGGTGCCTACGATTCCATGAGCGTACAGTTCTCGCGAGGCTGTCCGTTTCAGTGTGAGTTCTGCGACATCATCGTGCTCTACGGACGCAAACCTCGGACCAAAACACCCCAACAGCTCATAGCTGAACTAGAGGTGCTCTACAACCTGGGGTGGCGTGGCGGTATATTCATGGTTGATGATAACTTTATTGGCAATAAGCGTAATGTCAAACTTTTGCTGACAGCACTAGAATCATGGCAAAGAGAACACGGCTATCCCTTTCGCTTCGATACAGAAGCCTCCCTTGATCTCGCCGACGATGACGAAATGATTGACTTGATGATGGCCTGCAATTTTGCCGCCGTCTTCATGGGAATTGAGACTCCTGATGCCGAAAGTCTCTCACTTACCAAGAAATTTCAAAACACTCGTTCACCGCTCCACGAATCGGTGGACAAAGTGACCAGGGCAGGCCTACGGGTGATTGCCGGTTTCATCATCGGCTTCGACGGCGAGAAAGCCGGGGCTGGTCAACGAATCGTGGCCTTTGCCGAGCAAACCGGCATTCCCACAACTACCTTTGCCATGCTTCAGGCCTTGCCCCATACCGCCCTGTGGCACCGTCTCGACAAAGAGGGTCGTCTGATTGCCGATGGGGGCAATATCAATCAGACCACATTGATGAACTTCATCCCAACCCGGCCGGTGGAGGACATCGCCAATGAATATGTTGACGCTTTCTGCACTCTCTACGAACCGGGTCAATATCTCGACCGTGTCTATCGTTATTTTCTAAAGTTAGGTGCCCCGCGGGTTAAAGCGGCTTTCAAGATGCCTGAATGGGTCATCGTCCGTGCCCTGTTGATTGTCTGCTGGCGGCAAGGAGTGATCCGTAAGACCCGTTGGGCCTTTTGGCACCATCTGGGCCACATCATCATCGCCAACCCAGGCGTTGCCGAGCAATATCTGGCCGTGTGCGCCCACAACGAACACTTTCTTGAATACCGTGACATCGTCCGCCAGCAGATTGGAGATCAGCTAGCCGCCTATCGCGAGAGTCAACGTACCCCAACCGCCACCCCCACCCCCGTCGAGCTGGCCACCCCCTAAACCCACCCTTTCCACCCCCCTCCCTGAAGGCCGCGGCTTTCGGCCAGAGTGGGGCGGTCCCAGTCCCTGCCATGTACGTCGTCGAGCTCTCTCTCCGCCTCACCGCCATGCCGGTCGCTGTCCAGCGCAAGGACCTGGCAGCTGCCCAGTCGCTTTATCAGGAACTTCGTCAGGCGATGGAAGCAGGCCATCCCAAATTGCTTGAGCTGACCTGTGAAAAGGACGAACACAAGCGCATCAGCTTGCTTTGCACCGAGCTTGTCGCCATTCAGATTTACGAGAAATCAGCCATCGGCGCCAGCGGCAAAAGGCCAGGTTTCAGCCTGGACGGCTGATCTCGATGATTCAGGACCGACCAACGGCCAGCCTGGCCTCCCCCCTGGTCGTGGAGGACTTGAGCTTTTGCTGGCCTACGGGACAGCCAGCCTTGCGTCACTGCAGCCTGCGCATCCCCCGTTCCGGTCTCTGGATGCTGGTGGGGAGCAACGGCAGCGGTAAAAGCACCCTGCTGCGCTGTATCGCGGGCCTCTTGCAGTACCAGGCGGGGCGCATCACAACTGACCTGCGACCCGCCTTGGTCTTTCAAAACCCCGATCACCAATTGCTCCTGCCTAGCTGTGGCAGTGACCTGATGATCGGCCTGAGGGGGCCGATGGTCGCCGATCAACGCCAACGGGCGGTGCAGCAAGCGCTGGATCAGGTGGGCCTACTGGGATTCGAACAGCGGCCCATCCACACCCTGAGCGGGGGACAGAAGCAGCGCCTGGCCATCGCCGGCACCCTGGCCGCCCAGGCCGATCTGCTGCTGCTGGATGAACCCACGGCCCTGCTGGATCCCGAGAGCCAAAGGGAGGTGCTGCACCTGATCCGCAGGCTTTGCAGCGACCCAGCGAAGCCTCTAACCGCCCTCTGGATCACCCACCGACTGGAAGAACTGAACCTGTGTGATGGAGCGGCCTTGATGGAAGGGGGCCTGGTAGGGCGTTGGTGCAGTGGCGCCAGTATGAGAAACCAGCTGGCCCCCTTGCCCGAAGGCCAGGCTTAGGGGTAGGTTCCAGGGGTTCTGGGAGATTTAGGCCCTCGGGTCCTTCCGGTCCATTCCTCGGTAGCTCAGTGGTAGAGCGGTCGGCTGTTAACCGATTGGTCGCAGGTTCGAATCCCGCCCGGGGAGTTCAG
>CANGZM010000260.1 GCA_947458155.1 Synechococcaceae cyanobacterium | reverse complement strand
TGGTTTTTCTCCACCCCGTAGACCGTGAGGCGGATCGGACCGGAGTGCGGCAAATACACCTGAAAGGCCTGCTACCGCAAGCTTTTTAAGCGATGGGGGCAGGGAGACTTGAACTCCCACAGTCTTGCGACCTGCGGATTTTAAGTCCGCTGCGTCTACCGATTCCGCCATGCCCCCGACTTACCGCAATGGCGCCGTTCCAGTCCGGTATGGCACCCACCTTAGGACCGCATCAGGAGGCAGCCAGCCGATCACAGGCGAAGTCCTGGATCGCGCCGAGGCCACTGCGCAGACGGAAGCGGGGATGGTCTGGATCTTCGAGGCTCCACCACCACTTGCCGTCAGTGAAACTGGCCGGCCCGGCGTTGTTGGTCCGGGGCAACTGCAGGCTGATGCCTTGCCATTGCAGCACCACATAGCCGCCAATCGGCACAACAGCGCTGCTGGGGTCAGGGATGGTGGCCTCATCCATGGCACCGCGCACCAAAAGGGCCGTAAGGGGTTCACCGTCGCAGCGGTAGCTCTGGGCTGGTGGGCTGTTCAGGGCCCAGGCCGCTGCCAGGGGAAAGGGGGCCAGCAAGATGGCCAAACTCAGCAGCCAGCCAACGGCTACCACCAAGTAAGAGGCCCGTTTCCATGGACTTGGCTTGGCGGTTGGTTGACCCATGGTTGTGGCGGCTGACCGCCCTAGATTGGCGTTAACTCTGGCCCCAATCAGCTGTGAGACTGCCGGCCCCTTTCAGCCAACTCGATCTGGCCAATGAAACCCTGCTGGTGCTTGGGGCCTACGCCCTACTGGCAGGCCTCTATCTGGTGGTGGTGCCCCTGGCCCTGATCTGGTGGATGCAGCGGCGCTGGACCCTGATGGGCAAGATCGAACGCACCGCCATCTATGGCCTGGTGTTTCTGTTCTTCCCCGGCCTGCTGCTGTTTGCCCCCTTCCTCAACCTGCGCATGGCCGGCCAGGGCGAGGTGGACGCTTGACCCGGGGACAGGCGTTGCTGCTGGGTCTTGCCGTCACCCTGCTCGGCGCTGCGGGCTACTGGGGCTTCCAGACCAGTGGCCTCGACACATTTTCTGCGGGGATTGCCGCCTCCGGGCTGTTGATGCTGCTCGTGCTCGGCTGGACCAGCAGTTACCTGTTTCGCGTCGTTACCGGCCGCATGACTTACATGCAGCAACGCAAGCGTTATCGGCAGCGCTACGACGCCGAAACCAACGAAGAACTGGAGGCCCGCTTCGCGGCCCTCAGCCCGCAGGAGCAGCAGCGGTTGCTTGAAGAGATCGGCCAGGTGGAGATCGGCCAGGGAGAGCCTGAGGGCTCGACCCCATAGGCTCGGAGGCTCCGCCAGTGCCTTCGGCCCCCCCATGACCGCCGCACCGACCGATCCTGCTGGCCCGACCAAGGCTGCATCCCCGGCCACGGCCATGCCCACGAAAACGGCCATGCAGCGACGCTTCGCTGACCTCGGTGCCCAGGGTCGCTGTGCCCTGATGCCCTTTTTGATGGCCGGCGACCCTTCGCTGCAGATCACGGCCGAGGCCTTGCTGGCCCTGCAACGGGGTGGGGCGGATTTGATTGAGCTGGGCATTCCCTACAGCGATCCTTTGGCAGATGGTCCGGTGATCCAGCAGGCCGCTTCCCGCGCCCTGGCCGCCGGCACCACCCCCAGCCGGGTGCTGGACCTGCTCGCCAGCCTGCGCGGCCGGTTGCAAATTCCGGTGGTGCTATTCACGTACAGCAATCCCCTGCTCAACCGGGGCATGGAGCGCTTCTGTCAGGAGGCCGCTGCCGCCGGCGCCGCCGGTTTGGTGGTGCCCGATCTCCCCTTGGAAGAAGCCGAGACCCTCTCGCCCCTGGCGGCCGCCCATGGCCTCGACCTGGTGCTGTTGGTGGCCCCCACCACCCCACCGGAGCGCCTGGCCCGCATCCATGCCAGCAGCCGCGGCTTCACCTATCTGGTCAGCGTCACCGGCGTCACGGGGATCCGCACCAACCTGGAGGCCCGCGTCGAACCCCTGGTGGCCCAACTCAAAGCCCAAGGTGGAGTGCCTGTGGCCGTCGGTTTTGGCATATCCGGTCCCGAACAGGCGGCCGAGGTGCGCCGCTGGGGAGCCGATGGCGCCATCGTCGGCAGTGCCTTGGTGCGGCGCATGGCTGAAGCAAATGCCGCAGGAACCTCGGTGGCGGAGGCCGCCGAACGCTTCTGCCGGCAGCTGCGGGACGGCCTCGATGGCAGCGACGGCCCCCAATCCGCCTGAAGCGGCGGCCGTGCCTAAAATGCCTCGCCATTGGCTGCATCACAACCCATGCGTTTTGTTCTCTGGGGCACCTACTGCGACGACGCTCTGCAGAAACGTACGCCCTACCGGCAGGAGCATCTGGCGGGGCTGCAACGGCAAAAAGACGCTGGCACCTTGATCACCATTGGACCCACCGAGGGCAGCACCCATGTGTTCGGCATCTATGAAGCCGACAGCCGCACCAGCGTCGAGGCCCTGGTCAAAGCAGATGTGTATTGGCGCCATGGCATCTGGACGGCCGTGGAGATTTACCCCTGGATCCAGGCTTTTTGAATTAATCTCATTTGCCCCTGTGACAGTAGGGGCAAATGGGGCAAAAAAAAGAGCCCCGCAGGGCTCAAGCATTTGGAGATTACGGCAAAGCCGTTGATCACCAGAGGCCGCGGATAGGGGCGGGAGCGGGAGCGGGCTCGGGCATGGGCATCGGCATGGGCTCGGGAGCGGGAGCCGGGGCCGGAGCCTCGACAACAACGACGGGAGGTGAGCTGAAGCGGTAACGGAAGCCCAGCTTGGCGCCGTACTCGTTGTACGACTGGAAGTCGAAGTTGTCGGTGTTGATGCCGCTGGCACCGGAGTAAACGCCTTCGGCGTAGATGTCCAGGTTCCAGTTGACGGCATAGGCGAGACCCAGCTTGCCTTGCCAGCCCAGAGCGCCTTGGTTGCCGCTGCTGAAGCGGGTGTCGTTAATGGTGAAGCTGGGGGTGCTCAGATTGGTGTAACCAATGCCGCCACCGATGTAAGGAACCCACTTGCCGAAGGGAATATCCAGGTAGGCGCTAAGGAAAACCGAGTTCTGGTTCAGGTTGCCGCTGGCACGATCTGAGGTGCCACTGAACTCGTCTCCATCAATTTCACCACTGGCATGAACCTTGTCCAGGCTGCTGCGGCCGTAGACATAGGTGAGTTCGGTGCGGATTGCGCCGAAGTC
>CANGZM010000259.1 GCA_947458155.1 Synechococcaceae cyanobacterium | reverse complement strand
TTTGCAATCGAGCAATTCAATAATACATCCATAGAGCTTTGGCAGGTTGAGCTAAGGGCTGATTCTCCGGAGAGTATTATACTAGCCCTGGGGATAACTGATGTTCAATCAATAGGTTCACTAACGAGTGGTTACCTTTTTGGGCATGCCTTTGTGCTCGGGTTCTGTCAAACACCAACGGCTGTCGAATCCTGACTGATAACACCACCCCTATCCACCACACCGCTACCCCCACCCCCCATCTCACCCGACCCAAACAGAGTGGCAACAGCCTGCTGCCGCACCGTCACCCGGCAGCTCATACCCAGCTCACAGGGCTGGTCCAGCGGCAATTTCAGCCGCAGGCGCTGGCCCCGGCATTCCAGCAGGGCCAGCCAGGCGGAGCCGAGAAACTCGCGGCCGACCAGCTGCCATTCGCCCTGCGGTTGGCTTTCTAGCTGTAGATCCTCCTGGCGCAACATCACCTCCAGCGGCTGGCCGGCCAATGGCTGGACAGCGCCGCTCTCCCCATCGCCGTGCTGCCCTTCCCCTGCCCAGCGCCACTGGCCGGCGGCAATGATGCCCAGCGGTGTCAATAATTGACCGTTCTCCAGGCTGGCGGGCAGCATGTTTGCTTGCAGTAAGAAACGGCCCACGAAGGCGGTGGCCGGCTGCTGCACCAGCCGTCTTGGCGGTGCGATTTGATGCAATACGCCGTCTCCCAGCACCGCCACCCGGTCGCAGATGGCCAGCGCTTCCTCCGGGTCGTGGGTGACGATCAAGCCGCTGGCGCCAACGCTGCTCAGCACCCGGGGCAGCTCGCTGCGCAATCGCAGCCGCACTTCCACATCCAGGTTGGAGAAGGGTTCATCCAGCAGCACCACAGCGGGCTGGGGCGCCAGGGCCCGGGCCAGGGCCAGGCGCTGCCGCTGGCCGCCCGATAGTTGGTGCGGATAACGGCGCTCCAGGCCCTCCAGCCCCAGCAGTTCCAGCAGCCAGCGCACCCGATTCAGGTCGTGGCCGCGCCGCAAGCCAAAGCAGGCGTTTTGCCAGGCATCGAGGTGGGGGAAAAGGGCGTAGTCCTGAAACACCATGCCCACCCCCCGCCGTTCCGCCGGCAACCACTGCTGGGGCCCGGCCACCTGGCGGCCCCCCAACCACACCGACCCCCGTTCCGGCCGCTCGAAGCCCGCCACCAACCGCAGCAGGGTGGTCTTGCCGCAACCCGAGGGGCCCAGCAACCCCACCAACTCGCCCCGTTGCAGCGTCAGATCGATCTGGCGCAATGTCCAGCCGCCGTTGCCGTCATTGCCATTGCCATTAGTAGCGCCATAGCGGTGCCAGACGTCCCGCAGCTGCAGGTGGGGGGCGTTGTGTTCGCCGTTCATGCTCAACTGCGCTGCTCCAATGAGGGGATCAAGGCGATCGCTGCCACTAAACCAAAGCCCATGATCAGCAGGGCCGGCGCCATCGCATAACCCACCCGCTCATCGCTGGCGTACTGAAACACCCGCACCGCCAGGGTGTCGAAATCAAATGGCCGCAGCGACATGGTGATCGGCAATTCCTTCACCACATCCACAAACACCAACAACAAACCCACCAATAGGGGCCCCCGCAGCAGCGGCAGATGGATGCGCCCCAGGGTCTGCCACCAGCTGCAGCCCAGGCTGGTGGCCGATTCGTCGATACTCGCCGGGATGCGCTCCAGGGCGGCATCGAGACCCTGCTTGGATACGGCCATGAACCGCACCCCATAGCCCCACACCAGCAACAGCACCGGATTTAGCTGCAACGGCCCACCTACCAGCAGCAAGCCCAGGGCCAGCACACTGCCCGGAATGCCATAGCCCAGGCCGGCCATAAAGCTGAATTGATTCACTAAAGGCTCCTCACTCCAGCGGCGGCTGATCGCCAGCAGCAGGGCGCAAATTGCCGTGATCGCGGTTACCAGCAGGGCCAATCCAAAGCTGCGGCCCGCCAGGGCAAGCAATTCGCCCAGCGGTTCCGCCGCCATCATCTGCCAGCCCTGCAAAATCCACAGGCCCGGAATCAACAGGCAGGCCAGCGGCGGCAGCAGGGTGATGCCAATGGCGGCGGCGGCGCGCCAGCCCGCCAGCGGCCAGACGTGGCAATTGGCGCTGCCGCTGCCCAGGTTCCAGCGGCGGCTGCGGCGCCGCAGGGCCCGCTCCGCCGCCAGCAGCAGCACCACGATGGCGAGGGCGGCGAGCGCCAACAGGGCCGCCCCGCGGGGGTCGCCATCGATTTGCCAGCGATTCAATATTCCCGCCGACAGGCTCGGCACCCCCAGCAATCGCACCGCCCCCAACTCATTCACCACCTCCATGGCACTGAGGGCCACGCCGGCGCCGATTGAGGGGGCCGCCAGCGGCAACGCCACCCGCCAAAAACTCTGCCAGGGACCCACCCCCAAGCTGCGGCAGGCCTCCAGCAGCTGGCGGCCACTGGTCGAAAAACTCTCGGTGCTCAGCAAAAACACATAGGTGTAGTTGGCCAGGCTGAGCAGCAGCACCGCCCACCAGAATCCGTAGATGCGGATGCCGTTCTGGCTACCCCAATCGATCAAGCTGGCCGCCAACAGATAGGCGGGGCAAGCCAATGGCAACAGCTGGGCCATGCGCAGCCAGCGGCGGCCCGGGAAGCGACAGACCGCCGTGAGCCAGCCAGTAGCCGTGCCCAGCACGGTGCCCAGCACGCCCTCGCCGGCCACCAACAGCAGCGTGCCGCGAATCTGGGCGGCTGCATCGACACCCAGACCTATAGCGCCGGGTTCAGCGCTGAACAGCGCATCCCGCAGCAGGGCCGCCAGGGGCGCCAACGCCAGCAGCCCAATCAGCAGCACCAGCAGCACCAGCCCAGTCCTGCCGATCGCGGGTTTAGCCGCCGCTGAAGCTCTACCGCTCAAACTCAGGTGCACCTACTGCCAGCCAGCCTGAACCATCAGTTGCACGGCCTCGGCATTGCGCTTACCCATTTGCTCGATGCTCACCGCAGGGGCAGTGAAGCTGCCGAAACGCTTAAGGATCGGATTGTTGCCCCAACCCCTGAGCGGATATTCATTATTGGCGGCTGCATAGCCCTCACCAGAGCTGGGGGAGACGAGAAATTCCAGCAGCTTTTGGGCATGCTGGGGGTTGCGGGCGAAGCGGGTGACGCCTCCGGCGGAGACATTCACATGGGTGGGTTTGGGCCACACCACGGTCACCTTGGCGGCGGCGGCCTGGTCGGCGGCGCTGCT
>CANGZM010000258.1 GCA_947458155.1 Synechococcaceae cyanobacterium | reverse complement strand
GGGCGCAGGGGGCCGTAAGGACGCTGGAGACGGATCGCCGAGCGCTGGCCCTGGCAGGGAACCCGCCAGGGCCAGCGCGATCGCGGCCAGCCAGGGCAGGGGCGGAACGGCAAGCCGGTGCAGCAGGGCCATGCCCTGATCCTGGCAGGCCAGCTCAGCGCCCCAGGCGTCGACGCAGCCGCCGTGACCAGCCCAGGGCTGAAAGCGCAGCTGAGGCTTCCTCAGCCCTCTCCCTCCCCCGGCACTACCCCCTGGGCCGTCAGGTAAGCCAACACCTGGGCTACCGAATCCTCCAGGCTTTGGCAACCCGTATCGATGCGCAGTTCGGGGTGTTCTGGTTCTTCGTAGGGGCTGGAGATGCCGGTGAATTCTTTGATTTCACCAGCGCGGGCCTTGGCATAGAGCCCCTTGGTGTCGCGGCCTTCACAGACGGCCAGGTCGGCGGCGCAGTGGATCTCGATGAAATCGCCGGCCTCGACCAGGGCCCGGGCGCGGCGGCGGTCGTCGCGGAAGGGGGACACAAAGGCCGTCAGCACCACGACGCCGGCATCGAGAAACAACTTGGCCACTTCGCCGATGCGGCGGATGTTCTCCTCCCGGTCGGCATCGGAGAAACCCAGGTCAGCGCAGAGGCCATGGCGCACGTTGTCGCCATCGAGTACATAACAGGCCAGCCCCTGCTCAAACAGGGCCGAATTGACGGCATTGGCCAGGGTGCTCTTGCCGGCGCCACTCAGCCCCGTGAACCAGAGGATGGCGCTGCGGTGGCCCCGTTGGTGCGCCCGGGCCGCCCGGGTAACGGTGGAGTGGTGCCAAACGATGTTGGTGGCCTTGGCGGCCGGACCTTCGGGGGCCTGGGAGCTGGTCATCGGCGGCCGCGGCAACGGGAGGGATGGGGGCCATTGTCCCTGGCGGGGTGTCGTCCGTCGGCGTGGTCGCGTCGTGGGCGTGGCGGGCCCGTGGCCAAGGGGGCTTCAAGCCGCGCAGCCAGGTTGACGGTGGAGCAGAAACAGCGATCAGTGGGGCAGAAACAGCGAATAGAGTGGCCTTCTACATCTCGGTGGTGGAATGGCGGTCAACATCAAAAGTCCCCAGGTTGATGGGCTGATCGGCCAGCTGCGCCAGATCACCGGCCGTGGTGCCACCGACATCGTGCGCGAGGCCCTGGAGCGCGAGCTGCAGCGGCAGCGCCGAATCCGCCGCAGCGCACGCCTCCAGCAGGATCTCTCTCCCCTGCAGGACCAAGCCACGACGCTGGCTAGGCCGTTTGATGCCAGAGAGCTCTACGGAGCCGATGGCCTGCCCGGATGATTCTCGACACCTCCGCCGTGATCGCCATCATTCAGCGGGAGCCAGGTTGGCAGCAGATTCGCAGCCAGCTCGAGCAGGCAACGCTGCTGCAGATCTCCGCCGGCACCCTGCAGGAGTTGCTGGTGGTGGCCCATTGCCGCGGGGTCCTGGTAGCCGTGGAGGAGCTGTTGCTGCTGCTCGATGCCGATGTGGTGCCCGTGGATGAAGATCTGGCCCGCCGGGCTTGCCGGATCTTCCAAAGGTGCGGCAAGGGCCAGGGCCATGGCGCCCAGCTTAATTTCGGCGATTGTTTCGCCGCCGCCCTGGCGGAACGGGAGCAGTGTTCTCTTGCTTGTGTAGGTGAAGACTTCCGCATCGCCGGGTTGTAAAGAGTTTTTGTGATGACATTCCCGCAAACAATGCAATCCATACGCTTTTATCTGATTTTTCCCGCCGTTGGTCTGCTACCCATTACTTTGAGCTAGGGGATAGTTAAACCGGGCGACGAAGGCATCCATATCTGCTTCACGGCGCTCACCCCTAATCAGTTCAACCAGGGCCTCAGCCACCACAGCCGCCCCCGCCGCCGCCACCACAGCCACCGCCGCAGCCACCACCACCACAGCCGCCACTGCTGGCACCGCCGTCGCCATCGGTTTGGCCGCCGCGAGGGTCCGGCAGGTCCTTCGGGTCGAGCCAAAATGAGGTGAACATGGTGGCGATCAGGGTCAGGGTCACGAATATCAGGGCAATAATCAAAAACCCCACCGGCCGGCCGAGGCTTAGCCCATGGTGAAGGCGAGCGACGCCCAAGAGCCACAAGCCGCCTATCACCACCACCCCCCAGGGCCGGGCCTTCAATCCCCAGCGCTTGTGCTGCCGCTTCACCTCCAGGCAGCCCACCACGGTCACCACGCCGTAAAACAGCAGAAAGGCAGGCCCGTTGAGGCTGAAAGGGAAGTTCTGATAGCCAGCCTTGCAGCCGCCCAGCACCAGGGCAACCAGCAGCGACGCCAGCAGCATCCCCCAGCGATGGGGCACCCGTCGTGGGGGCAGGGGTGCGGCAGCCGGCGCTTCATCCGCTGGCGCATCAGCCGCCGGCGGCACAGCCGCAGGCCAGAGGTCCGCAGGCGGGGCCTCGCCGAAGAAGGCCCGGTAGCTTGCCAGCGTGCGGCGGTAAGACTCCCCCAGCCGCTGCCGCTCCTCCTCGCCCCCCCGCGATGGGGTTGTGGTGCAACGGCCGGCCCAGCACCCGGGGACAAAACTCTTGCCAGTAGCTGCGGGTATCGAGCAGATGCTGATGCCAGGCCAGGTCCACCGCCCTGGAGGGGGAGACCGGATGGCCAGCCTCCATAGCGAGAAAGAGAAATCGGCGGTATTCGTCAAGCACCCGCTCGCTTTTCGCCGCCGACCAGCCCTGCTCGCAGGCCAGCTTGGCCGCGAACGTAACCGCGCCTCCCGGTGCATCGAAGCAGTAACTCTGCAGGCGCAAGTAGAGCTCCTGCTGCTGATCAGTGAGCACTTCGCTGCTTGTGAGGTCACCCATGGGATGGGGCTGCGATTAGTTCATCCACCTTCGATGGGCACAGCCATCGAGTCAATGATGGGGCGATGGAGGTAGCTGTAAGTAGATGGAAGCAGAACCAATCGCTCTGGTGTCAGTTGCCAAGCCCAGGCCGATCTCCGGGCAGCGTTTCCTGTGACATGCCTTTAGGGATTTTATGTCTCCTGCCTGGAAGGAATAGGGGGATTGACAAGTGTACGAAGCATCTGCGTATCAGTCATCGAATCTGAACGCTTCCCTAGGATCCATGACATGGCAATGGCTTTCAAGTGTTCTATGGTAAGCCTCTGAATGGCATGCCCATCTGGAGAACCAACGGTGACTACAACTAAAGCCGAAGCCGAAGTTCGCGCCGTACTTGAAGAATGGGCCGCAGCTACGAGGCAGGGCCGAAG
>CANGZM010000257.1 GCA_947458155.1 Synechococcaceae cyanobacterium | reverse complement strand
TGGATCAGGATCGCCATAGAAACGCAAACCCTCTGACCTGATACCCACCATGAAGTGATAGAGATGGGAGGCGTGCCAGCCCATCGCAAGCTGGACCACCCCATGAAGATCGGGAAGCCGAAGATTGGCTGGGATCAGCACCCGCCGCCAAATGGGCGGCTTACTGTCCTCCAACACGATCTTGACCTGAAACACCTCCCGCTGACCGCGGGGCAGCTCCGCCTGGACCTGGGCCCGACCTGACAGCCGGGCAGCCTGTTCATGCTGTCTGGCTTGGGCGCGCCAGTAGCGGATCTCGGCTTCGGTGGGAGGGGGGTGGAAAAGCATGGGGTTGGGGCTGGTGTGGGCTCTGGGCGTTATGGGGTTATTGGGCCGGATAGGCGATGGCACCAGGGGCAGATGATGTGGATACAGGATTCGGTTCAGCGTTTAGCGAAGGGGTGGACTTAGCGATGTTCGACCCAAGAAGGAACGCTTTCAACAAGCAGTTGCGTGAGCTGAAGCGTTTAATGGGCCATTCAGGAGCAGTGAATACAGCTGGATTGTCAGATTCAGCACTAGATGGGCCCTCGCCATTCGGACCTGCTGGAGACCCTTTATATTCCTTTCCCTGGTCCTTGATAAACTGTTGAATATCTTTCAACGCGTCCTCGCTCTCTTTGTCGTGATTGCACTTGGCGATGTGGACGTAGAGGCAGACGCATAGCCAGATTAGATCCTGGGTGAGGTAGCTGGGTAAATCCTTAACTATCCGAGCCTCATCATTGGACTGCGAATTTCCAGCATTCGGGGGTACCTCGTTTATGCCCCCATCCTCCTCTGTCTTGTTATCCCTTTTGAGCTCTTGGCGCACAAGCCAGGGAATGCCTTTGTCATTGCTTGCCCACTTCCCTTTCATGTAGGAACTGAGAGTACCGCTCGAGCCATCTTCTTTGTACTTGGGCTTGATAAAACCAAGGTTATACAAGTAAGCGCCAACCCCAGTTTTTGATCTGCAATAGTCTTGATAGCAAATTCTATCAACCGACCCTTGGCTTGTTGTCTCATTTTTCGGAATACCTCTACGAACTTGCTCTCGCATCAGCGCTTCTGGGATCATATTCTCAATCTCCTTGGCTGGCAGCCAAATAAAGCGATCCACAAGTTGGGCTCCGAAGCTTTCCTTTCGATTACCCTTCCCAGTGTTGCCGATATCGCCGTCCGCAATAACGATGGCTCTAGCGCAGAGGTCTGGCACACTTGTCACCTCATTTGACTTGACCTCAGCCTGCTCGCTATCTTCGCCCTTGTCTTTAAAAGAGTAATGCTCGAGATTGGAGCCGCTGTACTCAACAAATGCATAGTGGCGGTCCTCCTTGTACTGTTCAAGACGCTGGGCAATCCTTTCGCCCCAGTCTTTGCCTTGGACTTTGAGATAATAAACAAATGCCTCCATATACGCTCTCAGATAAGCGCAATCGCTCACCCCTTCCACCCAGATCGTGGCATTGGCAAGGTAAGTGGCTGATGGCCTCACCCCCAGTTCCAGCAAGGTTTGGCGGTCTTTTAAATTTGACGGGCGAATACGAAAACTCGGTTTTGGCTTTGGTGATTGCGAGTTTGCACCGCTATCTACCTGGGATGATTCAGCAGGAGTTGGCGCCCGGTCGGCGATTTCAGAAAAGCTAAAAATGCTTACCAGCTCGTTGTCTTCCAGTAGATCAAGCAGATGATTGGAATGGGTTGTAATAAAGAATTGATGCCCCATCATGCGGTGGTAAGTCTTGAGCACCTCCAAAAAAGTGCGCTGCAGCGAAGGGTGCATGCAAAGATCGGGTTCCTCCAGAAAGAACAGGCTGCCTGGTTTGGTTTCGGCGACGACGGGATAGGTGCAGATAATCAGGCTCTGCATGCCATCGCCGAGATCATAAATGGGTCGTTCCTCGTTATCCCCAATTTTAATGTGAACTACATCGTTATTGCCCTCCATGACCGGTATCAGGATTACGCTTTGGCCTGGGAAAAAGTTTTCAGAGAAGAAGTTTTCATAGACGCGCACCGAATCTCTTTCTGCTTGAGTGCGACCGAGTAGACGCCCAAGCAGATCATCGTAAAGTGATAGGCCGGTGAAGATTAAGTTTCCTTTCCCGCTGCCCATTCTCAAGCGATCGGCCTTTTTAAAGTAATCAGAAAGTGAGCGCTTCATATAGAGATCCTTATATCTCTCATTGTCTTCGCCCTTTTGATACTGGAATGGTGGACGCATCCCTCGCAATATTGGTACATAGCATCGCTTAGCAGCGTTAATGCCACGGAACAAAGCCATAATATCGTTGCCCGAAGCCAGCTGTTTCAGCGCTAGATATTTGGTCTTCTCTTCCAGATCTTGGCTTCCGTTGAGGGCAATTTTAGCATTTTGCTGTTTCAACCATTCGCTTGTCTTGCTCGTTAAAACCTGGCCAATCCAGCTTTCCGTGCTGTATATAGTATCATCGAATGTCACAATACCATCGGCTTCTGTCCAGGCTGGAAGCATGCGTCCAATATCTACTTCGGTGCCCTCGCTATTTCTGCATTTCAGCTTGAATCTAGACAACGATTTGCCAAACAACTCCCGCATCAACCGCGACTTGCCCGAATTATTTGCTCCCACAAAAATCGTGATCGGCGCCAAACCATCCAGCTCCAACATGGCGGCTCTAGTTGAGTCCTTAAGCTCTTGCTCTGTGTCAGAGCTTTCCATTTGATACTGCCCCGCCACCTCCCCGCTCAGGCGAAGACCGCTGAACCACGGCCAATGCACGTCCTGCCCAATGCTCTCAGCCACGGCCCATCGCGATCACGGACCCCAGTCTGCCTCCAGCTGATTCAATGGCAACTCATCGAGCAGCAGGTTGTCGTAATCCAGCTTGGTTAGGAAACCCATGCGGTGGCCATAGGCGTGCAAAAGATCCATGATAATTTTGCTATTGGGGATTGCCCCTCAGGCCTCAATCTCACCCCCCAGGCGGCGGCGGCTGACCAGGTGATGAGCAGCGTGGCGCTAGCGGTTGGAGAGGGTCTCTTCCCAAATCGACCCGATCAAGACCCGCAGCCAAATCATGGCCGCCAGGGCCCGCAGCAGGCAGGCGCCGGTTCGCTGCAGGGGCCTTGCGGGCCCGGCAATGGCTAACGGCTGCCCCAGCAAGGCCAGGCCGGGGGGTTGATGTTCGCGGATTGAGGCAAAAGAAGCTCGCCGCACGGTGGCTACAGGCTGGTCCCTAACGTCTCGAAGGCAAACGGCCGACCC
>CANGZM010000256.1 GCA_947458155.1 Synechococcaceae cyanobacterium | reverse complement strand
GGAGGAGGGCATGCTGAATCCAGCGATCGAATCCGCCATCATCGAGCAGCTGTTGCTGTTGGATGACGACCGCAAGGCTGAAGTGCTCAACTTCATCCTCTCTCTGACTGCACAATCCAAAGTCAGAACTTCTCCGGCAAAGACAGCCAACGAACTCGACCCGATGCGTTATAGCGGTACGGTGTCCTGGCCAGTAGACGGCATGGCCTACCAGGAGAGGCTGCGGGGAGAGTGGGAGTGAACGCCATATTCGATATTAATGTTGTGATTTACCTGCAGAAAGGCCTGCTCGCACGGCCCTTGCCACGAGGGGAGTACCTACTTTCGGTGATTAGCGAATTAGAACTTCGCTCTTTTCATGGGCTGGACGCAGAAAGTCAGTCATGGCTCAACGCTTTTTTGTCGGATATCTCCATCGTCGAACTGGATGAGCAGATCAAGGAAAGAACGGTGCGATTACGTCGTGCCCATCGTCTGCGCCTGCCCGACGCCATCATCGCCGCCAGCGCCCTGGCCCACCACGCCACCCTGCTGACCAACGATCAGCTTTTGCTGGCGATCCCAGGGCTACAAAGCGAATCGCTGGAGCTGAGGCATCAATGAGTGGCAGGTCTTGATGGCGGTGGAGACACATTATGAGGAGGGGCCGGTCCCGCTATCGGCAAGCCGAAAAGCCTTCCTGGCGGCGATGGATCAGCTTCGCCATGAGGCGGTGGCATTGCTGGGGGAGGGTTGAGATGGTGTGTTTTTTGAAGGGGCTGAATCAGGCGCTGGAGGGATTGAACTCAAGGACGCGGGAACTGGAGGAGAGGATCGCAGCAAATTTGGCGGGGATACTGGAAGCATGACCGCCGCCACCCTCGCCGACTGGACCACCCCCCAGCCCTTCGCCCTGCCCGACCTGGGCCCGGGTCTTGAGGGCGAACGGCGCGTGGTCTTGGAATTGGCGCTTCAGTCCATCGCGGCCGACCCCGCGGTGCAGGCGTTGGTGATCTTCGGCTCCCGCGCCACCGGCACCGCCCGACCGGACTCCGACCTGGACCTGTTGGTGGTGGAACACACCCCCCACCTGGAAGGGGAAGCGAAGGTGGCCAGCTGGTGGCGCCACTTCGAGCCGCTCAAGCCGCTGCGGCTGCCGGTGGACCTGATCGTGAGCGGCAGCGCCGACGCCGCCCGTCTGGCCGGCTCCCGCTGGCATGTAATCAGTGAGGCGGCCCGCCATGGGCGGGTGCTGGTGGTGCGGCCATGATGCCCCAGGAAGACGCCCGCGTGCTGCTGGCCTTGGTGGATCGCCACCTGCGTGCCCTGCGGCTTAATCTCGACCCGGCCTACCCGGAAGAGGAATGGGGCTTCACGGCCCAGCAGGCGGTGGAGAAGTTGCTCAAGATCCGCATCGTGCTGCGGGATGAACGGCCGCCGTTCAGCCACATGCTGCATGAGTTGGTGGCATTGGCGGGTATGGAGCTGGATCCGGTGCTGCTGGCGCTGCAGCCCTATGCCGTGGAGGCACGTTATGAGGCAGGGCCGTTTCCGTTGCCGGCCAGTCGCGAGGTGATCCTGGCGGCGATTGAGCGGTTACGGGATGATGCTGTTCGTGAGATTGGGGAGGATTGAGATGGGCACTTGGAGGGTTTGGTGGCAGGAGGAACTGGAGGGGCTGAATGCCCAGGCAAGGGAGTTGGCGGCGACGATTGCCGGGAATGTGGCGGGGATTTTGGAGGTTTAGATATGAACTCCCATTGGAAAACCATGGAGCTTGGGGATCTCATTGATTTATTCGACTCAAGACGCATACCGCTGAGTGGCCGTGAGAGACAGCAGAGGCGTGGGCGATATCCTTACTATGGAGCACAAGGCATAATCGATCGCATCGATGATTTCATCTTCGATGGAAGATATATTCTAGTTGCAGAGGATGGCGAGAATCTCAACAGCAAAAAGCTCCCCCTGGCTCTTGTGGCTGACGGAAAGTTTTGGGTGAATAATCACGCCCATATCTTGAGGGGAAAGCCGGGATTGGCGGATGACACGTTCCTGCTTCATTTCCTGAACTCAACCGACATTAAGCCTTTCGTCACAGGCGCTGCACAGCCCAAGCTCTCACAAGCCAATCTTCGTCTGATTCCAGTATTTCTGCCCCCTCTCGCCACTCAACGCCGCATCGCCGGCATCCTGTCCGTCTACGACGACCTGATCGAAAACAGCCAGCGGCGCATTAAGATCTTGGAGGAGATGGCCCGCCGACTCTACCGCGAGTGGTTCGTTTACTTCCGCTTCCCCGGCCATGAGGGCTGCCGGTTGGTTCAGTCGCCGCTGGGGGAGATTCCGTAGGGGTGGGAAGTGAAGTTGTTGCCAGATTGCGTCGCAATGAATCCTCGTGTCCAGGTACCTCGGGAGGGCATCAAGCCGTTTGTGCCGATGGGCTGCTTGTCTAACGACTCAATTCTGATCAGTAACATAGAGAGCCGCGAAGGCAACAGTGGCTCGAAGTTTCAGAATGGCGACACGCTTTTTGCACGTATTACCCCATGTCTTGAAAATGGCAAAACTGGTTACGTGCAGTTTCTGTCTGGCTCTGATTCAGTTGCGTTTGGATCGACTGAGTTCATTGTTCTTCGGTCCAGGTCTCTCACTCCTTAGTTGGTTTATCTCTTGGCGCGTAGTGATGAGTTCCGCAGCGTTGCTATCAAGAGTATGTCTGGAACGACTGGTCGTCAGCGAGTGCAGGAGAAATGCTTTGATGATTATCTGGTGATTCAGCCTTCGCCGATTTTGCTCGATGCCTTTTCATCAGTTGTGAGGCCTGGTTTTGACTTGATCTATAAGCTGCACCTTGAAATCCAAAACCTCCGCCGCACCCGCGATCTTCTCCTCCCCCGCCTGCTCTCCGGCCAGATCGATGTGGAGGCGCCACCTGAGCCGAGTGAAATACCGATGGCGGCTGCCAACCCAAGCTAAACCCCTGAGCTGATCGCCATGATCCCACGTGTTGTCGAGGTCAAGCCACTTCCAAACTTCTGCCTCTGGGTGCGCTTTCTGGATGGCACTTCAGGCACCGTGGACCTGGCGCACGAACTGTGGGGACCCATGTTTGAGCCCCTGGCCAATCCTGAAGTCTTCAATCAGGCCAGGGTCGATCCCGAGCTGGAAACGGTCGTCTGGCCCAATGGCGCCGATTTAGCGCCTGAGTTTCTCTATCAAGCGGCCCAACAAACATCTTCTACGATGGTCTAAATGAATGGCATCACGGCTCTGATGTGCTTGCCGCCAACCCTTGC
>CANGZM010000255.1 GCA_947458155.1 Synechococcaceae cyanobacterium | reverse complement strand
GGGGATTGGCGCCAGTTAGCTCAAGAGCGAGGCCAGACCCAGCTGGGTGATCCAACAGACGCCAAGCACCGCCATGGAGAAGGGGCTCGCTGGCCATCGTTTGTTTCCACAGGGTTTGGGCCTTACTGAGCAGGGCGCCATCAGGCTGGGGCGGTTTGGCAGCGGCAGCGATGCCTTGCGGTTCGCCGTAGCCCCGCTGCCGGGCCAGGATCTGCATCGGCTCGGAGCTGGCGAATTGGGCAAACCGTTGCAGGGCCTGCCGCTCTTGGGCTGTGGTCCAGGGAAAGGCCGCCAGCGGTGAGTTCTGGGGCGCGCCGAAGGGCACCTCCACCAGATCCTCGAAGCCCGGTTGCTGCTTCAGTTGAGTAAAGCTCTGGTGCGCCATCACGACCGCATCGAAGCGATTGGGCTGGCTTTTCCACATCTGAATCGATTGGGGGTAGGTCGGTGCGGTGCCGGCAATCCTTTGTTGCAGCAGATCAAACAACTTTGTGATCTGGGGGCGGTTCAATTCAGCGGCGATCAGGGGTTTGCGGTCTTGGCCATGGCCGGCAAGCACCCAGAGCAGGGTCTGCAGGAAATCCAAGCCAGCCGAGCTGGTGCAAGGGTTGGAATAGCCCAGCTTCAGGTTGCCGGCAAGGATCTGGTCGACTACCTGCGCGAAGCTGATCTTGCTTGCAGGGCCTTGATTAAGCCGCCGCCAGGCGCATTGGCGTAGGGCGATCACCGTGGTGTTGGCGACAAGCTTGTCACTGATCAGCGTGGGGGGCAGGCCCTGGTGGCGCAGCAGTTCCAGCCAGGACTGGCCGGCGGGGGAATAGCCGGCCGGCCGCATCTTGCCGGCCGCCAGCATCTGGGCGCCCAGACCCGATGGAATGGTGCGGACCACTACCGAAATCGGCGGACCGCCGTCGATTCGCTCGCGGCGCTGGTTGAAGCGCTCCGCCACATTTACCAGCCAACAAGTTTCAGGATGCCTGCCGTCTGCCTTTTCCACCGAGCTGACGATTTCGATCCGCAGCACTGCGCTGCCTGGGTTCTGGGGCAGCGCATCGGCGCCGTAGAGCGGAAACGCCTCAACCGCTGGTAGGCGATCAGCAGCTGTGAGGGGCGAGGCAGCCGTGAGGGTTGGATCCATGGTGATTGGTGCGACGGTTTGCACTTCGATGACGGGCAGAATCTTGCTCTCGTGGCGCAGCAGGGCTGCCTCAGTAGATGTGATGGGTGTAGGCCAGCCAGGTCTAGCGACTAACATCAAGTGGAACCATTCGGTTCAATGCAGCATTGATGAAGACTCAAATCACGTCAATAATGGGGGGATGTAGGAAGCTGGAATGAGGTGTATGCCCTCGCCGTCAGATGCTGTTCGCCCTGCCCATGCTGTTTCTGGCGCTGCTCACGGCGCTGCTCACTCCCCTGCCCGGCCTTTCGGCACCGCTGCCGTCCTGTCTTGGCGAAACGCGCTCGCTGGTCATCTCCAGCGGCATGCCCTACACGCCGCTGCGGGTGCAGGGCCGCACCGGCTTCTTCGTGCTCGATCTAGGGGCTGATGGCAGTGCCATTTCACCGGGCACCTTCCTGGGCAGGCGGGGTCCGCTGCCGCTGCAGGGCAGCGGCAATACATTTGCCGGCGTCGATTTCTTCGGACCGTTGGCGCCTTTGAGCCTCAATGTGCAAGATCACAGCGGCATCCGCGGCCCCCTGCCCCAGGCCGGTCTGATCGGCACCGATCTGTTGCGCCAGCATGTCTGGACCCTGGATTACGCCAACGGGCTACTGCACCGCGCTGACCAGGCCAGCTTCTGCGCCGATGGCGAACTGCGCCAGGCCGGTTTTCAGCCCCTCTCCAGCGCTGGTTATTTTGGCACCAATGCGGCCACGCTCCACTGCCCCGCGGCCCCCAGGAGCGGCCCTTGCCCCAACATCCCCTCGATTCCGGTGCGCATTGGCTCCAACATGGCGGTAGCCCAGGTCGATACCGGCTACGACGACGGCCTCCATTCGCCCTCCCTGAACATCAACCGCGCCTGGTTCCACCAACTGGCCCGAAGCGTGCGGCTCGATCCCTATCCCGAGGCGAACCTGACCCTAAGCACCTGCGCTGGGGTGAGTGAGCAGGTGCTGGCCTACCGCCTGCCGCCGGGAAAGGCGGTGGAGCTGGTCGGCAGTGATGGTTCGGCGGTGCGCCGTCTCCATGGGGTGACCCTGTTCCTCAAGGACACACCGCCTGGCGCCCGCCGCTGCGGCGGCATTGGTACCTGGGACCGTCCGGCCGCCCAGCTCGGCGCCAGTTTCGTTAATGACGGCACTTTGGTGGTGGATCCCTTCCGCCAGCGGTTGTGGTTCCGGCCGGGGCCCATAGAACCCGAAGCACCACCTGCTGGACCTCTCCGCCCCCCCTCAGGGCAATAACCCATCGCGTTTGGCTTGGCTGATGGCGCGATCCAGGCGCGTTGCTATCGCGTTGTCCAGGTTTGGGGAATAGACGAAGGCCTGGGATTCCCGGTAGCTGTCCTTGAGGGCCAGCCGCAGCCGGGAGCGCTGCTCCGGTGGGGTTTGCTCCAGCACGTAGACAAGCTGCTGCTCATCGGCGAGCACCCCGTCTGCTTTGCCTTGCAGCAGCAGCACCGGCCCTTGCTCGAGCGCGCTCAGGCTCACCAGCTTCACTCGGCCAGCTAAGGGCGGTGTTTTGAGTAGATTTTCGCTGACGCTGCCGGGCCGCACCGCGATTCGCAGGCCCGTCAAATCCGTCAGCCTGCGGGGCTGGAAACCGCGTGCCGCCGGCTCGCGCAGGGCATCCAAGGTGATGGTGCTGACGATCATCGAGGCGCCGATGATGCGCACAAGCCAGGCCAGCAGCACCAGGGCATGGCCGCGGGTGCGAGTCACGATCATGTTGGTGCCTGGGCCTGAGGCCAACACCTGATAAATCAAAGCAAAGCGGCGCAGCTGCTCCCGTTTGCTGCTGTCTTTAGCCCGGTGCTCATCCAGCCAGACGACGCTGCTGATCAGGCCGATCGCCAGCAGATAGCCCCCAATTACCTTCAGCAACTCGGTATTGACAAGGGTGCTGAGCAACCTCAAGCTGTTGGCCCCAGCTTCTGCGGGCAGCATTAGAGCCAGGCCCCGCTCCTGGAAAGGCAGGCTGAAGCGGTATTTGCCTACTCTTTCCGGCGCCATCGTCAGGCAGCCGACGCCGATGTCGACCTGATCATTGCGGGCGGCCTCCAGCAGGCTGCGGGGATTGGGATAGCCGCTCATCAGGTAGGCCAGACCCTCACG
>CANGZM010000254.1 GCA_947458155.1 Synechococcaceae cyanobacterium | reverse complement strand
GAATGGTTCGCAGGAGCCGATCAGCAAGGCGGTGGGCATGGAATGACCTCACTGGCAGCAAAGTTGGGCGTCAATTTAGGCAACCGCTCCGCCCCGTCCGATGCTGGCGACACCGTTCGCCCAAGCCGTAGTCGATGGCCGCCGCCTCCGACCCCATCAACCCGCCCCCAGCCCCGGGGGCCCGCACGGTGGCGATCACCGGCGCCTCCGGCAGCCTGGGCCAGGCCCTGTTGCGGCGCCTGCATCGCCGTGGTGACCGGTTGATCGCCCTGACCAGCAGTAGCAGCCCCCTGGAGCTCCAGGACGCCCAAGGCTGTCCCATCCCGCTGCGGCAGGTGGGCTGGGCGGTGGGCCAGGAGGAGGAGCTGGGCCCCCTGCTGGCGGAAGTCGACCTGCTGGTGCTCAACCATGGCATCAATGTGTACGGCGACCGCAGCGTGGACAGCGTGGAGCGCTCCCTTGAGGTGAATGCCCTCAGCTTTTGGCGCCTGCTGGAACTCTTCGCCCTGGTGGCACGCTCGCGGCCCCCTGCCGGCCGGCCGCGCCCGGAGGTATGGGTCAACACTTCGGAAGCAGAAATCCAGGTGGCGATCAGCCCGCTGTATGAAATCAGCAAACGATTAGTCGGCCAATTGCTCAGTCTGCGGGCCCCTGTGCTGGAGCGTGCTGACCTTGAATCTGGTTTTCCAGGGCTGCGGATTCGCCGCCTGGTGTTGGGCCCCTTTCGCTCCAATCTCAATCCGGTGGGAGGTATGGGAGCGGCTTTTGTGGCCAACGAAATCGTGCGTCAGGCTGGCTGGAATTGCAGTCTGATTATTGTCACCCCCAATCCAATCACCTATGTGTTGATGCCCTTAACCACCCTGGGGCGCTGGTTGTATTTCCAAGCCCTTTGCCGCGATGCCCCGGCTCCTCCCTGACGCCAGCAGAGCCTGACGCCAGCAGAGCCTCAAGTCAGCCGATGCTGACGCCAGCCGACCAGCGCCGGCCCTTTCCCCCAACAGTTGTAAAGCCATCCCCCAAGTAAGGGACCAGCCTCGCTAAGCCTGGGGTGAAATGCTCAACTTCCCATGGTCGCCCCACCCATCAGCGCCGATCTCGCGCTGCCTGAGGTGCTCAAGCAAAGCGGCCAGCGTGAGGTTTTTTGCGGGCTTACCTCGATCGTCTGGCTGCATCGCCGCATGCCTGACGCCTTTTTCCTGGTGGTGGGCTCCCGCACCTGTGCCCACCTGATCCAGAGCGCGGCGGGGGTGATGATCTTTGCCGAACCCCGCTTCGGCACGGCGATCCTGGGGGAAAAGGATCTGGCCGGCCTGGCCGATGCCAACGAAGAACTGGACCGGTTGGTGCGGGAGTTGCTGGAGCGCCGCCCCGAGATCCGCACCCTTTTTCTGGTGGGCTCCTGCCCCAGCGAGGTGATCAAGCTCGATCTGCAACGGGCCGCCGAACGGCTTAGTGCCCAGCTGGCGGGCCGGGTGCGGGTGCTGAATTATTCCGGCAGTGGCATCGAAACCACCTTCACCCAGGGGGAAGACCACGCCCTGATGGCGATGCTGCCGCTGATGCCGAGCAGCGACGAAGATCAATTGTTGATTGTTGGCACCCTGGCCGATGCGGTCGAAGACCGTTTTCGGCTGTTGTTTGAGCGGATGGGGGTGCCCCGGGTGCGCAGCCTGCCCCCGCGGCGCTCCACCGAGCTGCCGCCGGTGGGAGCTGGCACCCGCCTGTTGCTGGCCCAACCCTTCTTGAGCGGCACCGCTAGGGCGCTGGTGCATCGGGGCGCCAAGTTGATCGAAAGCCCCTATCCGTTTGGGGTGGAGGGGAGCCGTCTGTGGATGGAAGCGGCGGCGGCGGCCTTCGGCCTGGCCCCCGCGGCTGTCGCCGCCGTGCTCGATCCGCTGGAGATTCGCGGACGCCGCGCCCTCGAACCCCACCGCCGCGAGCTGGAGGGGCGCCGCCTGTTCCTGTTGCCCGACTCCCAGATGGAAATCCCCCTGGCCCGCTTCTTGGCCCGCGAATGCGGCATGGAGCTGGTGGAGGTGGGCACCCCCTACCTGGATCGCCAACTGATGGCCGCCGAAATGGCCCTGCTGCCTGCCGGCACCCGCCTCAGCGAAGGCCAGGATGTGGAGAAACAGCTGGAGCGGGTCCGGGCCGAGCGGCCCGATCTGGTGGTTTGCGGTCTTGGGTTGGCCAATCCCCTCGAAGCCGAGGGCATCGCCACCAAGTGGTCGATCGAATTGGTCTTCAGCCCCATCCACGGCTGCGACCAGGCCGGTGAGCTGGCCGAACTGTTCGCACGCCCCCTGCATCGCCGCCAGCTGCTTTCCTTTGTCTGACATGCGTCTGACCTGCCATCTGAGCCTGCTCGTCTGAGCCTGCTCGTCTGAGCCTGCTCGTTTGCGCTAGCTCGTCTGAGCTTGCTCTTCTGAGCCTGCGCGTCTGATCACCCCATCCAACCCTTTATCTCCCGATCACCGGCCCCATGGAACTGACCCTCTGGACCTACGAAGGCCCGCCCCATGTGGGCGCCATGCGCATCGCCAGTTCGATGGAAGGGGTGCACTACGTGCTGCACGCCCCCCAGGGCGACACCTACGCCGATCTGCTGTTCACGATGATCGAACGGCGCAACCGCCGCCCCCCCGTCACCTACACCACCTTCCAGGCCCGGGACCTGGGGGGCGATACGGCCGAGCTGGTCAAGCGCACGATCAAGGCCGCCGTGGATCGTTTCCAGCCCGAAGCCCTGTTGGTGGGCGAAAGCTGCACCGCTGAATTGATCCAGGACCAACCCGGATCGCTGGCCCATGGCATGGACCTGGGCGGGGTGCCGGTTGTGAGCCTGGAGCTGCCCGCCTATTCAAAAAAAGAAAACTGGGGTGCTGCCGAAAGCTTCTACCAACTGGTGCGGGGCCTGCTCAAAGAACAAATGCCGGCGCCGGGATTCGCCAAACCCTCGCCGCAACGCTGGCGCCAGGAGGGGCGGCGACCGAGGGTCAATCTGCTGGGACCCAGCCTGCTGGGTTTCCGTTGCCGCGACGACGTGCTGGAAATCAGCAAGTTGCTGGCCAGCCATGGCATTGAGGTCAGTGTGGTGGCGCCGCTGGGGGCCAGGCCCGCAGACCTGATGCGGTTGCCGGCGGCGGACGCCAATGTCTGCCTTTATGCGGAGGTGGCTGGCACGGTCTGCAGCTGGCTGGAGCGCAGTTTCGGCATGGCAACGGTCAAAACGGTGCCGATTGGCATCGGCGCCACCGGCGACTTCCTCAAGGAAATCAGCGAGCTTTTGGG
>CANGZM010000253.1 GCA_947458155.1 Synechococcaceae cyanobacterium | reverse complement strand
GATATCTGGGCGGTGTGAGCTGATGGCGTTTCCCACCAGCTGAGGGTCTCGGCAGAGGGGCTCCAGCAGGGGCCACTCAGCGGAGAGCGGCAGCAGCTCCACCCCCGCAACGGCCAGCAGCGCCGCCAGGAAATCCTGAGCCGCCTGGCTGGCCGACTGGCATCAGCTGATCTCAACAGCAACAGGTTCCAAACGCACTTGGTGGCGGCCTGTCTGCAGAGTCGTTATACGAGAGCACGCCAGGTAGCTCTAGAACCTCTGCAATCCAGCGTCCATTAACCTCTTGGTCGCATTGTAGAGTAAAATTCATGTTAAAAGTACTTTTGCTATCACCGTAGCAACAACTCAGGGCGCGAGCTTCATCTGCCGTTGGCTAGATCGGGTTCCATGCCAGGTATTCGGCTAACGTCCGACATGAGCGGACAACCACCGAATTGCCGGTGGTTGTCCGCTCGATGGAGGGGTTAGGCCGCACTACCGCGACTCCTTGCGCCGCGCCATGAACTCAACGAGTTCCTTTACTGCTGCGTCGGCTGCTTCGTCAGTCTCAAGTTCCTTCGCGCGGATGCGGCGGACTTCAACGCCTTCGTATGTGAGTGGAACGAGGCGCTTATCCGCCTCTGCGGGCAGTTCACGGTGGAATGTGTCTCCGTCAACCTCGACGACAAAGGTTAGACCTTTGTAGACGACGACGAAGTCCGGTTCGAGCCGGTTATACGCTTTGCCAACACGAACGAAGACGGGGAGCGGCGCGACGGCAAGCTTGGCACGCGTGAGCGCCGCGAACAGCGTGATCTCGGCCTTGGACCGGAAGAGAAGCCCCTGGTGCTGCTTGGAGGCAATGTTGTCACTTCGTACACGGCCCTGGTTCGTGACGCCTTCGCCTTTGACGAAACGCATGGCCTCCTCGCGCCAGCCATCAGCCGCTTCGGTGACGTGCGGCGTCATCACAACCGACTCGAGTGCGTCTTGGGGCGTAGTCGAGAAGAATGGGCCAACAACCTCAGCGATGGACATCTCGGTCGCCTTCCGATCGTCTTCAGAGATTGCGTAGTAAAGGTGCACAGGCAACGCAACGAACAGGCGCCAGCTGTCAATGCCGAAGTCCGAATCCCAAAGTGCCATGTGGCACTGACCTGCGACGAGCACAGCAATTCCGCGGGCGTCGCCGCGCACCTTCAGCGCTTCAACTGCTGACGCGATCAAGTTCTCTGTTGAGAACGGCTGGCCATCTCTTCCCATGGTCACGCAGTGTAGGTTTTGTACGGCCTAACGCTAAAGATCAGCGGCGGGGAGGAGATCCCTGCGGTAAGTTGGCATTTTCAGACCCGCCCAGTGAATCTTGATGTTAGACATCATTGTCTTAGCAGCGAGCTGGGCGTTGCCCTTGTTTGCAAACACATTGGACGGCAATACCCCTGTGCTTCTTGACTGTAGTTCCTTCAACTTCTTCTGTGGCTTCGATGGCCCATTGGACAATGCTCTCAGCGTCGACTTGTTCTGCATCGCTGTAGCGGATCAGCAGATACCTTGCTCTTCCGACGAACATGCGCTTCGCCAGCGCTGGCCCAAGGGCAGAGAGCATCGGGCCATTTGCGTCAAAGAGCACGAAGCGTTCAAAGGTGACAAGCGGGCCACGTAGACCCGCGCGGATGTGCTTTTTCGGGTGGACACCTATCCAAGTGATCTTCCCATCAATCCCGTGGCTATGTGGCTCGGCACCTGTGCCGCCCACTCCGATAACTGCATCGTAGTCGTAGCCTCGTACTTTTCCCATGCAGTCAGCGATGCCGAAAATACCCTCGGGATTCGGGTCATCAGTATGTGTGCGTTTGTACGTGAGGATGCGCATGGGATGGTGACCATATGACGCCTAACATAGAATATGCGAAGCCACATATCTCAAAAAAAACCGATTATTGCTGCATATCCTGCGGTTACCCGATTTATTTGATGCCTGAAAGCCATTGATATGACTAGGAGCCTAGGGAAGCGATCGGATTAGAGTAGTAATGTGTGGATTCAGCTTATCACGCTCGATCCACACCTCGTTGGCTTTGTCAATCCATGACCGTGCGAGGATCTTTAAGGGTGATCAGCAGGTCCCAATATTCGTGCTCAACCACAGCGGTTCTTCATGTTCTAATGAATCAGGCGAAACGTCGCTGATCACTTCCATAAATCAATTATGGACCCGACACCCCAACTTGTTGGTTGAAACGGACCAGGGCGATTTCGCTGGCGCAGGGGGTGTCAACCCGCCGCGGCACTGGCCAGGGAGGGCAGCAGGGTGACGAGCTGGGGGAAGAACAGGATCAGCAGCAGCACCGACAGCTGCAGGGCGATGAAGGGCAGAGCGCCGCGATAGATGTCGCCCGTGCTCACTTCTTCTGGTGCCACGCCCCGCAGATAAAACAGGGCGAAGCCGAAGGGGGGCGTCAGGAAGGAGGTTTGCAGGTTGGCGCCGATCACCACGCCGAGCCAGAGCAATCCTTCGGGGCCGAGGAGCTGGCGGGCGGTGGGCAGCAGCAGCGGCACAACGATGAAGGCGATCTCAAAGAAGTCGATGAAAAAGCCGAGGGCAAAGATCACCAACATGCTCACCGCCAGAAAGCCCGTCCGGCCGCCGGGTAGCTGCAGCAGCAATTCGCTGATCAGCACATCGCCACCGACGCCGCGAAACACCAGGCTGAAGGCCGTGGAGCCGATCAGGATGGCGATCACCATCGCCGTGGTGCGCACGGTGGAATCGCTCACCTGCCGCAGGGCGGCGCGGCTGAAGCCCCCCTGGGCGGCGGCCAGGGCCATGGCGCCCACCGCCCCGAGCACACCGGCTTCGGTGGGGGTGGCAATGCCGAAGAAGATGCTGCCGAGCACCAGCAGGATCAGGATCAGCGGCGCCGCCAGCACGTTCACCAGCCCGCTGGCCGTGAGCGGCGGCAGGCCGGTGGTGTCCAGCGGCGGCGCCAGCTCCGGCCGCAGGGCGCTGATCACCACCACGTAAAGGGCGAAGGCGCCGCTCATCAACAGCCCCGGAATCAGCGAGCCGACAAACAGCTCGCCCACCGGCACCCCCAGCTGGTCGCCCAGCACCACGAGCACAATCGAGGGCGGGATGATCTGGCCGAGGGTGCCGGAGGCGGCAATCACCCCGGTGGCCAGGGATTTGTCGTACCCGGCGCGCAGCATGGCCGGCAGAGAGATCAAGCCCATGGTGGTGACCGTGGCGGCGATCACGCCGGTGGTGGCCGCCAACACCGTGCCGACGATCACCACCGCCAGGGCCAGGCCGCCG
>CANGZM010000252.1 GCA_947458155.1 Synechococcaceae cyanobacterium | reverse complement strand
TGGCGGTTGCTTTTCCAATAGGTGGCCACGGTGGCCTCCACGGCGGCCTGGGGATCGACGGCCAGGCCGCGGAAGTTTTTCTCCGTATTGCCCGGTGGATTGTTGGTGTAGGGCTGCGACATGTAGGCGTTGTCCATGCTGCCGTCCAGCCAGAACTTCAGCCCCGCCAGCCGCACCCGGTTCAGGTAGCGCCCATCGCCATCCACCCGCGCTGCCTGGGACGCGGGATCGGCGTACTGGGCGACCACGGCGCTGCGGCCCGCCTTGGCCTGCTCCAGGAAGGAATGCTTCACGAACAGCAGCAGATCGATCGGCAGCAGCTTCTCGTCGAGCATCTGCCGAGCCACGTCGATGTCGTCATCGCTGAGGCCAAAACCCATCTCAGATGCCGTAGTTTGGCCATTGGCTGTCCAGAGGGCCACCGCTTTGCCTACCCCCAGGCGAATCTGGGCCGGCGTCAGGGGCGCCTTGGCCGCCAGCACCGCAAACACCGGCGCCTCGGCGATGTGGCCGCTCGGCTCGCTGCTGCCTGGTTTGCGGGAGATCACCCCCCCGGCCGGATCCTTGCTGCTGGCATTCCAGCCCATCTGCTTGAGCAACACCGAATTGATCGAGCCCTGGTGGCCTGAGCCGTCCTGTACGAACACCGGTCGGGTGCTGCTCACCGTGTCGAGTTCCTCCTTGGTGGGATGGCGCTTTTCGGCGAGCTGCTCAGCCCGATAGCCCAGGCCCTCCACCCACACCCCCGCCGGCAGGGTGGCGGCATGGGCCTTCATCCGAGCCAGCAGCTCGGGGATGCTCTTGACGCCGATCAGGTCGGCATTGAGCAGGGTGTGGCTGGCCAGCACCAGGTGGCCGTGGGCATCGATCAAGCCCGGCAGCAACGTGCGCCCGGCCAGGTTCACCTGGCGGGCGCCGCCCCCAGCCGCTTTGATCGCCCCGGCCAGGGGGCCCACATAAACGATGCGGCCGCCCTTCTCCACCAGCGCCTCGGCATAGGCCGGCGCCGGCCCCGCCATGGTGAGGATGTCGCCGCCGCTGTAGAGCGTTGGCGTGCCGGGCGCTATGGCGGTTGCCAGCGGCGAGGCCGCTGGGACCGGCGGGCTGGCGACGGCAGCGACGCTGGGTCCTAATGGGAGGGTCAGGCTGAGTAGCCCACTAAGCAGCAGCGGGGCAGGCACGGCCTGGGCGAAGCTGCGATCGAAAGCAAGGGGGCGCATAAGCGGGCCAGTGGTACCAAAAGCCTGCCGATGGATGGTCGCCGTCGCCAAGCTTTTTTGCGTTTTTTAGACCCATTGGGACCCTCCGATGGCTAGCCAAGGGGCGGCAGGGTCGGCAACATCGGGCCAACGCATATCCCTCTCGGCGTGCAAACCCCGGCCAGCGGCAGCCCCAGGCGTACGGCCCCATTCCCATACATCGGCTTCTTTCGTGCCTGGCCCCTGCTGGTACCCCTGGCCCTTTTGGGCAGCGCTGCGGTGGCCGCCGAGCTGCCCTTGGCATCCCTGGAGCCGGCCCTGGCCCTTCCCGCCTGCCGCCAGGCCCTCAGGCTCAGCCCCGACGCCCCCGCAGCCCAGCTCCTGCAAGGCGATGCTGGCCTGGCAGCCAGGATTGCGGCCACCCCGGCCTGCCAGCCGGCCCTGGGGGCCCTGCAGCGGCTCGAACGCCTCGAGCGCGAACTGCAGCAATCGCAGCGCCAGATGGCGGCGCAACAGGCCCAGCTCGCTGCCGAAGCCGCCCGCCAGGAGACCCTGGCCGCTGAATTGGCCCAGCTGCGCGCCCAACTCGGCGGCTCGCCGGTGGCCGCCAGCAACACCACCTCCCCTTCCGGCACTGCCGTCGCAGCCGCCCCTGACACCCAGAGCGCTAAGGCCTCCACCCAGCCAGCGGGCCTGCAATACAACAACGGCAAGGGCTTCGCCCTGCAGGCCAATGGCGCCAGCCTGAAGCTATGGGCTGAGGCCAAACTGTTGGGTTTTTCCAGTAGCCGCTATACCTTCAATTCGGGCCAACCCCTAATTGTTAGCCCCAAAAATCCCGACACCTCCTACGACCTCTCGGCCCAACAGAGCATGGTCTATGGCGCCTTCCAGGGTCCGAAGTGGCATGGTTGGACCCCTGGCGCCTTCGCTATCTTCTGGCTGCAGGACAACATCCTGGCCGAGGGTTATCAATTCACTCCGGTGGTTTATTACGGCGAAATCAGTAATGGAACTTGGCGTTTTGCCGCCGGTCAGGGATTCGATGTCTTCGCGCCCCGCGATCCCGACACCCTGCCCAATGGCAAATTGGCCGCCTCCGGCAACCCCGGCGCCTACCGGCCCCAATTCCGGCTAGAGAACCACTTCAAGGCGGGCGATGGTTTTGGTGGGGCCCTCCAGCTCGCCGCATCCTCCCCCGTCACCACCGCCCTGCCCGACCAGGTCGACCTGTCCAATCTGCAGAGCCAGGAAATTGTCGAGGACAACGGTTGGCCCAATCTCGAAGGCCGCCTGTCCCTGGGATTCGGGGCCACCAAGGAGCGGGCGGGGGGCCGCCAGCTCCGTCCCCTGGAGCTGGGCTTCTCCGGCGTAGTGGGCCAGCTGCGCGTGCTCGACAACATCCGGGCCCTAACTCCCCTCACCTTGACCAGTGATCGCTCCGTCATCTTTGTCTGGGGAGCGGCCTTCGATGGCCAGCTGGCTCTGGGGCGGCGGCTGGGCATCTCCGGTGAGCTGTACACCGGCCAGGGCCTGGGGGAATACATGTCCGGCATCCTGCAGACCTACAACCGCAACTCCAATCAGGCCGTACCGACCTCTGGGGGCTGGGCCCAGTTGTACGTCTACCTCAGCGACAATCTGCGCCTTAATCTCGGCTACGGCATCGACCACGCCCAGGACGGCGGCGCCTTCAGCCTGTTGAATAACGCCACCGCCTTCGCCAACCTCGTCTGGGACGTCAACCCCTGGTTGCAGCTTGGCCTCGAAGGCAATTACAAACTCACCACCTACGACACCTTTGGCGACAAGGACGCCTGGATCGTCATTTCCCAGGTGATGTTCAGGCTATGAGCCGCCCAGCTCCCAGGGTCAACGCCGCAGCAACCACAGCACCAAACTGAGGCCAGCTGACACCAACAGACCGCTGGTGAGCGGGAAATAAAAGCTGAAGCCGGGCCGTTGAATACTGATGTCCCCCGGCAGGCGGCCCAGGCCGCTGCTGCTGATCAGCGGCCAGAGCAGACCAACCACGAGCAAAAGGGCTCCAGCAGCAAGAAGAAGGCGTTGCATGGTTCGAGGCGTACGGGTTGAAGGCGTTCAATGACCATG
>CANGZM010000251.1 GCA_947458155.1 Synechococcaceae cyanobacterium | reverse complement strand
TGGCGGTGCTGTTGAGTCCTGATGGCCGGGTGATCGCCCAACGCCGCACCGTGGTGGGAGGAGAAGCGTGAACACCCAAATCTGGCCTAGTGTGGTCGCATCGGCGGAGTCAGGCATGGCAGATGTGGTCGCAAGCCAGGTTTCCGTGCGGGATCTCAAGACCCACCTCTCCCAATGGCTCGGCCGCGTGCAGGCCGGTGAGGTGGTGGAGGTCACCTCCCACCGCAAGCCGATCGCCCGGATCACCGCTGTTAAGCCAGCGGAGCCAACATCCACCAATCCGCTGCAGAAGGCGATTGATGCTGGCCTTATCAGCTGGAGCGGGCAAAACCCTGTGATTCCACCACCCGTCAAGCTGAATGATGGTGGCCCACTGATGAGTGACATCGTGATCGAGGATCGTGGTTAGACACTGTGATCCTTTTTTGTGATACGTCAGCACTTCTCAAGCTTTTCATCGACGAGCAGGGCAGCGAAGGCATGATCAAGGCACGTTCTTCTTCAAAAGGAATTGCGGTCTGCAGGATCACCTGGGCTGAGTCGATGGCCGCATTTGCCCAGCGCACTCGCTTCAAGGGTGCCAGTCAGTCTGGATTAGCCCAGGCTCGATCCATGTTTGAGCAGGCTTGGCCTGACTTTGTGATTGCTGATGTCACCCAGCCGCTGGTCGAAAAAGCCGGTATGTATGCAGAAGCATTTGGCCTGCGCGGCTACGACAGCGTTCAACTGGCTGCAGCCCACAACCTGCACGAGCAACTGGACCTTCCCCTGACCTTCGCCTGCTACGACCGTCGACTGAATCAGGCCGCCCAACTTCTTCAGCTGGAGGTGTTGCCATGACCACCACACCCGCTGCCACCAGCGAGACGGACCATCTCGACCAGCTCTGAGCCAAGGCTTTCGCTGGCTTTCTGGTGCGCAAAGACCTGGTGCGCAAATACTCCCGCCAATACCCAGTCCCCACCTACGTGGTGGAGTTTCTGCTGGGCCGCTATTGCGCCAGCCGCGCATCCGGGTCTTGGCAACGCAGAACAGATGCTGAGGCAGGAGATAGCTCACCTTCTTGCAACCGTTGCTGGCGCTGGGCTGGAGCGATGTGCCCACCGCCTGCGGCTTCAGGCTCGACTACCTCGATCTCGAAGACGACGCCCAACTCCCCGATGAACTGCAAGAGCGCATCGACAGCGGCGAGTTGTTCTTCTGGAAGCCCGATGAAGCCTGCGCATTCGAAGCCCAGGTGCGCGCCTACGGCGCCGTGAAGGGCAAGAAGAAATTCCCCTGGCGCTACCGCTGGCCTGATGACGTTCGGGATGATGTGCTCGCCCGCTTGCTCGCCCTCAACGCCGAGCGCTATGGGGAGGAGGTGGCGTTGGGGCTGCATGGGAAGGGGGGGAAGCAGGGGGCGAAGGCCAGCAAGGCGGGCGGCGCTGCATGGGGCAAGCGGCGCGGCCGGCCGGCCAAGGCCAGTCAGGTGGGCGAGACTGGCGACGAACACAGCGAGCAGATGGGGTTGGGACTATGAGCCGCACACCCGCCACCACGATCCGCCAGCGCCTGCAGGACCTCAGGTTGGACGTGCTTGCGGTCGCACGCCGCCATGGCGCGACCAACCTGCGCATTTATGGCTCCATCGCCAAGGGACAGGAACACAACGGCAGTGACCTTGACCTCCTCGTTGACCTGGCGGCAGACCAAAGCCTGTTGGGATTGATCCATCTGCGACAGGATCTGGAAGATCTTCTGGGTTGCCCTGTGGATGTGACCGAAGCACAAACGCTGCATCCGTTAATTCGCAGCGAGATCCTCAACCAGGCACTACCGCTGTGAACCTGCTGCTGTGAACAAAGATCGGCTCTACCTCGAAAGCATCCGCGAATGCCTAGAGCGCATCGAGGAATATGCGGCTGCCGACGAAGACGCTTTTATGAATTCTCGCTTGATTCAAGATGGCGTAATACGCAATCTGGAACTGATCGGCGAGGCCACCAAGAATCTCAGTGCCGATCTTCAGCAAAGCCGTGTTCCCGAATCAAGCGGGCTTTCAACTGCTCAGCGGCAGCTCAAGCTTCAACATCACGCAGCCAGCTCTCTTTCAGTTCCACCGCTGCTTCGATGTTGCGTGCATCTTGGCTGGCCTGCAAATCAGCGATCACCAGCGGTAGGGGAACACAACATCCGCTCCAGCCCAGCCGTTCGTTTTCCCAGAACGCCTCCACCACCTCCACATCGCCATCGGGATCACTGCGCAGCGCCTGGCTCTTGATCAACTGCGACAGACCCAGCCGCATGTCCCCCTGCTGCAGATAGAGAATGGCCTTTTCTGGTTTCAACACCGTGCCCAGCTGGGCAGCCGCCACCTCGCCGCCCCACTGGCCACCGAAGACCTGTGGATCCAGCCCCTTCCACCACAAGCCCTGGCCCGGCGATCGGAAGCGATAGCTGTGCAATCGAGGCCGCAGTCGCACGGCGTAGTGCAGGGCCCATTCGTCTAATAGTTGGCGCCAATTGCGCACCTGCCAGCCCTTACCCCATCCCAGCCGTACCAGCTGTCCCTGCTGCTCAAGATCGCCCAGCACCGCTGGCACGCTGCCCAAAGAAACCCCGGTCGCTTCCTGCAGCATCTGGGTGGTGGCCATGGTGAGGGCCGGATTGCTCAGCAGGGCAAACACCAGCTTGAGGCCTATGGGGGTGCTCGCCCGACCTGTGGGCAGCCTCGTGCCCGTGATCTCTTGTCCTTGGCGGCGCTTCTGCCCCGTCACGAAGATCTGCAGCCCCCTGTCCTTCAGGTAGGCGTTGCCCACGCCGTCAATGAAGGCAATGCCCATGGCTCGACACTGCTGAGCGATGGGCCCGCTCGCCCGCGACAACACCAGCAACCCAGGCTCAGGGCACTGTTGCAGCTCGGCCTTGATTGCTCCAAGGGCTTCGGCGCGCTCGACGTTGCGCACGAGAGCTCGATACACCCTGGGCAAGCCCCCCCCTCGGGCGTGAGGATCAGATGCCAGCCCCCTGCCTGCCCAAGCCCCGGCGGAGCTGGGCGCAGCTGCAGTTCAAGGCCTGTCGAGGCCTGGAACGCTTCCACCGCCTGCTGAACCAGCCAGCTCTGAGCCCTTGCCAGCGCGAGCTCCCTGCTGTCATCGCCTTTTTTTACAAGTGGAGCCTGCTCACGGGCCATGAAAATTCTACTGCGCTGAAAATTAACTGATAGACAGATAAATTTTCAGATTTACCATTTTTTCATCTGGAATGAAAAATATGCCTGCCTGAAAACTGAAGACCGGTGCGTTCCGCCGCAGCCCCGATCACAATGGCCACCATGGCCATCTCCGCTCCAGTCCACGCCCAACTAGTTGA
>CANGZM010000250.1 GCA_947458155.1 Synechococcaceae cyanobacterium | reverse complement strand
TCGGGCCGAACAGTTGCCGGTAGGCGGCGGTCTGGATGCAGACCACCACCGGCCAGGCGATGAATAGGCCGAAGCCGAGGCCCAACAAGGCTCCCGCCACCAGCACTACGAAGCTCAGTACTGACAGGCCCGCCACCTGATCCCAATGGCGATCGACCTGGCGCTGGCCGGCCTGGAGGGTGTCGAGGGCGTTGGGGTCGTGCAACAGGGCCAGTTGGGGCAGGAAGAACTGGCTCACTGATAAATAGATGAGGATGGCTAGGGCCGCCAGCAGGGGCACCAGGGCCAGCCAGGGCTGGAGACCGCCCAGCACCACCGCCAGCAGCCCGGCCATGGCGAAGACCAGCCCCAGGCCCCAGCTCAGCAAAAACGAAGGCAGGGCCAGCCGCAACAGCGCCCTGGCATCCCAGTGGCTGAAATCGGCAAGCTGGGGGCGGCGACCTTCAAGGGCCAGCCAGGACCCGCGGATCAAGCCGCTGGTGCCCCAGAGGCCGAGCAGCAGCGATAGGCCGCCAAGCAGCACGCTTTGGCACAGCACCACCAGGCCGTAGCGCAGCAGGTCGAGGGATTGGCGCAGCAGCCGCGGCCAGTTGACACTGTTGAGGTCGAGGCGGCACTCCAGCACGCCTGCATCGAAGCGGCAGGGACTCCAGGCCAAGGGGGTGGCGCCCGTCAGCCAGGCGGAGGGTTTCCAGGCGAAGGGCAGGCGGGGTTGCAGCAGCAGGTGCAGGGCCAGTTCCAGGCCCACCAGCAGCAGGCCGAAGAGCAGGAAACTCCAGGGATTGCGGGCGAAGGCCCGCCAGCCATCCCGCAGGGCCTGGCCCAGGTCAAGCTTCCGGGGGGGCAGGGGGGACATCGCCATCGGATCGCCGGACGGTAGGGCCAAAACCTAGGCGGGGTCTGGGGCCTTGGCTTGGGTTTGGCGCAGCTCTGTCACCGCCTCGCCCACGGCGGCGATGGCGGCATCAATGATGGCGTCATCGCTGTTGCGGCCGAGCCCGAACCGAATTGAAGCGGCGGCTTGGCTGCGGCTGCGGCCCAGGGCCGCCAGCACATGGGAGGGGCTGCCCTGGCTGCAGGCGGAGCCGCTGCTGACCGCCAACCGCTGCCGCAGGATCCGGTGCAGCCGTTGGCCATCGACGCCAGCGATGCTGACGTTGAGATTGTGGGGCAGGGCATGCAGGGCGCTGCCATTGCGCTGGATGTCGCCGAGGGCCTCCAGCCCCTGCCAGAGCCGATCCCGCAGGGCGGCCAGCCTTAACCCCCGTTCGGCCCGATCGGCCTGCGCCAGCGTGACGGCCAGCCCCAATCCCACCAGCAGGGGCACGGGCGAGGTGCCGGCCCGCAGGCCCCCTTCCTGGCCGCCGCCGTGCTGTTGGGGGGCCAGGGGCAGCTCGGGGCGCCGCAGCAGGGCGCCAACGCCCTTGGGGCCATAGAGCTTGTGGCCGCTCAGCGACAGCAGGTCGATGCCGATATCGGCCATGGCCAGGGGAATGTGGCCGACGGCCTGGGCGGCATCGCAGTGGAAGAGCACGCCGCGTTCGCGGCAGAGGGCGGCGATGGCGGCCAGGGGTTGCAGCACGCCGATTTCATTATTGGCCGCCATCACCGACAGCAGCAGGGTGGAGGGGCCGAGGGCCGCCGCCAGGCGCTCCAGGTCGACGCGGCCATCGGCCTGCACGGGCAGGACCGTGAGGGGAAAGCCATGGCGTTGCAGCCAGGCCAGGGGATCGAGGACGGCGCGGTGCTCGGTGACCAGGGTGACGAGGCCGCGGCGGGGGTTGCCGGCCTCCAGGGCGGCCTCGGCGACCCCCTTGAGGGCCAGGTTGTTGGCCTCAGTGGCGCCACTGGTGAACACCACGCTGGCGGCGGGCATGGCGAGGGCGGCGGCCACCTGCTCGCGGGCGATGGCGACGGCGGCGGCGGCCTCCAGGGCGGGCCGGTAGAGGCGGCTGGAGGGGTTGGCGAACTGCTCGCTCCACCAGGGGACCATGGCCGCCAGCACGGCGGCATCGCAGGGGGTGGTGGCGTTGTGGTCGAGGTAGGCGAGCATGGAGCCATGCTCTCAACTTTTCTGCCCCTGCGGCGCCCCGGGGCCCGCTTCCAGAACGGGGCGCCCCAGCCCGCCCCCTGGCCGGGCCAGGGGCTGCGGACCTGCCTGCTGCTGGCCAGCCTTGAAGTGGCCGCCTGGGCTGGGGCCGGCGGCTGGGCGGCGGCCCCAGCCCAGGCGGCAGAACCCGGCAGCAGCCCGGATCGGCCGGCCGATCTGGTGATCCTGGAGGAGCGCGAAAGCCTGCAGGGGCACCTCAGCGTGGGGGTGTTCGGGCTGCAGAAGGATCCGAGCACCCCCGATCTATGGCGGGTGAACATCTGGCGCCAGTGGCCCGACCGGGTGGTGATCGCCACCGATGTGGTGCGTTGTGACACGAAAGGGCCCATGCGCATCACCGGCGACCGCCAGCGCGTGATTGTGCGGTTGTTGAATCCGGGGGGGGCGATCAGCCGGGCCAACCGGCTGGACCACATGGTGTGGTGGGCCAGCTGCTTTCCGCAGCAGGCGGGCCAGGACCCGGCGACGCTGGCGGCCACGGCGCGGCAGCTTGGTTTTTCGGGCCAACTGCCTGAAAGCGAACAGGTCATCGCCACCCCCCCCCGATAGATTTCAACAATGGCCAACATTCCCGCCGCCGGCCCCGCCGGCCTCCCCGATCCCAGCGCAGCGGCGATCCCCAGCCCGCCGGTGCGGTTGCTGCTGGTGGACGACGAACCGGGCATGCGCACGGCCGTCAAGGCCTACCTGGAAGACGAGGGCTTCCAGGTGACCACCGCCAACGACGGCGAGGAGGGCTGGACGGTGGCGCAGCAAATGCTGCCCGATGTGGTGATCACAGACGTGATGATGCCGCGCTGCGATGGCTTTGGCCTGCTCAAGCGCCTGCGGGGGGATGAGAGATTGGGTGGTACGCCGGTGGTGTTTCTCACCGCCAAGGGCATGACGGCCGACCGCATCGCCGGCTTCCAGGCCGGGGCGGATGACTACATCCCCAAGCCCTTCGATCCCGACGAACTGGTGGCACGGGTGCGCAATGTGGTGCGGCGCCAGGAGCGTTTGCTCGCCGAAGCGGCCCGCTTTGCCGATGCCGACATCGGCAGCCTGGCCAAGCAGATCACCGAGATCCGCTCGATGCTTGGCCCCGGTGGCGCCCGTAAGCCCACCCCCGATGTCTCCCTCGATTTCACCCCCCGCGAAGCCAGCGTGCTGCAACTGGTGGCGGAGGGAATGATGAACAAGGAAATCGCCCGTCGCCTCGAAACCTCGATTCGCAACGTCGAGAAATACGTCAGCCGCCTGTTCATCAAGACGG
>CANGZM010000249.1 GCA_947458155.1 Synechococcaceae cyanobacterium | reverse complement strand
GTGAAAGCCGGTTTCTACACCGCCTTCATCATCGCCATGCAAGACAAGAAAATCGTCGTAGCTGTTGGTTTGGATCCACTGGCTGATTTGGCGCAAATCACCGCGGCTGATCCAACCATCCAAATTCACATCCGTTGCCTTTACCGCCTTGAGGATCAGCTCATTGAGACCATTTGCCGCATCGAGGCCACCTCGGATCTGAGCGGCTGAAGTGTGGGTTGCCAGGCCCCCATCCCAGCGAGCGGTATCCACAATTCGATCAAGGCCAGAGCCAGTGGTGGAGGGATCGCCGAGGTAGTAATTGAGCCAATCGGCCACGTCTGTAACACGGGCGTTGGCATTACCATCTTCGTTGCGGAAGCGACCGTCAACACCGATCTCGAAGCCGATGTGATAAATCCCATCAAGCACAGTATCGACAAGATTAAGCCCGAATTGAGCGGTGTTTGCACCATCATTTTGCACCAGGTGGTATCCGGTTTCTTCTCCATTTTCATCATCCCCGTGTAGTATCAGGAAATTGTTGAAACGGGTTTGATCATTGCGGATCCACTCGTTGATTGCCAACACCTCACTTACTTCAATTCGGTTGGGATCGCTGCCCGTGCCCGCCGCAAGAGAGGCCAGGCCGGCGAGAATGAGCTGGTTGAGCCCATTGGCGGCCTCAGCACCTCCCTTGATTTGGGCCAACGGAATTTGGTTGGCCAGGCCAGCGTCCGCAACGATTGCTTCGGTGGTGCGGTCGAGCTGGCTGTTGGTGTTGGCCACATCCACCCGCAGTGCGCTCAGTCGTTTCGCTACGACTTGCAGCGAGGCGTTGGCGGTGCCGTCTTCATTGAGAAAATTACCAGCGGCATCGATTTGAAAGCCGAAGTGGTAAACGGAATCGAGGACGGTATTAACCAGGTTGTTGCCGTGAAACAGCTGGCTGGCGCCGTTGTTGATCAGGCGGTGGAAGCCAGTCTCCCCATCTCCTTCGTCGTCGCCGTGGGCATTGATGAAGGCCTGCAGGCGGGCAGGATCGGAGCGTATCCAGGCGTTCAGGGCGATCAGGTCGCCTGGGGTGAGCACGAGAGCCGACGATCGCCCAATGGCGGCCAGGCCCGTGGTTACGAGCCGATTCAACTCATCCGCTGCGGCGATGCCCGCGGCCAGGGAGGGGGCATCAGTTGAGCTGCCCAGGCCAGGGTCCCGGCCCAGCCAGCTGATCACCTGATCCAAGCCAGTGCCGGTGGTGCCGGAGATGCTGCCAGACCAAAGGGAGTAACGACTGATGGCGGAGGCTGAGGTGGTCATGGCTTGGCAGGGACAGCCGCCCCGCTGAGAATGTGACTATTTATACAGTCAATCATATTTCCGTCAGGATGGGAGCGCCATTACATTTCTTCTACTGCGAGCCGGTACGGATTCACGGGCTTGTCGCCTGGCCTTGGCTTGGTGTCGGCGGTGGCAACGGGGGCGCCACGGAGAAACCTCAAAAATTGTGCTGTTAAGATGGACATCGTAACGATATAGACCAAGGCAGCATCAACACTAGAGCGCCTGCCAAAGGACTTCCCAGGCCAATTAAACAAATTTCTAAGAGCTCCCCTTAACCCCTCGCTACCTTTGCCATCTCCTTCAGTCTCAGCACCGTGGCCACCAGCAAGTCGATGGACACATCTTCGGCGGAGGTGGCATCGGCGTGACCGAAGGGGTTGTCGATATCGGCGATGAGACGTAGCAAGAAGACAAGTAGAAAAGTAATTACTATAATGAAAAAGATGGACTCCTGCAGTACGTCGGTAACTGTGAATATCAGGCTGCCGCTCAGCAGCACGATGCCAGCTGTGGCTAACCAATACACCAGCGTGATGAAGGAGGTTTCGCGGATTGCCTCCACCCGGTTGATCAGCTTCAGGATCTGGGCTGTTTCCGCCATCAGCCGTGCCTGTAACGGCGGTATCCCCAACTTCACCGAGGCTTCCACCACCTGGCCATGGGTTTGTTGATAGCGGCGCAACAGCTCGGCGGTGGGGATGCGATTCAGCAGCCATTCCAGGATCGAATCGCCTAGTTCTGCCACCGCCGCCAAGTGGTACCCAACTTGGGCTACGGGGTTGTGGCTGGGAATGGCCTGTATCTCCAGCCCCAGGGTCTCCAGGCTGGTAGCGATCTCACCAGGTAACTTCTCACTTTCCTTGAAATCTCCCAGCACCCCGTTGAGCAGAAAGCCCATCAAAAACACCGTCGAAGCCACCAGCGAAGTCACCAGGGGGTTAGGCCGCATCCACTCCCAACCCAGTTGATGGGCCACCAACTTGGCCAGCCCAATGGCTAGCACCAGCGCTGACACCTTGATCAGCATTAATAGCCGCCGTCGCCAGGCGCTGCGGTTCCTTCGGCCCACAAAGGAATCAGGCGAAAGGACAGCATGAAAGCGGGCCATTGGAGCGATTTGCCCAAACGGGCAGGCTAAGGAATGGTGGGAGCTCCACCGGCGCTGCCGTTGGAGGCCCCTTTGGACGCCAAGGTCATTGGCATGGCTGATCGGGGCTACCCACCAGCCGGCGTCAGTGATCCGAAGCGTCCTTGACCATGCCGCCGCAGACGCTATATCTGGTGTGCTCAGTCGGATTGTGGGGGAGGCGAGCAATTCAGGGCAGGTCAATCTCTGGCAAGGGGTGATTCGAGGGTGATTAGGGGGACTGACACGCTGTCCCAGTCCATCCGTGCCGCTGACGGCATCTTCCACTGCAACGATGGGTCCCATGCCCACCGCTGCGCCGCTCGACTTTTTGCCCCCCCGGCTCGATGGGCGGGTGCTGGCCCTCAGTCGGCGCCTGCTGCCCTGGTATCTGCGGCGCCAGTGCGCCATTACCAGTCTGGAGGTGCAGAGCCTGGAGCGCCTGGTGGCCGCCATGGACCGCTTCCAGGCGGGAGAAAGCAGGCTGCTGCTGGCCTTTCGCCATCCCAGTGTCGATGATCCGGCTTGCCTGGCCCACCTGATCTGGCGCGATCTGGCCCAGGAAGGACGCCGGCTGGGACGGCAATGGCGGCCCCGTCCCCACTTCCAGTTCCTATACGACCGGGGCATTCCCCTCTGGGCCGGACCCCGCATCGGTTGGTTGCTGCAGCGGCTGGGGGGTTGCTCGATCCAGCGGGGCAAGCTCGATACGGCGGCCCTGCGCACCGCCCGCCAGTTGTTGCTGGACGGTCCCTATCCCCTGGCCGTGGCGCCGGAGGGGGCCACCAACGGCCACAACGAACGGCTTTCGGCCCTGGAGCCGGGAGCTGCCCAGCTGGCCTTCTGGACCGCCGATGACCTGGCCAAAGCCCAGCGCCCGGAAGCGATGACCGTCTTGCCGATCGGCGTGCAATACCGCTTCAGCGGCAACGCCTGGCCCGCCAT
>CANGZM010000248.1 GCA_947458155.1 Synechococcaceae cyanobacterium | reverse complement strand
TGATCCTGGGGGCCCGGCTGATCCTGCGCTCCATCGGGCCCCAGGACGGGCCGGCCGGGGCCATCGCCAATGGCTCCGATACCCCCGGTCCGTAAAGTCAGCTTCACCGTTGTCCAGCGAATGGCCCACGCCCCAGGCTGGGGCCTTTGCCAGCGGTTCCTGTCCCTGACCTCCTCCACGGCGAGGTCAACCCGCCAGCGCTCTCTCCCTGCGCACCTGGAGCACGGACTCCTTTGGCGCTGTTGCTAGTTCAACCCGTTCGGGCCCGATGCGCCCGATCTATCCCGATTCCCTCAACAGAACTGCGATGAAGTTCACGGTCGCTGACCTGCTTGATCAACTCTCGGCGACGGACTGGCTGTCGCTAGCCAAATTCCAGAAGGCCCTCTCCTTAAGCACCGAGCTCGAGCTTGAGCAACTGGACATCGCCCTAGAAGCCCTCACCCGGCTGGCTCTGGTGGAGTCCTCAGCCGAGGGCTGGCGTCGCCTGGAGACCCCCGATCTGGTCGCGGCCCGCTTGCGCTGTTCCACCAAGGGCTTTTGCTTTGCCCTGCGCGAAGACGGCGAGGAAGACATCTATATCCGTGATCATCAACTCAACCACGCCTGGAATGGCGATCGCGTCTTGGTGCGCATCACCCGGGAAGGCGCCCGCCGCCGCTCCCCCGAAGGCGGTGTCGTCTGCATCCTTGAACGGCATGCCACCAGCCTGCTGGCCCAAGTCGAAGAACAGGACGGCCGCTTGTTGGCGGTTCCCCTCGACGACCGCCTGCTAACCACCGTCGAACTCACCCCCGCAGATGGTCAGCACCTGGCCCATCGCCAGGAGCAGTTGGTCGAGGTCCAGATCGACCGCTTTCCTGTCGGCCAGTTCGCGCCCCAGGGGCATGTGGCCCGCAGCTTGCCAGTGCGGGGCGGCGAGGCTGCCGACAAGGACCTGCTCCTGGTCCGCCACCATCTCCAGTCGCTGCCTGCCCCCCCCCGCGCCACCCTGCGCACCCCGGTGGAGAAGGGCCGTGAGGATCTGACCGGGCTGCCGACCCTGCTGCCCCGGGGCTGGTCCGGGGCGAATGCACCGATTCTGCCGGCCCTTTCCCTCGAGGAGCGGGAGGGTGGCTGGCGGCTGTGGCTGCATGCGCCAGCCGTGGCTGAGCGTTTCCCGATCGGCGGTCCCCTGGATTGCTGGTTGCGGCAGCAGGCCGAAACCCTCTCGGCGGGATCCCATTGGCTTCCCCTGCTCAGCCCAGCCCTTGCCAAAGCCGCCGCCTTTGATGTGGGCATCGCCCAGGCGGCGGTTTCGGTGGCCCTCGACCTCGATGCCAACGGCGCCCTGGAGCACTACCGCTTCTGCCTCAGCCAGATCAAGCCCGATGCTGCGCTCAGCGTGGAGGTCATGGCCGCCCTGGCGGAGCGCAAACCCAAGGCCCGGACGGTTCCCGCAGCCCTCAAGCCCCTCAAGGACCATCTGCAGCTGGTTGATCAGCTGGTGAGTCTGACCACCTTGGTGCGGCAGATCCGCCAGGCCAGTGGCGCGATCGATCTTGACCTGCCGGTGCCGCCCTTGCCCAGCCTGGCGGATCTGCAGGTGCCGCCCCCGGATGCCCCACCCCAGGGATGGCTGGTGGCCTTGGCGGCGGACCACCCGATCAGTCTTTTGCGCGAGACGGTGCTGCTGGCCCACCGTGCCCTTGGCCGGCACATGGCGGCCCTGGAATTACCGGCTCTCTTTGCCCTCAATGACGCCCCAGACCAGGGGCAACTTAATGAGGTGGCGCGCATGGCGGTGGCACTCGACATACCGCTGGAATTGGGTGCCGAGGGCCAGGCCAACGCCGTCGACCTATTGCCGCTGATCCTGGCCAGTGATCGCTGCCGAGCCTTGCAACAACAGCTGCGTGAAGCCTTGCAACCGCTCCGTTATGGGGCGCAACCCGGAGAAAATGCCCTGGCGGCTGAGACCCTGGCCTTCGCCCCCTGGAGCTGCGCCAGCCTGCATTACGGGGATGTCTTCAACCAGCACCTGCTGGTGAGCCTGTTGGTGGATGGTAAGGACCGTCCCACCGTGCGCCACAAAGTTGCTGTCGAAGTGGCGGCGGATTCTTGCCATGGCGCCATCGATTGGGCCCTGCTGACGCCGTCCCAGCTGGCCCCGTTCCAGGAAAGCCTCAGCCATGGGCTGGCCAACCGTCTCAACGGCCGTTGTCGCTTCGTTCAGGAGTTTCATGATGACGTGGTGTCGATGGCCCAGGCCCGCGCCGCCGAACCACTGGTGGGTCAGACCCTGCCGGGTCGCATCAGCGGCGTCCAAAGCTACGGCTTCTTTGTGGAGGTGCCCCCTTCCCAGGTGGAAGGCCTGGTGCATGTCAGTTCCCTCAAGGATGATTGGTACGAATACCGTTCACGCCAGAACCAGTTGGTGGGCCGCCGCTCCCGCCGGACCTACATGCTTGGCGACATGGTGGAAGTCGAAATCCAACAGGTCGACGCCCTGCGCAACCAGATCGATCTGGTAGTGGATCAAACCGCTTCCACCCCGCCAGAGGGCGTTGACGAGCCTTCGTCCCTCCCCGTTCCTCCTGAAGCCGTCGAGCAGGGTCAACTGGCCTTGGCCGAATCCTGAGACGGCGCTGATGACTTCGGCCCTTCCGGTCGTACTGGCCGTTTCCGGTGCCTCGGCCCAACCCCTGGCCGAAAGGGCCCTGGCCCTGTTGCTTCAGGCCGGCGAGACGGTCGAGATGGTGACCAGTCGGGGCGCCATCGCCGTGTGGCAGGCCGAGTTGGGTGTGCGGGTGCCCTCCGAACCCGAGGCCCAGGAGGCATTCTGGCGCCAGCGCACCGGTGAAGCCGCCGGCCACCTGCGTTGCTATCGCTGGAATGACCAGGCGGCGGCGATCGCCAGCGGCAGCTACCGCACCCGGGGAATGGTGATTTTGCCGGCGAGCATGGGCACCGTCGGACGGATTGCCAGCGGGGTGGCCCTTGACCTGATCGAGCGGGCCGCCGATGTTCACCTCAAAGAAGGGCGGCCCCTGGTGATCGCGCCGCGGGAATTGCCCTGGAACCTCGTGCATTTGCGCAATCTCACCGCCCTAGCTGAGGCGGGAGCCCGGATCGCGCCGCCGGTGCCGGCCTGGTACCACCAGCCAACCAGCTTGGCAGAAATGGTGGACTTCCTGGTCATCCGCGTTTTTGATGTACTGGGCCTGGACCTCGGTTCCCTGCGCCGCTGGCAGGGGCCGCTACCCCTGGTCGATCCGAACCCCCAGCCTTCCTCCCCTGCCCCCTGAGCCCTGCCGCCCTTGCTGCGTCGTCTGCTGTTGTTGCCCCTGCTGTCGCCCCTGTTGGCGGCCACCGTTCTTGGGGCGCTCAACCCAACGCCCGTCCTGAGCCTG
>CANGZM010000247.1 GCA_947458155.1 Synechococcaceae cyanobacterium | reverse complement strand
CCCAGGTGCTGGATGATGCTCTTGAGGCCGTTGTGGCCGCCGGCACCACCGGCCATGCGCAGCCGCAGGCGACCCAAAGGCAGATCCATGTCGTCCACCAGGACAAGCATCGCCGCTGCATCAAGCCGGTACCAATCGAGAGTGGAGCGCACACTGCGGCCGCTCTCGTTCATGTAGGTCTGGGGCATCAGCAGGCGCAGCCGGCCGGCACCGCTGCCGATTTCCGCGCTCAGTCCCTGCAATTTGGCCTGGGACTTAAGGGCCGCACCGGCCGCGCGAGCCATTTGCTCTACCGCCATGAAGCCAATGTTGTGGCGGGTCAGGTCATAGCGCTCGCCCGGGTTGCCCAGCCCTACCAGCAATTGCAAATCCACGCTCTGGCAGGGGAGTTGGGGCTGGTCACCGCGGCGGGCTTCAGTCAGCCTCAACGCTGGCGCCCAGAGGTGTGGCGGCAACGGCCGTGGCCGTAACGGGTGTAGCGGTTACGGGCGTAGCGGTTAGGGCCGTATCGGGGCTGGGGGGCAACACCGAAATCGGCGCTTCCGCCACGGCCGGCACAGTGGCGGTGGCGGTGGCACTGGCCGGCACCTCGGGGTCGATGGCCTGGCGGAATTCTTTTTCGAATTCCTGGGAGGCCGATTGAAAACCCTTGAGGGTTTTACCCAGGGTCTTGCCCATCTCCGGCAGGCGCTTGGGGCCGAACACCAAAAGAGCGATGGCGGCGATAACCGCCATCTCGGGGAGTCCGATGCCGAAGATGTTCATGGATCCTGGGAGGTTGGGAAGGACTCAGAGGACGCTGTTCCAGTTGACATTGATGCCTTCCAGCAGCAGCGACTTGTTGTACAGCTGCAGGATCACCAGCAGGAACACCAAGAAAAGCAGCATGGCAATGCCCATCACCGGCGTGGTGCCCCAGCCTGGGACCACCTTGCCGTACTCGGAATTAAGGGGACGAAGGAAGTCTCCCAAGCGGGTGCGTTGAGCCATGACAGAGCTGAACTCTCAGAGTGGAGATCGTGCTGGGTACTGTAAGGGCCATCCCTCCCGGCCTGGGCCGCCCCGTCGAGAGTTTTGATGCAACCCACCCCGGCCCTGGCCCCTTTTCCCCTCCCCCCTACTACCCCGATGGATCCCACCAGCACGTCCCCCGCCCTCTCCGTCGCCCTCGCAGTGCTGGCGGTGCTGCTGGCCCTCACTGGCTTCGGCATCTACACCGCCTTCGGGCCCCCTTCCAAGCGGCTCACCGATCCGTTTGACGACCACGAGGATTGAGCTTCAGCCGCCAGCAGCCCAGTTGCCATGGGGCCAGGGCGGTCAGGGCCGATCCATTGGCCTGAACTGCGGGCTGATCCGCATCGGCCCCGTTGTCACCCGTCCCGTCACGGTCAAGATCCCGCTCCAGCCCATCGCAGCGGGCCAGCACCTGCCAGTGGGGCCCCAGGGCCAGTTGGCGCCGGCAGGGCCCGTGGTTTTGTACGGCCAATAGCGCTTCGCCTGGCCTTGCCGCTGGCCGCAGGGCCACCAGCTGTAGATCGGGCGCCAGGGGCGGCAGGCCAGGCCAGCCCTGATCACCGCCACCCCCGGTCTCCAGGGGTCGGCACCAGAGCGGTTCGCGTAGGCGCACGGCCTGGGCGGGTACGGCGGCGTTGCGCCAGCCCCCGGGGCAGGGCATCAGGGCCAGTCGTTGGCGCTGCAGGCCATTGTCGGCGCCTGGATCGGGCCAGGTGGGGCCCCGCAGCAGCGAAACCCCCAGCCGTTCGGCCTGGCCCGACACCCCCTGGGGGCCATCGAGCAACAGCGCCACGTCGCCCAGGCCGCATGGGCTCACCGAGGCAATCCAACTGATGGCAGGCACCTCCCAGCGGGCCTGCTCCCGGGGGTTGCGGGCGATGGCCGGGCGCTCGATCACGCCGCCGGAGGTGTCCGCTGCCCAACGGCAGGCCGGCTGGGCCAGGGGCACCTCCAGGCGCAGCAACTCATGGCGCTGCTGCCAGCGCACCTGCAGCACCAGTTCGAGCCAGGGGCAGCCCGCCAGCAACCGCCCCTCAAGCCGCACAGAACTATTACCGCAGCGGCCCCGCCAGACAAAACTGGCGCACAGCGGTCCCCGTTCGCGCCACTGCGGAGCGCCGCTCCAGCTCCAGGGCAGGGGGTGGTCCCGGTAGTCGGCCGCAATGTCCCAGGCATCCCAGAACTCGCCTTGATCGCGCCAGCGGCGCCACTCCAGGGGACCCGCCAGCAGCTGCCGTCCGTGGCCATCCCAGAGGCGCTCCACCCCAGCGGGGCCGATGCTGGCGCCCACCAGACCGTTGTCGAGTCGCCAACGGGATCCGCCGCCGGCGTCGCTTTCCAGCAGCACCTGCACCGGATTCTGAACTTGCCCAGCGGGCCCCGCATGGCCAGGGCGCCTGCGCTGGAGCCACAGGCGCTCGATGCCGGCGAGGGGGGGAAGCTGCACCCACTGACCGCCACCCGGGGCGTCCTGGCTGGCCAATGGGGCTTCCTGGTGACCAAGGGTCCAGGGGCCGGCCGGCAGGCGCAGGGTGCGGGGCGCGGCGCTGAGGGGTTGCAACTGCACCACCGCCCAGGCCTGGCCGCCCGGAACCGGCCCTGGGGGGGAACCGAGGGCAGCGGCCAGGGCCCGGTCCCGCTGGCAACGGGCGCGGCGGCGGGCGGCGCGCCACTGGGTTTCGGCCTGGTCGTAAACCTCGGGGATGGCCGTGCCCGGCAGGATGTCGTGGAACTGTTGGAACAGCAGCGGGCGCCAATCGACGGCTTCCGGGGCCAGCCCCACTGGGGCCAGCCCCGGTGGGGCCAGCACCCCTGGGGCCAGCCCCACCGGGGCCAGCACCTGGGCCAGTTCCGCCTCCCGCAGCAGGCGCTCCAGGCTGCGGTTGTGGCGTTTCTGGTCGGGACGGCTGGTGGCGCAGCCGCGATGCAATTCCAGGAACAGCTCGTCCCGCCACACCGGCAAACGGGGCGCCAGCGGTTCGAGGCCGGCCAGGTAGCGGCGCAGGCTGCCCGGCTGCTGGCGGGCAGCGGCACCCTGTTGGCTCCATAGGGCCAGCTGCTCCAACATTTCGGCGCTGGGCCCGCCGCCGTGGTCCCCCACCCCCGGTAGCCAGAGGGCGTCGGCCACGCCGCTGCAGCGCTGCCATTCGAGCCGATAGCGCTCGATGGCCACCGGATCGCCATCGGTGCCGATCGGGGCCGTCATCAGGGCCAACACCTCGGCACCACAGCGGCTACGCCAGCGAAACAGGCGATGGGGGAAGGGAGTGGTGGCGTTCCAGGCCAGCTTGTGGGTGCAAAACCAGCGCACACCAGTCGCCTCGGCCACGGCGGGCAGGCCGGCGCCAAAGCCAAAGCTGTCGGGCAGCCAGGCCAGGCAGTGGTCCCATTGGGGGAAACGGGAT
>CANGZM010000246.1 GCA_947458155.1 Synechococcaceae cyanobacterium | reverse complement strand
GTCCGCCGGATTGACGCCCCTTTCAATCGCCGCGTTCTCCGCCGGCAACCCGAAGGCATCCCAGCCCATCGGATGCAGCACGCGCCGGCCCCGCATGCGCTGCACGCGGGCATAGACATCGGTGATCACGTAGTTGCGCACATGGCCCATGTGCAGGCTCCCCGAGGGATAGGGGAACATCGAGAGGGCATAGCAGGGCTCCCCTTCGCCCTGCTCCGGGGTGTCGTCCAGATCAAGTTCGCGCCAGCGCCGCTGCCAGCGCTCTTCAATCGCCTGGGGGAGATAGCGTGAAGGGTCGCTCAAGGGGTGGGCCGGCATGTCCAGAGCGATGGTGCCATACCCCTTCGCCAGCCTTAGCTAAGGCAACGCACCAACACCACCGCTTCGCGGTTGATCAGCAGCACGGACTCCCCCATCGGCTCCCGCAGGGCCAGATAGTGCACGTCCTGCCAGGCCAGCACACCCTCCAGGGATTCGCCCGTGTTGATCTCGATCTGCACCGGTTTGTGGTTGCGGATCAGATCCTGAAGATGGCGAATGCTCGGCAGGGAGGTGTCGAGTCGCGAGTGTTTGGTGTCAAAGGCGCTCTGCATAGGATTGGGGCCCTATCGCGTGAAACCGTTGCCGCCGTCTTCCCATGCTCCCCTGGCCGGTTGGCTCGCCCAAGGATTCAGCAAATACCAGGGCCTGGGCAACGACTTTCTGCTGATCGACGCCCGAATTTTAGGCGAGCTTGGTAGCCAAGAACACAACCCCGAAGAGATTCGTCAGATTTGTGATCGTCGCTACGGCATTGGTGCCGATGGGTTGATATTAGCTCTGCCTCCCCGCCAGGGGGGTGAGCTGCGCATGCGCATCTTTAACGCCGATGGCAGCGAACCGGAGATGTGCGGTAACGGCATCCGTTGCCTGGCCCGATTTCTGGCCGACCGCGATGGTGATGCTCCGGGCCGCCGCTGGTTGATCGAGACCCTGGCGGGCACCATCATTCCCGAGCTCCAGGCCGATGGCAGCGTGCGGGTGGACATGGGCCCGCCCTGCTTGAGCCCGGAAACCGTCCCCACCACCTTGGCGGTGGGACCGGCCGGTTTGCCCCAGGGCGTCTTGATGGTGGCGGGTCAGACCCTGGCCGTGGCCGCCGCCGGCATGGGCAATCCCCATGTGGTGATTCCGGTGGCCGATCTCGATGCCGTTGATCTCGAAACGCTGGGGCCCCTGCTGGAGCAGCACGAAGCATTCCCGGCCCGCACCAACGTGCATTTCGTCCAGGTCCTCAGCCCAGTCCACCTGCGCATGCGGGTCTGGGAGCGGGGGGCGGGACCGACCCTGGCCTGCGGCACCGGCGCCTGCGCCACCCTGGTGGCCTGCCACCTGCTGGGCCTAGCCGAACGGCGGGCCCGCCTGGACTTGCCCGGTGGCGCCCTGGAAATCGAGTGGGATGGGGCCAACGGACCTGTCTGGATGACCGGCCCGGCCGAGGCGGTCTTCCATGGCCAGCTCGCCCACGGTGCCGTGCCGGCCGAGGCCAATCCGGCCTGGGCCGAGCCGGCCAAGACCGAACCAACCGGGGCCGAACCGGCCGAACCCAGCGACGCTGAGTTGCCCCAGGCCGCCGCCATCGACTGCGCCGTGGCCTGCGTCCAGGGCTGCGTGCGGCCCGAGGCCTGCCCCAACGCCGAGGCCCGGGCCCGGGTGCAACAACTGCTGGAAAGGCGATCCCTTGATGAATTGGTGGCAATTGCCACCAATTCCCTAGAGGACCGGCTGCTGGGTCGCTTGCCCCGCGATGGCGGTAGGGCCGGTTAACGGCATGGCCCCCGCAACCGCCGCCGCCAGGGGGGGCTCCGCGGGCCCATGGGATTTGGGGCGTTATCTAGATACATGCGCCACCACGCCCCCGAGCCAGGCGGCGCTGGCGGCGATGGCGGCGGCGGCCCCCCTGGTCTGGGCCAATCCCTCCAGCCTGCATGGCTTCGGGTTGGCGGCGGCTGAAGCGCTCGAACGCAGCCGCTGCAGCCTGGCCCACCATCTCGGGGCCCAACCCGACGAGGTGGTGTGGTGCTCGGGGGGCACCGAAGCGATTCAGATGGCCCTGTTGGGCCTGGCGGCCCAGCACCCCGTCGGGCGGCTGGTGATCTCGGCGGTGGAGCATCCGGCCACGGAGGCGGCCGCCGCCCGCTTGCAACAACAGGGCTGGCAGCTGGCCCGGCTGCCGGTGGATCGGCACGGCCTGGTCTGTCTTGATCAGCTGGAAAAGTTGCTGCAGCCGCCAACACGCCTGATGTCGCTGATCTGGGGGCAAAGCGAGGTGGGCAGCCTCCAACCCCTGGAAACAATTGGCGCCCAGTGCCGGCGCGCCGGCGTCAGCCTGCATGTGGACGCCGTGCAGGTGGTGGGCCATCAGCCGATTGATTTCGCCTCCCTGCCGGTGGATCTGCTCAGCTGTGCCGCCCACAAACTGCAGGGCCCCCGGGGCATCGGCGCCCTGCTGGTGCGGCGGGGCCTCAACCTGGAGCCCTTGCTGGGTGGTTCCCAGGAGGCGGGCCGTCGCGGCGGCACCGAGTCGGTGCTGCTGGCCGTTGGCTTTGCCGCAGCCCTGGCCGCAGCCCAGGACCGCTTGCGGCAGCACGGTGGCCTCGATCCCCTGGCCGAGCTGCGCGATGGTCTGCTGCAGAACTTGAGCTCACTGCCTGGTCTGCGCCTCAGTGGTCCGCAACCCGCTTCGGCGGCGCGGCTGCCCCACCACCTCAGCCTGCTGGTGAGCACGGCGACCGGCCAGCCCCTGGCCGGTCGAGCCCTGGTGCGGGCCCTCTGGCGCCAGGGCTACGCCGTCAGCAGCGGCTCGGCCTGCAGTGCTCTCAAGGGCAGTGCCCTACAGGGCGGGGCCCAGGGCGGAACCGCCAGCGGGAGCGCCAGCCCGATCCTGTTGGCGATGGGATACGAACCCGCGGAGGCCGCCAGTGGCCTGCGCCTCAGCCTGGGGCCCTGGCATCGGGCCGCCGACCTGGAGGCCCTGCCCCAGGCCCTGGAGCAGGCCCGCCAGGAGGTGGCAGCGGCAGCGGCTGTTTGATTGCCAATTTCAAGCCCGCCTAAAGCCCGCCAGGGGGCCGCTATGGTCCGCCCATTGAAGGGCTGTGCCCATGCTGCCCCCGGATTTGCGCTCGGCCGAGGCCGAAACCCTCACCGCCGTGCGCTCGGCCCTGGCCGCAGAACCCCGCGGTCGCTGGACGGTGGAATGGCGTTTTGAAGGCCTGCGGCTGCTGGCGCCGGCGCTGCGGCTGGCGGGAGATCTGCTAACAGAAGCGGGCCGGGGGGGGCGGCTGCTATTCGCCGACGAGGGCGCCGCAGCCCTGGCCCGGCGCGAATCCGAAATCCTCGCCCCCCGCATCGCCAGTTTTGGCGATCAACGGCGGCGCCAGGGCGAGGCTGGCG
>CANGZM010000245.1 GCA_947458155.1 Synechococcaceae cyanobacterium | reverse complement strand
CCGAGGGTGGCGGAGGTGCCCACGCAGACCAGTTCGTCGCCGGGGCACTGGAGCCGATCGCGCAGGCGGCGGATCAGGCAGGCCAGGTCGGTGCCCTGGGCGCCATCGAAGGTGTGGAACTCATCCACCACGAGGTAACGCAACACGCTGGTGCCATCGGCGAGCCGGCCGTTGTGCTCCCAGAGGCCCTGGACGTGGGGCTGGAGCAGCAAATAATCCAGTTGTTTGTAGTTGGTGAGCAGGATGTCGGGTGGGGCCTTCTGCAGGGCCTCCTTGTCAGTGATAACGCTGGTGGCGGTCATTGCCGCCGTTTTGGAATCGTCTTCGGCGCCGATGTAGAGGCCAGCGCGCAGGCCCGCCAGGGCCGGGGTGGTGTGGATCAGATCGGCAATGCGCCGGGCCTGGTCGGTGGCCAGGGCATTCATCGGGTAGATGAGGATCGCCTTGATGCCCCGCAGGCCCTGGGCCTGTTGCTGGCGGCAGTGCTCCAGAAGCGGCAACAGGAAACACTCGGTTTTGCCCGAACCGGTACCGGTGGCCACGAGGGTGTTGCGGGGAGTGCCGGGCAGCAGCCGATCAAAGGCCTGCTCCTGATGGCGGTAGGGAGGAAAGGGCAGAGGAATCTGGGGAAACCAGTCCCGCCGGGACCCCTGCTGGAACGGCAGCGCCACCGAGACATAGGGCCCCTTAAACAGGCGCTCGCGATCCGCCAGAAAGCGATCGATCAGACCCTTGAACCCAGGCGTGGTGGGGTGGAAGGCGGTGCGGATGGCATCGCAAGCCACCTGCTCCAGCTCACTGGCGACAACGGAGGGGAGCAAGGCATGGGCAGATCCGCTGCTTCAGGCTAGGCGGGAACCCAGCGCCGCCAATCGTTCTGAGCTATGCATTCCACGCATACTCAAAGCCTGCAAGACGCCAGAGCCTTCGCCTGGCGTTGTAAGCGCTGTTCATCGTGTGGCCGCCAGATCCAGCCGTTCCCCGGTGCGACCAACGGCCACCCAGCGGCGGCCACCGCCGAGGCGGCGGCTGTGCTGCTGGGCAAGCTCAGCCCAGGGCAACGCGAGCTCAGCCGCGAGGAGGGCGGCGAGGCGCACCACCTTGATGCGGGTGAGGTGGCTGAACAACTGATCCAGCAGTGGCAGCCGCAGGTTTCGGGTGCTCTCCACCAGCTGGCGCACCTCCTCCAGGCTTTCGAAGCTGCCGGTTTCACTGAGTAGCTCAAGCAGGGCCCGCTCAGGACTGGAGACAGGCAGCTCTGGATGGCCACCGGTTAGGGGTGCCAGGCCGAGGCCCGCCGGCAGATTGGGATTAAAGATATGAGCCACCCGGTAGCGAACGGGCACAACGCCATCCAGCCAGCTGGGAAGACGCGCAGGCTGATCACCCCAGAACACCACGGTTTCCCGGTAGGAGAGGTTGTGGCGGATTCCATGCCAGGCGAGCGCCGTCTTGGCGGCTACGTGCCCCCCCGGCAGTTGCTGAGCCAGAAAAGCGAGGCAGGCCTCTCTGTTGAGCGTGTCGCCGGGAAGCTGATAGGCACCGCGGCCGAGCCGCTGCAGCCATCCCGATCGCACCAGGGCGGAGGCCCGCTTGGTCGTGATCCCATGGGCCGCGAGGAGCTCCACCCCCAGAGGGGCGCCGCGGGGGAGCTGCGCCAGAGCCTCTTTGAATGAAAAACGTGCTGCAGCTCGCTCCATGGCTGAACTGTAGCAATGATTCCATGCGTGCGGCCGGAAGCACGGCGTGGTGGGGTGGGGTGTTAAGCGGTGTGGATGGCGTCGCCAGCGCTCTGCTCCAGCTCACTGGCTACAACGGAGGTGAGCAACTGGCGCCACGAAGCGTGGGTTCTGGATAGGGGCCATAAGCGCGATGCCAAGCCAAGCAACCCCTTCCCAACCCGATCCGTGGACTATGCAATTTCTGCATAACTTCCTCCCAGGTGAGGATGGTCGAACCACGCCTGCCCTGCGATGTCCACGCTGGCCTTACCGCCCGCCACGGCCTACCCGAGTGACCCCAAGGCGCTAGAGCGCGAGCGGTTGGATGCGTTGTAACTGGAGCTAAGGGGCAATTACAAGAGCCTGATGATCAGCCGCGGCATCCACCGCAGCCGCTCCGAGAAGCAGGGGGGCCAGCTGCAGGAACTGGGCCAGCGGCTACGGGCTCTGGCGACGCGAGAAGCGAGCGTGAAGGCGGAGGCCTACGCGATGCTTGAAATCGTGACCGATGTGGTGGAGCACCTGGAGGATGCGGGTGACGAGATGGGCACCGCCTTCGGGGCGTACCAACTGGGCCGGCGCTCCTACAACGGCGGCGGCAGCATCGGCAGGCTGGTGCAGGCGGTGATCAACTTCCTGAACCGCTGGCGCACGGGCAAGGAACGGTTCGAGCAGCTCAGTGCCCGCCAGGAGGCGCTGCGGGCCAGCCTGGAGGGCAACGAGCTGCCGTCCAGCGTCCTGGAAAGCAACCGACAGCAGTCCGGCCGTCCGAAGACCGGCAAACCGGAGACCGGCAAGCAAATCACCATTCTTCCCCAACCCTCTCAGGATCCGAGCAATGGGCAAGATCGCTGAAGCGCTGCGGGCCAACCTGCGGGAGCTGGCCCAGGCGGATGCGCGGATATTGCGGGAGCTGGATGGGGCGCTGCCGTTGATGGCTCAAACGGAGCCGAGGGTGGCAGGAGAAGTGGCGGATGGGCTTGACAGGCTGGGGGTGAAGGAGTTGAAGGCCCTTTGCAAAGAACGGGGCTTCAAGGGCTACACCGCCCTCAACAAGGCAGCCCTGATCCAGCGGCTCCGGGGGGGCGAGGCCCCACTGGCTGCGAAGGCAGCAGCCAAGGCCGTGGTCATCTCCTCTGGCCTGGCCGCTATCGAAGCCCGCCTGGATCGCATGGAGGCCCTGCTGCAGCGGATTGCTGAGCGGGTGGGGGTGAGCGACGCGGGCACCGAAGCCCATGGCTGCAGTGCCGAAGCAGAACATCGAGCCATCCTGGCGGCGGCGTTGATCAGCCCGCCACGGCGCAATCTGACGGAACTGCTGGGTTCCATGCCCGATGTGGGACTGGATGCCGACTTCGAACGACAGGACGACACTGTTGCACCGGCAGATTTTTTTGGTTGACACGAACGTGATCAGCGAGACCCGCAAGGGACGGCGGGCCGATCCAGGCGTCGTCGTCGATGGGAAGGAGCTTGATGTCGCCAGCTAAGGATGGGCTGCAGCTTCATCAGGAAGACGGCAGCAAGCACTAAACTAATTTGCACAGATACCAACCACGCATTCCAGCATGCTTCAAAGACTTTACATACACAACTTTCGCTGCCTTGAGAACTTCGAACTTCTGGCTAAAGATTTGCATTCACTGCTGTTAATTGGCCGCAATGGATCAGGAAAGTCAAGTATTGCAAGCGCTTTGGAAGTATTTCAGAATATTGGCCGCGGAACCAATAGGGT
>CANGZM010000244.1 GCA_947458155.1 Synechococcaceae cyanobacterium | reverse complement strand
TGGAGATCGCCCTGCTCGATTCGGGAAAGACTTTCATCGAGCCGCCGGGGAATGCCCAGGGCCCGCGTGCCCACATCCGCAGCCTGACGGGTGATCTCATTGAGGAGTTCGCTGGGGCCGTTGCCGCTGGAAGTCATAAGGGGCAGCAGGTACGGTCGGGCAATCGCCACGAGATTAAAGCCCGGATCGAGGCTTTTGCCGACGCCCTCGAAGGTAGAAAGGGCCCGCATCACAAAAATCAGGTCGGCTGGCAACCGAAACGGCTGTCCATAAACCAAGTCATAAAGGTCGCCGGAAAGGCGGCTGATCAGGTCAGCACTGAAGGGGGGGGTCAGGGCCTCCTGGAGCATCAGACGCACCAGGCGACGCACGGGTCCCTGATCAATCCCCCGCGCCAGCACCCCAGCCTGCTGCAATTCCTCCACCAGGGACACCGCATCCCTAGATACGGCCGCCTTCACCATGCGACCGAGACGCAATCGCAGGCGTTCGGAGATCTGGCCCATCATGCCGAAGTCGTAATAAATGAGTGCCCCGTCAGCGGCCACTGCCAAATTGCCGGGATGGGGATCGGCATGAAAAAAACCGAATCGCACGAGCTGTTGCAGATAGCTGGCGGCACCCTTCTCAGCTATCGCGATGGGGTCAAGGCCAGCCTGCAGAAGGGCCGAACGGTCGGTGATCTTGATGCCGGGAACATAATCGAGACAGAGAACCCGCCGCGAACTCAGCTCCCAGACAACGGCGGGAATACGAATCCCTGGATCCTCCAGAAACTGCTGGCGAAAGCGGGCTGCATGTTCGGCCTCCAGACGGAAATCAAGCTCCCGCAACAGCACGCGCCGGCATTCCCGCGCCATCGCCACCCAGTCACTGGCCCCGCCCCAACGGAAATAGCGCTGAGACCAGACCACCACTGCCGCCACCTGCTGCAACACCTCCAGATCGAGCCGAAACAGACGCTCCAGACCGGGTCGCTGCACCTTGAGAACAACCTGGCGTCCACTGCGCAGGCTGGCGCGATGCACCTGGGCCAGGCTGGCCGATCCCAGAGGTGTGGTCTCCAGGTCGGTGATCTCAACGCAGCGTTCCGCCAACTCCTCCTGAATAATGCTTTCGACGACGGCGAAGGAAAAGGCAGGCACATTGTCCTGAAGCCGCGCCAATTCCTCTACCACATCGGCCGGCAACACATCGGGCCGAGCCGAAAGCAACTGGCCCAACTTGATGAAGGCCGAGCCAAGCTCGAGAAACTGTTCCGTCAACCAGTGGGCCAGCCGTCGCTGGCGCCCCAGCCGTCTGGCAACGGTCATGCCCCCCGGATAGGTCCAGCGGCGGCCGTCCCACCACAGCCGAGCCACCAGGGTCAGGGCCAGACGCCAGATGCGCAGGGGCCGACCCAGGTGCCATCGAGGCCATCGAGGGCGCGAAGGCTCCGGCATCAGGAACGACCAGGATCCTGTTCAAGCCGTTGGGTGAGGTGCGCCACCCGAGCCCGCAGAGCATCAATCAGTTCTTGGGGGTCAGCGGAGGAGGGCGGCTGGTCCTGGGGGCCTGCAGACGGCCAGGGGGAGCCAGCGGCGCCAGGAGCGTCCTTGGTGCTGCTTGCAAAGGGACCTCCTCGTTCCAGTCGCTGGGCCTCCACCTCCACCTCTTCCCAGAACACCGACCATTCCTGCTGAAACTGTCCCGGTGCCTGCTGGGCTAGTTCGGCCAGCTGGGCCGCCGAATCGAGCAGGCGATGGCCGAGCCTGGCACTGAGACGGTTGAAGGCCGCCTGGAGGAAGGATTGGGGGGCGGTCATGGCCGAGGATTGATCATGTTGCCGACTGTGGCAGATCAGGGCTGGTTGGCGGCGGCCCCTGGTGAGGTGATCGCCGCCGGTTCGGGGGCCGAGGAGGGGTCAGGTGTCGGGGGGGGCAGCAAGAATGGCTCGGGGTTGGGGGCCGCTGGATCAGGACCGTTGTTAAGGGCCTCCAGACGGAGGCGGTCCGCCTGCCTCTGGTCGGCATCCTGACGCTGCTGGTTGAGCTGTTCCTGGGTGGCCTTGCGGCTCTCCTCCTCCTGGCGTTGGCCCTCCTGGCGCCGCTCCTCCACCAGACGGTCCAGATCACCAAGCAGGGATTGACCCTCGGCCCCGAAGCGCTTTTGCAACTCCCCCAATCGAGTGCCAGGTGATTCCTGAGCCGCAAAAGCTGGGACCTCGCCCTTCGCCGTCGAAGTGGACCCCAGCCGGCCCAAGCGCTGGGTCAAGCCATGGCCAAGGCTGAAGCAGAGCCCGAACACCAGCCAACGCCACCAAGGTCCTCGCGATCCTTCGGTCCGGGGGCGACCGGTCCCAGGGGACCGGGGAGCTTGGGGGGGGACCGAAAGCATCGAGGGCAGGGGAAGCGGATAAAGCCATCTTGCCTGGCCAGATGCCATAGGAGCTAAACCGAAGACTATTTTAGGGTCCCTGGGAAAGGTCAGCTGTGACCCCCACTCCCCCATGCCAAGGTTCCGTGGCCGATCCCCTAGATCTCTGGATTCTTGAGGACGACATCTCCCTTTGCAGCCTGATCGCCGAACAATGCCAGCGGCAGCATTGGCAGCTGCAAGCTTTTCACCACCCCCGCAGCCTGGATGCCGCGCTGGCCGAAAGATCTCCGGATCTGCTCCTGCTCGATCAAATGCTGCCAGATAAATGTGGCACTGACATCTTAGCTAGCCTGCGCAACTGTAACCATCGGTTTCCCGTGCTGATGATCTCGGCAATGGCGGCCCCGAGCGATCGGGTGCTAGGCCTGGAATCGGGAGCCGACGATTACATCAGCAAGCCATTTCTATTCAGGGAATTGCAGCTGCGAATTCAAAATTTGGTTGATAAAAAACTTCAGACTACGCCCCTATCGCCCCCAGCCACCGTTCTACGTTTTGCCAATCTGCGATTCGAACCCAGCCTTCAAAGGCTCGAAGCAAATCGGGGGGGTGGGATTCGATTGAGTCGAGGCGAAGCCGGACTCCTGCTGGCCTTTTGCCAGCAACCTGAAATCGTGGTCTCCCGCCAATCCCTGGCCCAATTAACTGGCAGCCTGGTCGACCCGGAGCGAAGCCGAACCTTTGATGTGCGTATCTCCCGACTGCGGCGAATCCTGCGGGAACTCACCGGCGCAGACGATCTAATCCGTCCCATTAGGGGTGAGGGTTACCGGCTGGAAGCAACTGTCATTGAAGAAGGAGCATAGGTCGTGGGAGCGAAACAGAAATCAATCCATCTGAATGGTCGTGACTGGTGGGATTTGTTAAGCTTTTGCAGCCTGGGCTGCGGCATTGGCTTTACTTTGTTTGTGCTGCTCATGCGCACTATTTTAGAGCCTCAAGTCGTGGCAGAAAGCAGCTTACGCATTAGCGTTAGTGTCAAGTTAATGGAAGAAGTACTTAAAACAACTTCCCCAGATCGCATTCCTACTGGTGTCATTCTAAAGCAATCCAATCTG
>CANGZM010000243.1 GCA_947458155.1 Synechococcaceae cyanobacterium | reverse complement strand
GCCTTGACGCCCATGGCATCGGGTTGGTGGACGCTGCCGCTGGTCAGCTTGGCGGCGCAGGTGGTGCAGACCCCCGAGCAACAAGAGCTGGGCAGCGGCACCCCGGCCGCCTCGGCCGCAGCCAGCACGGTCTGGTCGGCGCGGCAGGCAAAGCTGTGGATGGTGCCATCGAGGCTGACCTGGACCTGGAAGCTGCGGGTTTCGCTCACCGAGTTGCCGTCGTTGGCGGCCATCCTGGCTGAGCGCCGGTCAAGGGCCAGGGCAGGGCTGGCCGCTCAAGGGGCGAGGCACAAAAGTGCGGAGATCATTGAGGTCTGCCTGAGCGATGCTGTCGCCCAAGACAGCTTTCTTACCTATGCACCTGAAATAACAACTGCAAAGTTCAGACTGCTCAAAGAGATCGCGATTGCTGGCCTGTGGCTCAGTGGCAGAACAAAATGGAGCAGGAGCGTACTCGGATCGGCGCTATCGCTGCCTGGGCGGCGGCGGGGTTGCTGGGGGGCCTGATCGGCTGCTTAGCGGCGGTGGCGCTCACCGAGCTGATCAAGCTGTCGCTCGCCGCCGCCGCCGGCCTGGGCCCTGCGGCGCTGCGGTTGCTGCCCCTGTTGGGGGTGGGCCTGGCGGTGCTGATCCTGTTCGGCCTCGGCCGAGGCCAATCGGTGCAGACGATCGCCCCCCGAAAGACGCTCCGCCCTGGCGTCGCCCCCGGCTCGCTGGCGGCCTGGTATTCGTTCCCCCACGACATCGCCCGCGCTGATCTGACCGGCGATGTGGTCAACGCATCGGGGCTGGAGGAGCGGTTCCCATGGAACCTGGCGCCGCTGCGGGCGCTGGCGATCCTGGCCACGGTGGGGCTGGGGGCGCCAATGGGCACGGAATCGCCGGCGGCCCATATCGGCGTGGCCACGGGCAGCTGGCTGGGCAGCGCGGTGCCGGCGCTGCGGGCCTTGGCCCGGCCCCTGGCGATCGGGGGCGGCGCGGCGAGCGTGTCGGCCCTGATCGGCATCCCGCTGGTGGGCAGTTTCTTCATGGCCGAGCTGGCGGCGCGGCGCCATATTCCGCTTAGCGCGCCGCGGGCCGCCGCGATGCTGGCGGGCGGCCTCAGCGGCTGGGCGGTGCATACAGCGTTTCAGCTTGATCTGATCCGGCTGGTGGTGCCCAGGGTTCCCCCCGGCGGTTTTCTCGCCGCGTTGCAGGCCACCCTGTGCATCGGCGTGCTGGCTGGCACCCTCACGGCCCTCACCGGTGAGGCGATCTACTGGGCCCGGGGTTGGCGCGACCGACCGCTGATGCGCCTGCTGATCGGCGGCGCGGCGCTGCTGGTGCTGGCCTTGCTGATCGGGGGCCTGGCCACCCCGGCAGCGGCTTTCGGGCCGGGGGGCGCAGCGATCGTCTGGGCCGAAACCACAAGCCCCGCCCCGCTGCGCCTGCTGGCCCTGGCTTTACTGCGGGCGGCCGCCACCACGGCGGCGGTGCTGGCGGGGGGCTGCGGCGGAGTGTTCGTACCGTTTCTGGCGATCGGTGACCTGAGCGGCCGGGTGTTCGCGGCCCCCTTCGGGATCGCGGCAGACCTGGCCGGTGCCGCCGGAGCCGCCGCGGGCATCGCTGGCGGCTACCGCCTGCCGTTCACCGCCATGGCGATGGTGCTGGGCGTCGGCGGACCGGAGGGCGCCCAGTTCACGAGCATGGCCACGGTGCTGGTGGCGGCCCTGTCCGGATTAGTCACGGCCCGAGCCGCCAATGCGCTGAGCACGCTGGTCCGCAGTCTTTGGCGTGAGCGGGTTGGCACAGGGGAGTGAAGGGGTCAGGTGTCCACTCGAAGGGCATGTTCGAAGTGTTGCGAGCCTGTAGCACGAGCTGTGGCATCCTCAACAGCGTCAAGAAATTTGCTTCCAAGCCCTGCCTCAAGCCGATGGTAGTCGGCAACTTCAGCAAGAACCTCAAGCCTTGCAGGCTGAACAAACCGAACACGATTCACTGCAAGATCTGACGGGCTTCTGCAAATATTTGCTCTGCTGAATACGCAGAAATATCTCCCTGCTCAAATGCTTCAATGCGCAAGGCTATTTCCTCAGACCATGCAGCTTCTATTTCTTCTATGGAAGTGTGGAGTGATTCCAGCATGCATTCCGCAAGCTTTGCCCGATCTTCTGCTGAGAGTGAGCGGGCCTGCTCTTCGATTTGGTGAAGAGATGATGACATGAAACTGAAACCAGAGGCCTTCAAGGTGATCCTACTGCAATTCAGCCTTGGGGAGAGCCGCTAACGTGGTTAGCTCAGGGGCGCGAAGCCGACTTGCCGGCGAAGCGACCCTCTGGAGCGGGGGGTTAGGTGGCTTATGCATACACAAACAGGCTTGACCCAAGACCTACGACTTCACTTGGAAACCGCTGCAGCCCATGTTGTAGGTTTTGATTGAACAACGGGTTTGCTTGCACAGTAGCCAGCCACTCCGAAACAGCATCAGCCATATCTTGACAAAAGGTAGGAATATCAATCACGAGAACATTATTGATAACGCAATCGTGCATCGTGATGCTGTCATTGGGCTCAAGAAAGGCTACGCGAACGAATTCCAATCTTGGGTGATGGGCGCGATTCTGATGTAGGAGCGAGCAGCGGTAGTACCAACAAGTATCTCCGGACAGAGAGGTAGCTGAGGCGTCTCCGTACTTTGGCGACATCCATTTTTCTACCCACGATTTGTACTTTGAGCCGGACGCTTGGCCGTCTGGGGACTCTAGTGCGCCGCAAACGTCAGGCAATAGAAGTGCGGCTACGAGTGCAAGATGAAACTGGCGATTCTTGCTAGCGACTAGCATTTGGTTGATAAGCTCAATCATGCTGACACCTAACGCAGTATGGGCGGACCGTATAACACCCCGTCCGGCCAGGGTTCCTTCAGCATATCACCACGAAACAGGCTTCCTTAAATACTTGAGATAGACTGCGCTACAGGGCTTTTCAAGGATGGGCCAAGTCCGGCCAACCATCATGGACGGATCCGCATAACATCCCAGGCTTAGGCATATTTTCCAGTGCTGGCCTCGTCCTTAGCGCTTGTCAAGCAAAAGAAGAGATCTGCAGGTCTTCTAACATCAGCCACTGCACGATTGAGCAAATGGGTTTAGATTTGGAAAAAGTGCTCTGCCGCAAACTCTCACCATCAGCCTGCGGCTCATACCTGACCAATTCAGCGAGCCCTGCGCGGCCAACCCAGACGCCGTGATGGAACCCGCCCCCGCAGGCGGTGGCTCCAAACGCGGGGGAAGCACCCTCATCCCCCCGAAGCCCCCACCACCGGCCCCGCCACCTGCTGCCAGCCGCCAGGATGAGGCGCCATATACTCCGGCCGCCCCCCCTCCGAGGGTTCCGCAGGCGCTGTAATCACAAAATCCATGCTGATCGAAAAGCGGCGATCGTCGTCGTCGTTGTTCTCCAGTACGGCGTGATCGATGCAGGCGGGAAACAGCACCAGCAAACCCGCCCGGGGCGCCACATCAAACCAG
>CANGZM010000242.1 GCA_947458155.1 Synechococcaceae cyanobacterium | reverse complement strand
TAAAATATTTTTTTGATTCAATTAGTTTTGGCATAAGGCCAAAGCTAACATTGTTAGCCACCTTAACAGGTGGCTTTTTTTGTGCATTCTATTGGGCAAACCATTGGCGGCTTGGGGCTACCGGAGACACCTGAAACCGTTTTGGTTGGCATACCGCCTGTGGTTGCGCAACGACTGCATTGACTTGAGTGCTGCATTTGCCTATCACACTTTGCAGTCTTTCCTCCCGGCCCTTTTGATTGCCATGGCTTTGGCTTCCAGATTGCTTGGGAAAGATCAGGTGTTGCTAGCCCGTTTGGTAGAGCTTGTGGGACAGGTTCTTCCTGCGCCGATGCTTCCAGTCTTTGCAACCACCTTGGATCGCTTTTCGCGTCAAGGCCCTGGTGCTGGGGCGTTGGGAGTGTTGTTATTGGCTCTCAATGCCAGCAACATTTATCTGACGTTGCAGCGTGGGGCCGATCGTCTTTGGTGGAATAGGCCCTATGGTTTTGATGATTTGAGCCTAGGGCAACTTGTTCGTCGATTTTTGCTCCTACGGCTTAAGGCAATAATTCTAGTGCTCCTAATTGGCCCCTTGCTTATAATGGATCAACTAGTTAGCTCTGTGCGTTTTTTGGGCTCAACTTGGTTGCGAAACCTTATTTTTGACTCACTGCCAACGCAGTGGACTTGGTTTGCTTCTGTTTCCTATGGCGTAGATGTACTTCTCTCGTTATTTGTAAATTTTTTGGCCACTCTCCTGTTCCTCTGGTTGCTGCCTTCCCGCCGTGTGTCATTAAGATTTCTACTTCCTGGCTCGATTCTTGTGTCTATTTCGGTGACCTTTCTGAATCTGATGCTTGGTAGAACTTTGTTGACTTTAGGACTGCGTTTTCAGGCTTATGGTTTGGTTGGAGGCGTTTTGGTGCTGACCCTTTGGATGTGGTTATTGGGTGTTACTCTATATTATGGACAGTGTCTGAGCGTCGTTCTCTCCAAGCGGTCTGCATGGGAGGCGATCCGCACTTCTTGATCTTTGAAGTTTGTGCGCCAGGGGGGAGGATGGAACCGGATGATGATTTTCGTTGTCAACGCTGATGCAGCGCCCCTCTTTGCCTTGGTCCTGGATCGCGCTTGCGCTACTCCTCTTGCTTCTTCCGGGCCCTGTCCGTCGCCTGCTCTTTGAAATCGCCGGTGGCTTCACCTTGTTGGTGTTTTTGATCCCTTTGTTGGCGGCAGGTCTGGGTTTGTTGGCTTGGCAATTTTATCGACGTCGTTTTCGCACCTGCGCTAAGTGCGGCATGGTGAGTATGGGGACCTCCCAATGTCCAGCCTGTGGTGCCGACCTGGACAGCAGTGCCGCTGGATTGGGATTTGGGCCGAATGGCGACGAACTTAACGCCAGTGATGTCACCATCAACGTGAGTGCTGTTGATGTGGGCTCATCCCTAAATTCGGAATCATCCAAGTTGGATTCTTAAATGCGATTTGGTTTGCCACCCAATCCTCTCGGGGTAGTCACAGCCTGTGTCTAGGTAAGTTCACCAGCTGTTCGGCCCAGTTCCATCAGCCTGCGCTCCCTGAGATAGAGAAAAAGGGGGCCTCCGCAGGCAAAAGCGATCGTCACACAGATCAGCAGCACCCAGGGCAGCCCTTTCATAGCAAGCCTGCGGCTTTCTGCCACCATCCACACCGTGAACGCGGTCGCGGCCACAGCCAGATCGCGACTGAGGGACTGGGCGGCGGGATTGGCGTTGGCTAGGCGCACAAACAGACCCAGATCAAATGCCTTCCCATGGGCCTGCATGAACGCAAGATTCGCCTGCCAAGTCAAAACGGCACCGGCGATCGCCATTGTCAGGTAAAGCCAGGCCAGCGGGTTCTTGTCGCTAGCGGCAGGGGCGGGGGGGGATTGGCTCATGGTTGGTAGGGCTGTGCTGGTTGTTCGGGACGTTCTGGATCCCAGATCTGAACTTCTTGCTCCACTTTCTCCAGGAGGTGGACGCAGTGATTGACGTAGGCCTGTGCACGGCGATGCAGGGTGGCCATCGCCTCTACTTCCAGATCACTGGCCTGTAACTGGGCAAGACAGAGTTCTAATGCCGTTTGGGCTTCTCTGAAATTGAGGTCATCGATACCGTCCAATCCCTCGTCTGGACCAACGGGGATGCCTTCTTCAGGGGCTACCGGTGTTTCCGGGACCTTGGCTGGTTGACGTCTTTTGCTGGGAGTCATGGATGCGGAAGATCACTAACTGGATGGCAGTGGATGGAGACTCAGGGTCTGGGCCAACACCCGCCCATCGACAAAACGCAATTCCACCGTATCTCCTGCTCGCAGTTGGATGACACGGCTTACGAGCTTCCCTGTGGGGTCGCGCACCAAGCAATAGCCGCGGCTTAGGGGGCGCAAGGGGGAGAGGGCTGCCAAAAGCCGTTGTTGTTGCTCCAATTCCTGCCGTTGACTCGCGAGCAGTCGACGGGGGTGCAGTTGTTTGAGTCGCTCTTGTTGGTGCTTGAGTTGCTGATGCAACCCAGTAACTCTCATCTCTGCCCGTTGGAGCAGGTGTTGGCGCAATTGCAGCAAACCTTGGCGAATCGCTGATCGATCCGGCAGAAGTGCCACAAGGGCTGCAGTAGGAGTGGCGGCCCGATAGTCGGCGATCAGATCGGCAATTGTGGTGTCATCTTCATGGCCAAGCCCGCAGACCACCGGCACGGGAGCGTGGGCTAACGCAAGGGCCAGATCTTCACCGTCGAAAACTGCCAGATCCTCACGGCTGCCGCCACCGCGAGCCAGCACGATCGCGTCCAGCCCAAGTGATTCACTGTTTTCGCCCAGCCGCCGCAGTGCCGCGAGGATGCGGGCCTCCACTGCCCCCTGCACTGGGATGGGAACAACCAACAAGGCGGTGGCAGGCCATCGTTCCTTGGCGGTACGCAGCATGTCGGCGAGGGCTGAACTTGGCACGCTGGTCAGCAGGGCGATACGTCTCGGCCAGGGGGGCAACGCCCGCTTGCGTTCGGGCTCAAACCATCCCTGCGGTGCCAGCCGGGTCCGAACCCGCTCGAATTGCCGCATCACCGCGCTTAGGCCGGGGCGCACATCGAGGATCTGCACGGTTAAGTTGGCCCGCGCCGCCCAGAAATTGAGTTTGCCCACCACGATCACCGCGTCCCCCTCTTCCGGGATGAAATCGATTCGGGCTAGCTGGGACGCCCAGATCACCCCTGAGATGGAGGCTTCGCCGTCGGTGAGGGTCAGCCAGAGATGGCCTTTTTTGATCTGGGGCCGGCTGGCCGTGGCCTCCAGCAGAAAACGGGGAGCAAAACCCCGATCCAGCAAGGTACCAATGGCCTGATTAAGTTCGATAACGTTGTATCGCGGCAGTCCCCCAGTCTCTGAAGCTCCAGCGTTCACAGGTCTTCAGGCAAATTCGGCAAGTTCAGCAAAGTTCTGTCCAAAGCCCAGTGGCTTGCAGATTAGGTGGCAAGGGCGCTGAGCCGCTACTGAAACCCCTGCTCGGTCGCACT
>CANGZM010000241.1 GCA_947458155.1 Synechococcaceae cyanobacterium | reverse complement strand
GGGGCGGCATGTGGCCCGGCTGCGGCGGTACTGGCAGGGGGATGGTCGCTGGGTTCCAGCGTCACCTGCCGGGCGGAGCCGAGGGCCAGCAGCATGGCCTTTTCCAGCAAGGACTGGCGGCTTTGCACCATGGTCAGCCAGTTGGCTGCGACCCGCACCACGGCGCGACGCTCGTCGAGGCGGTGCAGGCTGGCCTGTTGGGATAACAGCATGCGCGTTGAGGGCAGCTCCAGGCCCGCCAGGATCTGCTGCCAGATTTCGGCCAGATTTCCCCCAGCTGGTGCCGACTCTGGTGCAGTTTGAACCTGTGCTGTTGGGGGGGCCGATGCGCGGCTTTCGTCGCTAGGCCCTTGGGATTTGGTGGGGTGGTCGGCCAGGTACCCGGCCTCCTGGACTGGAGTCGTCACGGGCTGGGCTGCCAAGCGGGGCGCCCCTGGGGGTGTATCCCTGGCCGTCTGCGGGGCAGCCCCCGCTGCTGCGCCTGCCCTCCCAGCCGCATCTGTGGACGCCGGGACGGCGGCGACGCTGGCACCGGCCGCAGGCGTCGCCCCGGCGCCCATCGGTTCGGCCAGCAGTCCCAGCAGCAACACCTCCAGCCAGAGGCGCGGCTGGACGCTGTGGCGCAGCTGCTGTTCGCTGCCTTTGAGTTGGGCCTGCCAATGCAGCAGTCGGTTTTTGCCGATGCGGCGGGCCACGGGGGGCAATTCGGGCCGTAGCTGGGGGGAGACGCTGGTGAGCTCCAGGCGATCGGGGGCGATGCCAGCGAGCAACAGATCACGCAGCAGGCTGGCCAGACCCTGCAATAGGGCCAGGGGTTCCCTGCCCCTCTCCAGCAGTTGCCGGCAGGTTTCGATTACCGCCAGGGGCTCGGCAGCGGCCATGGAGTCCGCCAGGCTCAGCAACTCTTGCTCGGGGACGGCCCCCAGTAGATCCCAGACGGCTGCCGCCTCGATGGGGGGGGCGAGCAGGCTGAGCTGGTCGAGCAGGCTTTCGGCATCCCGCAAGCCGCCCTGGGCCCGTTGGGCCACCAGATTGAGGGCTTCGGCGGAGATGGCGATGCTTTCTTGGGCGGCGATCCAGCCCAGGTGGCCCTCAAGGTCTGCGAGGGGAATGCGGCGGAAATCGAAGCGCTGGCAGCGGCTCAAGATGGTGGGCAGCACCCGCTGGGGGTCGGTGGTGGCCAGCACAAACACCACCCGCGGCGGCGGCTCTTCCAGGGTTTTGAGCAGGGCATTGAAGGCCGCCGTCGAGAGCATGTGGCACTCGTCGATCACGTAGACCTTCCAGCGGGCCTGCACTGGCGCAAAGCGGGAGCGCTCGATCAGCTCGCGGATGTTGTCGACGCCGGTGTTGGAGGCGGCGTCAATTTCGATGACATCGAGGGCATTGCCGGCGGTGATGGCCACACACACTTCGCAATGGCCGCAGGGCTCCGGGGTCGGCGCGTCGCTGGTGATGCAGTTGAGCGAGCGGGCCAGGATGCGGGCGCTGGAGGTTTTGCCAGTGCCGCGGGGCCCGCAGAAGAGATAGGCGGGGGCGATGCGGCCGGTGCGCAGGGCATTGGCCAGGGTGGTGGCGATGGCCTGCTGCCCCACCAACTCAGCGAGCCTTTGGGGGCGGTATTTGTGGTGGAGGGGCTGGTAGGCCATGGGTCAATGAGCCATTGGCGGGGCTGGCTGCGCTGTATGCCGACTCTGGCAGCAGCACAGCGGTCTCTGTCAGCCTGAATGAACGTTGGATTGGCTTGTGGGTTGCGCCGTCGCCAGGTTCCCTGGAACGAAGTATTCGGCTGAAAGCCAAGGATATATATTACTGCATTGGGATTCGGGCCAAGCTAAGCTCAGCTCTCAAGACGCGAGGCAAGGCTTTCCAAGGCGTTGCGGGCTAACCAGTATCAGCTTCCTTCAAAACTCCTGCTCACCCACTACAACACCACGATCAGCCTGGACGTGAACCAGTCGTCGCGCATTGAATTGGCGATCGTCCAAAACCTTTGGAATTCGAGCGTTCATTCTTTGTTTTTTTGCAGACAACTAAGGCCGGCCTCCAGTCCTATCGTGTTCTTTATACTCAAGCTAGCATTAATAGTACGTCGCATGCACCCAATCTGTTGGCTATACCTCTTTAGGCCGCAGCACCCGCCATTGCTTGCAGGCCGCCAGGGTGCTTTCTTGAATTGGAGTTGCTCGCCCAGTCCTGACCCCTATTATTGCTGCACCGCTTTGGTCCACACTCTCAGCTCATCCGGTAGCCTGCCGCAGAGGCAGACAATTTCCCATGTATGCTGCAAGGATATTCTGCCTGCCTTCCTGCCTGATTAACACATCACCTAAGCAGGCCACTCCCATCCCAAGCGGTTGCGGATCCAGTATGCGTATTAGCCCTCAATGAGCCAGTCTGAATCACCCGTCGGTCCCGGTGTTCTGGGAATTCTTATCCCTACATGGGATCGGCCTGAGGAGGTTCGCCATCGGCTTGATGAAATCGCGGCTCAATTCGGCACTGGTCAGCGGGTCCATATACAAGTTAATCCAGGTACTTATGGCCTAGATGATCTTTGCTGGAATCCAGCGACGCCCGCGGTCACCGGGGCATCAAACAATGCAAATGTTGGCGTTATTGCCAATATCTTATACGGAATAGCCCATCTGTCTGAAGAATGGGTTTGGATATTGGGTGATGATGATTCACTGAGTCCCGATTGTGCTGCAGTGATAGCCGAGGGGATTCAATTGGCGTCGGAATCAACGATTGCGATTTGCTTTAATCAATGGTGCCGAAAGCCAATTCCAAATCATCGCTGCAAGGATGGCGTTGAGTTGCTAGAAGGTACACATTTTGGCGATCTTTTGTTTATATCTGCGACCGTTTGGCGGCGCTCCTATTTCGTTGAAAAAATTGATCTATTCATTGATTTAAGTTATTCGTATTCATCTCAAGTTGCCTTACTTTTGGAGGGGCTTGGCAATGGAAAAAGCGAAGTGCTCAGATTTAGCACTCCCTTGATCGACTACCGTCAAGTACATCGATGGAGTCGTGTCTCATTCGTTCAGCGTATGGCCCTACTCCTGTCGCTTGATATATCCAAGACTTGCAAGGCCAGTTTGGCCTACTCTTTGTATCCCCAATGGTTGTGGGCTACTCGATCTGGTTATAAGGAGGTGGGTGAGGGCCGCGTCAAATGGTCAGACTGGTTTTTATCATCTGCGGTAACATTAATTAGAATTCATTGCTACAATCCCTTTGCATCAGCTAGGTACCTAAGCGAATTAATTCAATTAAATATTTCCCAGAAAAAAGGTATGTTAATAACTCGTGTTGCAAGAACGAAGAAGATAGTACGAAATGCTGTGCAGGCAAACAGAAACAGTGGCTAGATTAGATAGTCAATATCCTGCCTGCTTGGAGTAATTTTATAGTATTGGAGCGTGACTTGGCTCGATACTTGGATTTGCAGCCATGTTGACTTGCTGGCGCCATAGACCAGCGTAGATACCTTCCTTATCTAATAATTCATG
>CANGZM010000240.1 GCA_947458155.1 Synechococcaceae cyanobacterium | reverse complement strand
GGCCAGCACCCGCACCCAGCCGCCGGTCATGCAGTCCTCGCTGCCTGTTTCAAAGACCTGCAGCCGGCGGTGCTGGTTGCTGTTGCGCTCGTAGTACAGGCCTCCACCGGTTGGGTCGGTTCCCTCTGCCCAGACCTGATCCACCATCAGCTTCCCGATCGCCAGTGGGTCCCGTGCGGCTGCGTCGATGGCCTCACCGTCGAGCACCAGCGGGTTGCCCGGGTCCTCACGGTTGTCAGAAATGATCAGTCGGTCGCCCATGACAGGGATCTGCTCAGCCCCTTGCTGTCGCGTGGTTTTGCTGCATCGGCAGATGCAGCGATGGTGCTCGTCAGTCTGGCTGCGGATCAGCTCTCAGCCCCAACCAGCACCGGCTCAGCCGTCTCCCCTGAACCCTCCAGCCCGGGTCTCGAGCAGGTCCCACTGCAATCTGGAGACTCGAATTCCGTCCATCCATCACAGACCGTGAATGACGGTATGAAAGACGGTACAGACGGGGGCACCCATCGTCCCAAGCCGTCCTATAGCAGTCGATCCGGTCCGCTGCACACGGACACCCTCTCCGTTGTTGAATGTTTTTGGCTTGTTCCCACCTCCAAGGGGATGCAAGGAGATACGGGCTCTGGGACCACAATCTCGGCGATACCAGCTCCGCGGCGGCGGGGCGCTGCTGCTGGTGGTGGATCAGGCCGGCGGAAAATATTGCCTGGGGCGAGTGATCAGCCTGGTACTGGACTACAACGTGGCCTTGGGGCACTGACCCCGTCAAAATGCTCAGCCTGCACGAGCAAAGGCCAGCAAAGCGCTGATGTCGCCCCGATCGGCCTGCTGGAGAGCGGCGATGTAGCGCTGCCGCAGGGTTGAGGTCTCCACCAGGTTGCTGCTGCCTCCCCAGGAAAAACGCGGTGCCCCCAGCTGCTCAATCAACACATCCGCGATCAGGCGCGCGTGACGGCCGTTGCCGTTCGGGAACGGGTGAATCGAGACCAGCCGGTGATGGAACCGGATCGCGACATGATCCCGCGGCTCCACCCTGTGGTCCAGCTGGTAGGCGATATCGGCCAGCAGGGCCGGCACCTGCAGGCGGATCTGCCGCCAGTCGGCACCGATGCTTTTGTCACTGATGCGGTACTGACCCGCCCAACGCCAGCTCTGGCCAAACATCTCGCGGTGCAGGCGCCGCAGCCAGGCCTCCTCCAGCGGACGAGGACGCCGCTGGCGGGACAGCCAAAGCAGGGCGGCTTCGATGTTCTGCTGCTCCCATTCATTGAGATGGCCGCGGTTAACCAGATGGGTTGGCAGCAGCCCCTCTAGCTCCTCGCCATCGAGGGGCGTCGCCCCGTCCGGCAGGCCGTCGTTCAATCCCACAGCCGGGTGCCGCTGCTGCGCAGGATCTCCTGAGCCATGGCTTCGAGGCGTTCCTTCTGCCCGGTCGAGGGCGCATCAACCGGCTGGGCCTCTAGCGCCATGGTGCGGCCGGCGCGTTCTTGCCACTGCTGGGCCAGCCGCAAGGCTTGCTGCCGCCGCATCTGGCGCAGGGGCTGTCTGGGCACCAGGGCATAGTGCAATTCGCAATCGAGGGCTTCGGCCACCCGCCGCAGGGTGGCGAGCGTGATGGCGTCCGCCGCCTCGGCCTGCTCCAACTTGCGCACCCCCGACGCCGTGATTCCCAGGCGCTGGCCCAGCGCGGCAGAAGTCATGCCCAGGGTTTCGCGGATGGCCCGCAGCCAACCCACCGGCGGTCGTGGCGGCAGGGGGTGGCTGGAGGCGCCCAGAAGAACCGCATCCAGCTGATTGAGACGGAGCTCCTTGGCGTTCATCAGGGATGGGGGAGTGATCAGTCTCTCCTGAATTCAGTAAGCGCAACCTATCACTCCCGCTTAGCTAATGCCAGGGGGAATCATCGCTCTCTTTTTTCGCTATGGATTGGCCTTTCCCTTCAGGCGGCTCCGCTCATCTGGCCCGATGGGACAACCGCTCAGCCCCAGGGCCCATCAAGGAACTCCATCGGCAGCAAATCCCGGGGGGCCGTGGATCCTCGCCCAGGCGGCGGTGGAGGCGGCATCAATGACCTCACCAGGAATGGCTAAGGATCCTTCACCAGAGCAGGCGGCAGGGGAAGGTGGCCAGCGCAGGGTCGAGGCTCACCAAGTGCAGGCCCTCCAACTCAGCCTGAGCCGCCAGCAGCCGATCGAAAGGATCCCGGTGGGCCTGCCGGTAGCCACCGGCATGGACGCCAAGGTGCAACTGCACTGCCAGCGGCTGGAAACCCTGTTGGTGCAACAGGGAGGGCAGATCCTGAAGCAGCCCTTCGGCGCCGGGGAGTTTGCCCAGGCGAACTTTAGTGGCGAGCTCCCAGCCGGAGGGGGTGTCGAGGAGGAGGGATTGGGCCATCAGGAGAACAACGGGTCGCTTGTGGCGTCGAGCCGTTTTCCAACGGCACCAGCCGTGCCCAGGGTTTGCCGTCCTTGGCCACCAGGATCGTTTCGCCGGCATGGGCGGCGTCGATCAGCCTGGAGAAGTGGGTCTTGGCCTCTTGAACGTTGACCGTGCGCATGGAGGGCTCCAGACGGGAAGGGTGTTTAGTCCAGTTATTGGTCCATGGCTGGTTCGGCGAGCAGCCGCTCGCGGTCGGACAAAAAGCGATCGATCAGCCCCCTAAAGCCCGGCGTGGTGAGGAGGAAGGCGTGGGCAGATCCGCTGCTTCACGCTAGGCGGGATCCCAGTGCCGCCAATGGTTCTGAACCATGCATTCCACCCAGACAACGAGTGCCTCAGTTGAGGCTGCATTGCCTTTGCTGCCGCTTTTGAGGCATGATATGCAGAGATGGTGTGAGGGTCATGGGGGTACAGGAGCTCACGAGTGCGGCGGCCAGCGGGGTCAACGGGAACCTGGTGCTGCGCAAGGCGCTGCAGCGTGCTGGGGAGGAACTGGGGCTGTCGGCCCAGGAGACGGCCCAGGCGATCGGCAAGAGTCGCACCTTTTTCGAGCAGGCACGGGCGCAGAGTCGCATCGACCTGCACACCCAGCGGATGATTGCCCTGGTGCTGCGCTTGCATCGCAGCCTCTCGGCCCTGGTGGGCGACGACACCGAATTGATGCGGCACTGGATCAATACAGCCAACCGCCACACGGGAGGCCTGCCGCGGCAGCAGTTGCAGGATCCAGAACAGCTGGTGGAGCTGGTGCAATACCTCGATGCCATGCGTGGCCGGCCGTGAGCCAGCGAACCCCTGTGGATCTCAAGGCTCTCGCCCAGCTGGATGGGGTAGTGCTGCGGCTGGTGGAACAACAGGGCGCTCAGGCCACCCGCCGGACGACGGACAACCTGGATGAGCAGGCCTGGCTGGAGGACTTTCTGGAGGCCAGCAAGCCAGAGCTTCCCAGCGCCGAAGAGTGCGCGGTACGCCATCGCCTACTGCTCACTCCCTTTCGCTATCGGCAGCGCCACGGATCGCGGTTTGCCACACGCTGGGAGCGGGGGTTGTTCTATGGGTCCCGCAGTCGGTTCGGCTGTCTG
>CANGZM010000239.1 GCA_947458155.1 Synechococcaceae cyanobacterium | reverse complement strand
GTTACCATGAGAGGCGATGTGAACATAGCCAGCGGACCCAAGCGCGTCCCATGAAAAGTTCTCAGTAGCCGCCAGATCGATCCGCTGGTACGCCTGGGGCTTAAAAGCGGCGGTAATGTTCCGTAGTTCGCTTGCCGGAAGCTTCAGCGAGTCCGAGGAGTCCATTATTCCGATCATTTCGCCCGTCGTCTTCCCAACTCTTTGCTTATAGAGAACGGGACAAACGCGAACGGAAAGCTGTCCACCGGCCATTCTGGTACGCAAACTCTCTCGGCGCATGAAGGCCGGCACTACCGGATACATTTCAGTGAGTGGGCCGGGCAATACTAAGACCTCTGCAATATCATGCACTAGCAACAATGGCGCAATCGCATCGGCCCAACCATCCAGCGCCTTCGTCGCTGCCGCCAACCGACGGTTAACCGATGCTAAGTTTGACTTCAGTCCGTGCGCGCGAAGAGCCGAGAGGAACGCGACAAAGACATCGCTCTCTACATTGTGCCGCAGATAAGTGCTACCCACCATCGTCACAATGGCGGTGACGCCTTCGAGATGCATAAACATGACGATCGCGCGAGGGGCAGCCAGGCTCTCATTGAGCACACTGATAAGCGCCGGTAATGAAGCGCTGTCATATGGATCTCCCTTGGCACCCGCTCTCTTCGCCGCCTCGATGGCCTCGTTCAAGTCGTCCCAATCTCCGCCAAAGGCCGCGCGCATGTCCATTTCTTGCCCATCAGGCCCGGGAATGCTTAACGGCACTTCGAACGGATCGTCATATTTCTCATAAAATCCATAACGCACGGGCGCACCTTGAGCGGCTACTCTTCTGATTGCCAAAGCCAGCTGCTCTTTCGCAGCCTCGTCAACATCTTTGGATTCCTGAAAAGCAGATTCGAAGTCCAACAGCGACAGCCAGTCACCAATCGCAGTGGACTTTACGTATGCTACAATGGCTATTATATTGGCAAGTGGGCCTTCGACGGGAAACTTCAGTATGATGGCGACGAGACGACGCACAAGCTTGGATCGAAGGCCCCTACGAAAATGGAGTCTCCCAACCGAGTCAATTGAACCCCACTGAAGATCCAGCGCCTCTCGAATGACTCGCCCCGCGATATCAAAATCATCCATTGCCACGAGATTCTTGGCTTGAATCATGAGCACTTCATGCAAGAATTCATCGTCCAGTCGCTTCCTTTTGGAGAGCACCGGCGCCAACGCGTTCTGCGCTTCCTTGTGCCGGCCGAGCTCGCGAAGACAGGCGGACCTGTTCATCCTCGCCACAAGACGCTCCTTGCCCGACAAGCCAGCGTCAAGGAGCTGCTCAAATCCCAACTCAGCAGCTGCATGGTCGCCAAGCCTCATGTAGCAGGTTGCTAGGTTCAAGTAAATACGAAGCGGTACCTTGAGCCCCGTATTTCTCCTGTATGCGATTGCTCGCTTGAAGTTCTCAGCGGCGTACTCGTGATCTCCCTGAGCCGTACCCACGTACGCGTGAGCTTCGATCACTGTGGCCATCCCGCGCTTTAGGGGCACATCCTCGGCGATCCGGCGGGCATCATCGAGTGCACGATAAGCTGGCTGGAATGCGCCGACGGCACAGAAATGAAACGCGGCGGTACAGAGAAGCTTCGCAGCTTTCCTCGGCCGCCTCAGCTCGACAAAAATGCGCACAAGCCTCGCCCTAATGGGAAGCACGGCGTCGCGCACCATCAGTTGTGGTGAGGCCGAATACATCGCCGCGTGCTCCAGCGTCACTGCAAGGGGTAGGAGCTTCAATCTCTCGACAATGTCCGCTGCGCTCGCGACCGCGGAAACGAACCCCGGTGCGTCCTCAAGAAGCGCACACGCACGCGCCTTTGTGCACCACGCGTACCCTTCGGCCTCCGTCAATCCGCGTCCTGCGAACTCTTGAATATGTATGGACACAAGCGTCTCGACGTAAACCGGCTGGTCGTTGAGCAGAGAAAGGAGTCGGTCGTCAAGCCGATGAATCAGACTATCAGCGAGACCCTCTTGGAGCGCCCTTCGGAGTTCAACGCTATAGGTTTCGGCGTCACCGGCGTCAATGAGTGCAACTAGCCTTGGCAAGGTCTTCATCAGCGACATACCCTACTTGAGGTAGCTCATCCAAACATGACATTGGTGGGGGCTGCAAGCGGCACACTTGGGTCGAGCAAGGTGGCGTTATCTCCGGAGGGAACTGCAAAGGAGGACGGGCTCCGCGCGAGTCGAGATACAAGAAGAACGCAGAGAGTCATGGAGCGCGATCCGGGGCGGCCCAACTGTTTATTGAACGGTTTCGAGAACCACAGATTCCAGGCCTTTGCTCTCTGCGAACCAAGCCCGATCTTTCCCCTGGGTAGGCCAAGTCGCTTGGTCCTGCAGGCAAGGTGCTGGTATGAGTCCCAAATTTAGCCGTGGTTCTCGGACCCGAGAACCACCACAGTGCTCAGCCGGTAGATTTGGCTCAGCCGCTGCCGTACATCTGCGTTGAAGACCTTTCGCGGCTCCAGCAGCAGCGCATTCTCAGCCGGCGACATCAAGCTCCTTCCCCTCGCGCAGGGCCCGCGCCACCACATGCCAGCGGGAGCCCGTCAGTCGCTGGGCATCCTCTTTTCATTTCACCCCAGATCGACGCCCACCGACAAACTCAGGGGCCGCAGCGCCGCCTGAAGCGAACGCAACGCCTGTTGCCGTTCCTGTGGGGTGAGCGTGGCCCGGGGCATCACCACCAGCAGATCGAGGTCGGAATCGGGCCGCGCATCCCCTCGCGCTCGGGTGCCAAACAGCAGCAACCGCCCTGGCCTGGGTTGAACCCCGGCCAGGGCAGCCTTCACCGCCTCCAGGTCGGCATCGATTGTGGGGGCTGGGATCGCCATCTCTTCAGGGTAGGGTGATCCTTGGGGTCAGAGCCCATAGGGATTCAGCAGGGCTACCTCTCGAAATCAGCATCCAGCCCCACCTCGGGCATGGAACCCAGCAGTTCCGCCAGATTGCGCCGTGGAGGGCTCATCAACGCCGCCGCCAGGATGGCCCGATGCTCTGCTTCGGCACTGCGGCCATGGGCTTCGGTGCCCGCGTCGCTCACGCCCACCCGTTCAGCGATCCGCTGCAGCAGCGCTTCCATGCGATCCAGCCGGGCTTCGATGGCGGCCAGGCCAGAGGGGATGACCACGGCCTTGGCTGCTGCCTTCGCAGCCAGTGGGGCCTCGCCCCCCCGGAGGCGCTGGATCAGGGCTGCCTTGTTGAGGCCGGTGTAGCCCTTGATGCCTCGCTCTTTGCAAAGGGACTTCAGCTCCTTCACCCCGAGCCTGTCGAGCCCCTCCGCCAGTTCTCCTGCCACCATCGGCTCCGTCTGAGCCATCAACGGCAGCGCCCCATCCAGCTCCCGCAGCATGCGCGCATCCGCCTGGGCCAGCTCCCGCAGGTTGGCCCGCAGCGCCTCAGCGATCTTGCCCATCAGCCATCTCCTGGGATGATTCGGGCAGAACGCTGAGCTGCTTTGCGTTGCCCTCCAGGCTGGCCCGCAG
>CANGZM010000238.1 GCA_947458155.1 Synechococcaceae cyanobacterium | reverse complement strand
CAGCTCAAGGCCCAGCGGAGTGGCTCTTCACGAGGCGATGGCGGCCTGGTCGGGGAGTTGCCATTGGAGATGGAAGAAGAAGATGAGGATGGAGCCAGTCCAGAGGCCATCCCCGCGTCCGAGGGCCCCGTTGACTGCGGCGATGCCACTGAGACAGGCGATGCCAATGAGATTGGCGATGGCATTGCCATTGGCGATGGCGATGCCGTTGGCGCTGCTGCTGCCTTGATGCCGAGCGAGCCTGAGGAACGGCTTGAGCTGGCTACCACTGTGAGTTCGTATGGGCTCGAAGAGCCCGCTGAGGCCGTTGCCGACCCTGCGGTGGACCCAGAAGTCCCCAGGCCCATCCTGGGCCGCCGCCGCCGCTCCGGCGCCGCCACACCCAGCACCCCAGCCACACCCCTCTCTGACACGGACCAAGCTCCGGCGAATCTCTCCGGACAAGTTGGGCTGGAAACGGAGCTTGCCCCAGCAGCGGCGGGCCCAGGCGAGCTGGCCATTGATGACGCCGATGATTTCGGTGCTGACGATGATGAGGATGGCGAAGACGATCTCAGCGACGACCCTGGCGAAGAAATCTGTTTTGCCCAGGGCGAAACCTTCGTCGCCATCCCGGTGGGCCCCATCATCGATGACCTGGCCATCCACGAGGCCGTGCCATTCAGCGCCGCCGTCCTGCCCAGCAGTGCCTTTCTGCTGGTCGACAAAACCGTGGAGTTGCAGGCCCGCCCCCTGCGGGAGCTGCCCGAGCTGGGGCGCCTCGCGGCAGACGAACTCGACCGCCAGGCCCTGGTGGTCTTCGTAAACCCGCGCCAGGCCAAACGCCAATGCGGTCGCACCCAGCGGGTCATCCCCCTGCCCGATCCCTCCCTGCTCGAACGCACAGCCCCCTACCTGATGGCCCAGGGCATCACGCGACTAGTCATTGAAGGCGCTCTTTACGCCCTGCCAGGGACCTGACTGGCGCAACGCCAACCCTTGGGCCTGCTGCAGCCCACCCCCATCAGTCCTCCCGATCCCCCGGGCCGCCCTGCAGCAGGGCCACGGCACTGCCGCCACTCAACACCCCCAGGGCCAGGGCCACCCCCACCAGAAAGCCACTGGGCAGGGGTGCCGTACGGCCAAAGCCCAGCTGCAATGAGGGCCGGTCGTTGAGGTTTTGGGCCCCCAGGCACAACACCAACAACAACATCGAGGCGCCCACCGCCGAGGAGATCAGTAACCGCAAGCGCAGCAGCATCAAAGCGACCGTTGACACACGCTTGCCACTCTGCCGTCATCGGGGTGCCCCTGGCTGCACCCACAGGCCTGCATCCCCATCGGGTTGCCCCAGAGCCGAAGCACATCCGGACACTACCTGTAGCGTCTGGGATGGCCCCGGCCTGGATGTTGTTGGCGATGGTCCCCCGCCAGTAAGCCGCTGGCGGCCCTGGCCGAAGACAAGTTTGATCTTGTTTGCACCGTGTACACCGAACAAACCGATCGCCCGGACCTAGCTGCCCATACCCCCCTACCCCGTACCCTCACCGGCCTCACCGACCGCTTCAGCCGCTTCGGCCGCCTGGTGCAGCAGGGCATAGAGATCCCGGCGCGGATGGCCCGTGCGTTGCGCCAGCAGGCGACTGGCCTCCTTGGCGCTATGGCCGGCGGCCACCAGCTGCTCCAGCTCAGCCCGCAACAGGGTCCCATCCCAGGGCTCTGGACTCACCAGCGGCGATGCTCCGCCCAGCACCAGGGTGCATTCGCCCAGGGGTGGGGTAGCCAAGAAATGGGCCAGGGCCGCCGCCACCGTGGGCCCCACCTGTTGCTCATGGCGTTTGGTCAACTCCCTGGCCACCATCAGGGGCCGGTCGCCCAACACCCCCAGCAGATCCTCCAACAAAGCCACCAGCCGGTGGGGGGCCTCGTACAGCACCATGGTGCGCTGCTCAGCGGCGAGGGCCTGCAGCCGCTGGCGGCGGGGGGCGCTGCGGGGCGGCAGAAAGCCCTCAAAACAGAAACGGCCGCTGGGCAGGCCGCTGCTGACCAGGGCCGTGGTCAGGGCGCAAGGTCCGGGCACGCAAACGACGTCGTGGCCCGCCTGGCGGGCGGCAGCCACCAGCTCCTCACCGGGGTCGGCCACCCCGGGCAGGCCGGCATCGCTGATCAAGGCGATGCTCTGGCCCGCCGCCAGGGCCTGCAGCAGCTGGGGCTGGCGGGCCAGGCGGTTGTGCTCGTGAAAACTCAGCAACCGGTTGCGCAGTCCCAGTCCATGCAGCAACAAACCGCTGCGGCGCGTGTCCTCACAGGCCACCAGGTCCACCGCCCCCAGCACCCGGCGGGCGCGGGGCGAGAGGTCCTCCAGGTTGCCGATCGGGGTGCCCACCAGATACAGCACGCCGCCGGTGGGTTCGGGCACAGCCATCGGCAAGCCGGATCGGCAAAATGCTTGTTTGCTTCTCCATGATGCCAACGGCCCTGTCCCTGCCCGGTGGCATCGACCAGGAGGCGCTGCTGGCCCAGCTGCGACCCCTCTGCTGGGGGGCGGCCGACATCCTGCGGGCCTACGCCCGGGGCGAGCAGCCCCCCCATGGCTTTGCGGCCGCGCTGACGGTAGCCGACGGCGGCAGCGGTCCTGTCACCGCCGCCGATCTGGCCGTGAATCAATGGTTGCTGCAGGGCCTGGAGGCGTCCTTTCCCGATGCCCCCTGGACCCTGCTGAGTGAGGAAACCGCCGCTGAGGCTCTGCAGCTGGGATTGCCATTGCCCGCTGAGTGGCTGTGGCTGCTGGATCCCCTCGATGGCACCAAGGATTTCCTGCTGGGCACGGGCGAATACGCGGTGCATCTGGCCCTGGTGCAGCGGGGCACACCCGTGCTGGGGGTGGTGCTGCTGCCCGAAAGCGAAGAGCTTTGGTTTGGTCTGTTGCCCCAGGCCAGCAGCGCGGCCGGAGATAACGCCCCGGCCCAGCCAGCTGCGGGTAGCGCCTGGCGCGAGAACCGCAGCGGCGATCGCTTCGCCCCCCAGCTCAGCGCTCGCCGCTGCACTGGCGAGCTGGTGCTGGTGGCCAGCCGCAGCCATCGCGACAGCCGTTTGGAGCAGCTGCTGGCGGCCCTCGAACTGGGGGAAACCCGGGTGATGGGCAGCGTCGGCGGCAAGGTGGCCACGATCCTGCGGGGCGAGAGCGATCTATACATCTCCCTTTCCGGCAGCTCGGCCCCCAAGGATTGGGACATGGCCGCCCCTGAAGCGGTGCTGCGGGCCGCCGGCGGTGCCTTCAGCCACGCCGATGGCCAGGGCCTCTCCTACAACAACGGCGACGGCCTGCAAGCCGGTTGCCTGGTGGCCAGCCATGGCCCCAACCACGCCGAGCTATGCCAAAAAGCGGCCGCCGCCATGGGACGTATCGATCCCACTTTTGAGCTTTAACTCGCACCACCAGCAAATCGGGCAAGGCCCCCAACTTCCGACAAAACCGCCAACTCCCGGCAGAACCAAGCAACTCTCGGCGGCAGCCCGCCAACACCAAAAACCCCCTCGGCCCAGCGAAGGCCAAGGGGGTT
>CANGZM010000237.1 GCA_947458155.1 Synechococcaceae cyanobacterium | reverse complement strand
GCGCCATGAAGCCCGCTATCCCGCCGGCCGCTACTGGATCGATTGCCGCTTGAACCTGGCGCAGGAGCTCGCCAACCTCGGCCGTCAGTGTTGGCAAATGGCGTGGCTGGAGGGCCCCCTAGAGGAGCAGGCGACGGAGGTGCTCCAGCAACTGGCGAAGGAGCCAGTACTGCTCCTATTCGACAACGCCACAGGCCAGGAGCAGGTGCAGCCCTTCCTCCCCCCCGCTGGCCAGGCCCATGTGATGCTCAGCTCCACCTCCCGGGACTGGGGCCCGCCGCTGGTGGAGGTATGGCGGCCCGAGGGCCTGCAGCGGCTGAATCCCCCCACAGCGCTGGCAGTGATCGAGAAGGTCGGAGGCGAGGCTCTAGCTCGCCAGCTGGGGGAAAAGGTGATCAAGGAGCTCGGCGGCTTGCCCGTGCACCTGCTTCCCACCGCCCGCACCTTGGCCCGCCGGGCCCGCCTCGGCCGGCTGAGCGAAGGCGAGCTGGTGCAGCTGAGCGAGGAGGGGATGGATAGCTTCTCGCTCGCCTGGGAGTCCCTGGAGCCTGCCGCAAGGCTGTTGCTGCAGGCGGCTGGCCGCTGGTTCAATCCCAATGCCCTGGTGGAAGCTGAACTGGTGGCGGCGTTGGCGGTGTGCTTCCAAGGAGTAGCGGTGGTGCGTAACGCGGTGGATGGCTGCCTCGACCTTTACCTGCTGCAGGGGGAAGGGCGGCTGACGATGCACTCGCTGCTGGTGCGCTTTGTCGATCGCCAACCGCCGCAGCGGCTGGCGGGAATCGGCACGGAGGATCTGGCGCCAGTGGTGGCGGCGGCCATGGGGAAAGCAGCCGAGCGCCTGGAGGAGGCACCAGCCGATGGTGAAGCCCAATCCGCTTTGCAGTGCCACCAGCTGAGCTGGGCCTTCTGGCGGCAGCACTACGTCAGCCTGAACGCGGACATTTGCCACCACCTGGGAGAAGCGCTCTGCGTATTGGGGCAGTTTGCGGAGGCGAGCCGTTGGTTTGAGGCCGCTGCGGCCCTGATCCGCCGCGGAGCGAAGATCGACCACCTGGCCCTGGGCGACAACCTGCATGAGATCGGCCAATGCGCCTACCAGCAGGGGGAATGGCAAGCGGCAGCTGGGTTGTACGAGCAGGCGGTGGCGGCGAAGCGCCAGGGCGATTTGCAAGAAGCAGTAAATCACCAGAGCATTGGAGCCAGCCTGCATGGGATCGGCCTCTGCCTTATGCAGCAGGAAAAGTATTTAATTGCAGTGAATTGGCTTGAGCAGGCGGTAGAAGAAAAGCGCCAGGGCGATCTGAATAGACGAGTGGACCATGAGAGTCTTGGGACGAGCCTTCATGCGCTGGGGAAATGTGCCCTGGAACAAGGGGAGTTTGATCAAGCGGTCGGGTGGCTTAAAAAAGCATTAACGGAAGCTTATCAAGGCAAATCCTATGATAATATAGACCATCTAGGTCTTGGGATGAGCCTACATGAGATTGGAAGCTGTTCGTTTTTGCAGGAGAATTGGGATGAAGCTATCAGCTTCTATGAGAAAGCGATTGCTGAAAAGAGACTTGGCGACCTGGATGGACGAGTAAACCACCGAGAGATTGGGACAAGCCTGCACCAGATCGGTAATTGTTTCTACCAAAAAAGGGATTGGGCACAAGCAAGCAAATGGTTTGAACAGGCAACAAATGAAATCCGCCTTGGAAATGTGCATGAGAAGGTAGACCATCATCACCTGGGGAAAAGTCTCTATGAGCTCGGCAACTGCGCCAAACAGCTCGGCCAATTGAATGCAGCGGAGCATTGGTTCAAGCAAGCTGTTGCAGAGATGAGCCACGGCGACATCTTTGGCCGCGTTGATGAGAACAGTGTTGCTGAAGCGGAAGAAAGCCTTGACTTATGTCGGGAGGAGTTGGGTCTGACTTGATCAAGCACCTGCTCCTACTTTATTAGAGGTAAGAAGAGAATCAGACCGTGCTAAACAAGGACTGTCCCCGCTTCTACACCACTATAAAAACCAATACCCGCATCTACAAGGATAGATTTGTTGAGGATAATGTGGCCAATGTGCAAGCGCAGCACCGATGCCAGACCACACGAACCACGCCAGCGAAGTTCTATACTTCTGGTTCAATTACACCACCCCCAGCCAGTGGGTCAGCAAGGATCCGGATTTTGACGCGCTGCTTGGACAATGCTTCCTAGGCCTCACCCGCCAGGCGATCGCCGGCGAGCTGGGCCCCTGGGGCGAAACGCCGCAGGGGCCCTGGCGCTGTGTTGCTGCTCGATCAGTTCCTCCGCCAGCTCTGGCGCGACATTGCCAAGGCTTTCGATGGCGATCCCCAGGCCCTGGCGCTGAGCCTGCGGGCGGTGCAGCTGGGCTGGGTGAAGGCGGAGCCCGACCAGGCGCGGCGGCAGTTCTGGCTGATGCCGCTGATTCATAGCGAGGAGTTGGCGGTGCAGGAGGCGTCCCTGCCGCTGTTCAGCCAGTTCGTTGACGAGCGAACTGCCGACTTCGTGCGCAGGCATCGGGACGTGATCGCCCGCTTTGGCCGCTTTCCCCACCGCAATGCCGCCTTGGGGCGGCAATCGAGCGCCGCGGAGTTGGCCTTTCTGCAGACCCCGGGATCAGGGTTCTGAACTAACCGCAGCGCCAGCCCCTGAGCCATCGGCAGCAAGGGTGGTCGGCAGGTGGCCGGTCTTGACCCAGATCGTGCAGCCCGCCGCGCTCCAGGGCCGGTGCACGCTGCCGGGGGGATTGCGCAGCCAGCTACGGGCTGGATAGCCGCCGAACTCGTCTTCAAACACCCCTCTAGCACCAGGATTTCCTCACCGCCGCGGTGGGCGTGGAGCTGGAAGCGTGTACCCGGTGCCCAGCGCACCAGCGCCACGTGCTCGGATCCGAAGCCATGCAGCGGCATCACCTTTAGTCCCTGCAACAAACCGGGCAGCCAGGTGCCGTTGGCGGTGTCGATCACCAGGCGCCGCTGATCGTCCGGATGCATCTGCAGCAGCTTCACCAGAAGCGTGCAGCCCGCATCACTGAAGGGGGCATGGCTTGTGCCTACCGGATGGCGCATGTAAGTACCGGCCCCGTAGTCGCCGTGCTCGTCGCAGAAGGTGCCCTCCAGCACCAGAATCTCTTCGCCGCCGCCATGGCTGTGCCGCTCGAAGCGACTCGCCGGGCCATAACGCACGATCGAGGTGGCGCGGGCCACCTCAGCGCCGCGGCGATCCAGCATCCGCCGCTCCACCCCCACCATTGGCGAAGGCGTCCAGGGCAGTGCGTTGGTGTCCAGCGCAACGCGCTGGTGGAGGTCGGCGTGAAGGTCCATAGGCCTAATTGGGCTTATTGCTGAGCTGGCGGCTGGGGGTAATCGTAGGCAGGGGAAGCCGATTCGCCGCCTCAGCTGATGGGCTCAGCAACCCGTTCTTCACCATCAACGGCATCCTGGCCGATCTGGAGCGTGGTCGGTGCCAGCGGTGGTGGCCTGCGGGTTGGAGAGGATAAAGAGTTGGGTGGTCTGGATCTCAGCAAACACGGCATGGAGGCCTAT
>CANGZM010000236.1 GCA_947458155.1 Synechococcaceae cyanobacterium | reverse complement strand
GACTTTGAGGTGGAACACCGCAAGGACCGCAACCGCTTCTGTGTGGTGGTGCTGCCGGTCTTTGTGACCAGGCACCGCTGGGAGAACCTGCTCCACAATCAATCAACGATCCTGCTGCGCAGTGCCCTGCGGGCCCAGGGAACCCGGGTCGTGACGACGGTCGGGTTCTACCTCTGAATCTGCTCGCCCTTGAGGAGACTCAATGGAGATGAGACTTTAGTTTTGCGCAGGGTTACGGCGACGGCGCTGGCGCAGGGAATCGGCCAGTGACAGGGCCAACAGCACCACTCCGATCAGGCCCGTGACCCACTCGGGCAGGTGTACCCCTTGATGGCCAAGCCAGATGCTGGCCAGCATCAACAGACCGAGAGCACCGATGGCGTAGTGGGCGCCATGCTCCAGATACACCAATTGGTCCAGGGCCTTTTCCCGGCTCAGCATCAAGGTGAGGGAACGGATGAAAAGGGCACCGAGCCCCAGGCCCACCATGATCAAGGCCAGGTTGCTGGTGATTGCAAAGGCACCGATGGTGCCATCAAGGCTGAAGGAGGCATCAAGCAGCTCGAGGTAAATCAGGCTCATCAATCCCCCCCCGGCCGCCAGCCGGGCACCGGCCTGCTCCTCATCGCCAAAGGCATCTGCCAGGGAAGTGCTGAGTAACTGCAGCACCAGGCCAATCACGCCGGCTACCATCACGTCACCCCGCAGGGTTGAAGGCAGGCTGGCCACCAGCAGCAGCAGCACAATTAGGGCGAGGGCAATTTCAAGGGCCTCAATGCGACCGGCGGCGCTGAGGCGCCGCTCCAAGGGGCCAAACCAATGCAGGGTCTTGGCCTCATTTATGAAGTAGCGCAAAAAGACCATCAGCAAAAACATGCCGCCGAAGGCCAGGATGCGCGGCTCGGCCAGTTCCAGCAGTTCGCGGTAGCGGTCAGGGTGGTGGATGGCGGCATCAAAGGCCTGGCCCAGGCCAACGCCGCCCGCCAGGGCCACCATCAGCAGGGGACCGAGCAACCGCACACCAAAAACGGGAATGACCAGACCCCAAGTGAGGAAAAAGCGCTGCTGGGCCGGAGTCAACTTATCCAATACACGGGCATTGACCACCGCGTTGTCAAAGGAAAGCGAGATCTCCAGCACCAGCAACACCAGGGTGACCCAGGCGGCGCTGGCACCCAGCCAGCCCATCACGATCGCCAGACCTGCCGCACAGCAGATGAGCGGGAAGATGAGGTAGCGCAAATAGCGCTGGGGCATCAGTTCAGACCGAGAGCGACGATCGCATCATCCTGCGCGGCCTATCGGCGCCAGTAGCCCTCATGATTCAGGCGTTGGTGGCTCGCCCGCGAGCTGCCGTTGTTCTAAGCGACTCAGCAGCCGGGGCACCAGCACGATCAGGGCCACCAGCACCAGGGCGCCCAAGCCAAATTCGACGACCCCCTTGACCATCCGTTCGACGGGAATCCAGCGGCCCCCCAGCCAGGCCAGGCTGACCATGGTGGTGGCCCAGAGCGTGGCCCCGACAACGTTGCAGAGCAAAAACTTGGGATAGGGCATGCCGACGGCCCCAGCCATCGGGCCGGCTACCACCCGCAGCACCGCAACGAAGCGACCAAGCAGTACGGATTTGCCGGCGTGGCGCAGGAACTGGTCGCGCAGTTTCTCCAGCTGGGCAGGGGATTGGCCGAGCCAGCGGCCCACCTTCAAGATCAAACCCCAGCCCAAGCGCCTGCCCACCCAGTAGCCAATGTTGTCCCCTAACACCGCCCCGCCGGCGGCCGCTCCCATTACCCCCAAAATATTCAACTGGCCACTGCCGGCCGCATAACCGCCCAGCAGGGTCACCGTTTCCCCCGGCAAGGGCAGGCCGGCGTTTTCCAGCAACATGGCTGCGAAAATCACCAGATAGCCCGAGCGCCCGAGCACGTCCTGGATGGTTGCCATGTCCAAACCACCATCTAGAAAAGCAAGGGGGAGGATCATGGAGGGGCCACGGGCCCACGAACCCTATCGCCAGTCCCGATGGCGCTCAGGCGTAAAACCGCCCTGGCAGGAATCACCGCATATCTCCACTAAAATTTTTAAATGGCTGTTCGCCCCGTCCTGCAACTCGGCGATCCCCGCTTGCGCCAGACCAGCGCAGCCGTGGCGTCTGAAGTGCTGGGCACTGCCCAACTCGCTGCCCTGATCGACGACCTGCGGGACACGATGGCTGCCCGTGCTGGCGCCGGCCTGGCGGCTCCCCAGATCGCCGTGCCCCTGCGGGTGGTGATTTTTGGCATTACCCGCAACCCTCGCTACCCAGATGCTCCCCCCATCCCCGAGACCATCCTGATCAATCCGCAATGGTCCCCGGTGGGCAGCGACCAAACCGAGGCATTGGAAGGCTGTCTGAGTGTGGCGGGGATGCGGCTGCCGGTGCTGCGGGCCTCCAGGGTGCATTTGATTGCCCTCTCAGCTTGCGGTCAACGGATCGACAGGGAGGTGGAGGGGTTTGAAGCGCGGATCGTTCAACACGAGTGCGACCACCTCAATGGCGTGCTGCTTCCGGATCGGGTGGCGTCCGCTTGAGCGCCAGCGTCGCATTCAGGTTGGCGATCGCGGCAGAGGTGTTGGCCCCCTCCAGCTTGCCGCTCTATGGACGCAGCGGCCACTGAAAAGGCCAGCTGACAGCGCTTACTTTGGCCGCCAACTCTCCAGCACGCCGGGTCATGGCCGACTACCCCTCCATAGCCAGCACCCGCCCCCGCTGGTGGGTGCCGGGCGACCTGGATGGCTTCCTGGGACTGGGACTTGACAACCTGATCCAGCTGCTGCTGATCGTCTCTTTATGCAGGGCGGTCCTGGGCTATCCAGACAGCTTGATCTTTGGCGTCATCCTGCCGGCTACGGGGATATCGATGCTGGCCGGCAACCTGGCCTATGCCCTTCAGGCCCGACGCCTGGCCCTCCAGGATGGCAATAGCGACAGAACGGCCCTGCCCTTTGGCATCAACACGGTGAGCCTGTTTGCCTTCGTGTTTCTGGTGATGCTGCCTGTCAAGTTGGCGGCCTTGGGCCAGGGGTTGACGGAAGCCGAGGCGGTGCGTCTCTCCTGGCAGGCCGGCCTGATGGCTTGCCTGGCCTCGGGCTTGATTGAGGCGGGGGGATCGTTTGTGGTGGGCCCCCTGCGCCGTTGGTTGCCGCGCGCCGCCCTGCTCTCCACCCTGGCGGGCATCGCCCTGGGATACATCAGCCTCGGCTTCTTGCTGCGCACCTATGCAGTGCCGGTGGTGGGACTGGCGGTGTTGGCGGTGGTGCTGTTGGCCTACTACGGCGACGTGCGGTTACCCCTGCCAGGGGGCTTGTTGGCGGTGCTGGTGGGGGTGGCCCTGGCCGGCGCCACCGGCCTCATCCAAATTGATGCATCCACCTGGCAGGCCAACCAGGCAGCCGTTGGCTTGCACCTGCCCCAGCTCCGGCTTGGCGACCTGTGGGCTGCGCGCAACCAGCTGCTGCCCTGGATTGGGGTCACGGTGCCCATGGGACTCTTTACGGTGCTGGGCTCCCTGCAAAACCT
>CANGZM010000235.1 GCA_947458155.1 Synechococcaceae cyanobacterium | reverse complement strand
GGTCAGTAGGGGCAGGCGTGTCGGAGTTGCGGATCGACCATGGCCCTGGTTATAGGGTCTACTACCAGCAGAAAGGAACGTTCTTGCTCATTCGTCTTGCCGGTGGTGACAAAAGCACCCAAGCACGGGATATCGAATCAGCTATTGCCCTCGCTCACACCTTCAAGGAGGATGATTGACGCAGACCACAACAGCCCCCTATGAAGTTGCAGAGTTCCTCGAAACCCCTGAGGAGATGGCTGCCTATCTTGAGGCCTGCATTGAGGAGTCGGAGGGTGATGCTGCCTTCATCTCCAAGGCATTCGGGGATATTGCTCGTGCCAAGGGAATGACACAGATTGCGCGAGAGACTGGTCTCTCCCGTGAAAGTCTTTACAAGGCACTTTCAGGAGATCGAAGCCCTAGTCTTGACACCATCCTCAAGGTGGTTGCTGCTTTAGGCCTCAAGTTCAGCGCGAGTGTTAAGCACGAAGCGGAGGTTGTATGAATTCTGCTTGAGAAGCGGAAGTCCGCAGAGGTGGGCAGTTGAGAAGCGGCTCTTCGAACACACCCCTCGAGTGGACAGGCCACCACCAACTCTCTGCTCACGCCTCCATGGCGGGCTCTTCGCCGTGATCATCGACAGAGAGAAGGGCTCCGGACGCGAATCCAGAAGCCCAAGGTTGTGACTGAGCCGCTTGATAGAGCGTCGATTTTGAGGATCAGAACCTGATGGTGGTCTGAACCAGGCCGCCGAAGGTGCCGAAGGTGTCGCCATCACTGACGCCGGCATCCAACAGTGCCGATCGGACGCTGGCTGCGCTATCCGTGACAGCGCCGCGGGGACGCGACAGCCAGAAGATTGCAGGCGTGACCGCGATGTTGTCGGTGAGCTGGAATTTGTAGAACGCCTCCAGCGCAAACTGGCCATCAGCCACATCTCCACTTGCGGAATCACCCGTTACTGAGGTGATGAAGGTCGGTTGGCCAATGGCGAAGCCAAGGGCGTTCCCCTTGATGAAGGCGTCCTTCCAGTTCAGGCCCACATACCAGGACTGGCTGGCCGCGGAATCCAGAATGAGAGACGGTGCGACGAGGCTGTTGGCCACTTGGCCGGTGTAGTTGTAGGTGTTATAGCCCCAGCCGGCACTGATCGACGGCAGCCAACCGTTCTGCAGGGGCTCCCACCAACCGGCGATCGACCAGGAGCTCAGGTGGCCGCCGCCCGTGGCGGAGTTGTAGATGTTGGGCAGGAGGCTCTGGCTGAAGGGGGTGCCCAGCACCGGCACGCCGGCACTGTTGTAGGCATAGGCGCCAGTGAGGTTCCAGTTCTTGCCCTGGTAACCCAGCTGCAGGATGCCCGTCTGCTGGGAGGCTGAGTTCCCGATCCCCCCGTTCCCATTGATGGTGTAGCTATTTCCTCCGTTGCCATTGGGCTGCCCACCATCGGCGTTGCCGGACACGTAGGTGCCGCCGAAGGCGAAGCCGGACTTGCCGGGACGCCACCACAGGCCGGCACCGGAACCCAGCAGTCGGTTGTAGGCGCCGGGGGAACCGGCATGCTGGAAGAATCGGAGAATCTGATCCGCCTTGTAGGCACTGGGATAGCCAAAGGGCAGACCTTCATCAGAGAAGAACCTCGGGCCCACTACGGCCGTGAAGCTGGAGCCGATTGGGAACTTGTAGTAGAGGCGGTTGATGGAGACGACATCGCCTCCATCAGCGTTGCCGATGTTCTCTTCGAATCCCGCTTCCAGCAGGCTCAGGCGCACGGGATCGGAACCGAAGCCCGAATCACGGAAGTTGCCGGCGCGCAGCATGGTGCGCAGCAGGTCCTTGCCAGTGAAACTGGTGTCGAAGTTCAGACGGACGTCGTAGTTAAACGTGAGCCCATCCCTGAGCCGCACAGATGCCCCTCTGCTGTCAGGACCATAGGTGTTGTTGTCGCTCTTCTGATTGCCGCTGTAGCTCAGGCCGCCCACCACCCAGCGTGTGTCCGCCCGCAGCTTGGTTGTTGTGGAGAACTGGGTGGCCTCCAGCTCACCAACACGGGCCTCGATGCCATCAACACGTCCACGAAGAACTGCCAGTTCCTTCTGGAATTCCTTGAGGAGCCTCTTAAGATCATCGGTAACTTCACTGATGCGATCAAGGCAGGAATTGAGCAGTACTGCAGCCTCGTAGCGGGTCAGTGGCTGACCACCCTTGAACGTGCCATTAGGATAGCCCGCAACACAGCCGTAGCGCTCAATGAGGTTGCTCAGCGCCTGATAGGACCAGTCTGTAGGCCTGACGTCGGAAAACTGATTGATGCTGGTGACCTGCTCCTGTGAGCCGGTTGCATAGCCCTCGATGGCGTTGATGTCGAGCTCCTTGGCCTGGGCCGGCGATAGCAGGATGGCCATGTACGGAGCGATCAGCAAGCGCTGGAATGGTTTCATCAGTTTTAACACCGAAATGAAGGACTTTTCAACGGAACCATCGGATAGTTCTGGGAACTTCGAATGGCGTCTTGTGCCTGGGCACGTATAAATGTGCCCACAGCATCTGCATGTGTATCCAGGCAAAGGCTTCTTAATCGCGTTGGCGGAGCACAAGATCGATCAGCTGCAGCAAGGATGCCCCCGCGGCCGCCACGTAGGTGACGGCGGCTGCATCCAGTACGCTCCGTACACCATCGGCCTCCTGCTGGGTGGACACAATTCCCGTGCTCGCCAGCACCGCTTTCGCCCGGTTGGAGGCATTGAATTCCGTGGGCAAGGTGATGAGCTGAAACACCACCACGGCTGCGAACATGCCAATACCTGTCCAAATCAGGAGGGGTGAAAAGGAAAGCTGGCGGAGCAACAGACCAGCCATGAAGGGAACGAACCAGGGCATGTTGCCCAAATTGCATAGGGGCACCATGGCCGAGCGCCACACCAGGGGCAGGTAGCCCGCCTTGTCTTGAATGGCATGGCCGGCCTCATGGGCCGCCACGGCGACCGAGAAGTTGGACTGGCCGTCGTAGACGTGGGGCGAAAGGCGCAGGGCCTTGGCGAGGGGGTCGTAGTGGTCGCTCAGGAAGCCTTTATGGCGCTAGATCCGCACACGCTGCACCCCCGCGCTCTGCATGACCGCCTGGGCGGCCTGGGCGCCGTTATATCCGGATTGCACGCCTACATTCGCGAAACGACGAAACGTGCTGTTTACCTTCCATTGGGTCCCGAGGATGAAGAGCAGGGCTGGGATGGTCAGAACAAGGTATTGCAAGTCGGAGAACATGGCGTTAATCGTGGGGGGGGCCAGCGACGATCGGGACAACACCATTGTTCTGCGGCCATTTGATGAAAGTCAATCATCGTCAGATGGAAGCAGATGGAAGAGCCTGTAATCGTCCCCGTTGGATTGCCTTGCAGATCGAACGATTGAGTCTTAGGAGTGCCCCTTCGCTGGGATGGTCAGCCTCTGGAGCATCCGAGACAAGGAGAGCACTCTCCTTCGCAGCACCCCCAACGTCCTGAATCCCAGCTTCTGGGCTCCGTCTATTTTGATTAGCAATGTGTCGCTTTTGGGAAGGTGAGGAGCGTGCCATTGGCTATTTTCAT
>CANGZM010000234.1 GCA_947458155.1 Synechococcaceae cyanobacterium | reverse complement strand
TGCCGCCTGCAGAAAACCTGAAGTTGATAGAGAAGCTGGCCATTGCGGCTGCTGGTTTCCCCTCCTGTTGGCGTCATGACAATTAGATGGCCTTCAGCCGTGAGCTCCAGCACCGCCTCCGGATTTACCTGGCAGACTCGCTCGAACTGATCGGGTGTCAGCCGCAAATCCCAGGGCAACAGCAGCGGCTCCGGCTCCAGTCCAGGCGGCTGGGTGGTTGCGGGTGGGGGCGCCAGGGCCATGGGCTGGGCCGAAGTCATACCGCAACCTTAATGGCGGCAGCGGTTGCAGGGCCATCGCTGGGCCTCACCCTCCCTCAAGGCGCAGCCGCGCCGGCAGGGATCCCACCGCGAGTCGCAACTGTCGAGCCGGCAGCCTGAGACTTTTCCGCTAAGGCTCAGCGCACTTTCCAGCCATGCCATGCACCTGAGCCACACTGCACCCCTCCGCCCCCTTCCCTTCCGCCATGACCCTCTCCACCAGCACCTACGAAGGTGGCCTGCGCTGCAGTGCGGTGCATGGTCCCTCCGGCATCACGATCCACACCGATGCCCCCGTCGACAACCAGGGCCGGGGCGAGGCGTTCTCACCCACCGATCTGGTGGCGGCGGCGCTGGCCACCTGCATCCTGACGATCATGGGCATCACGGCCGATCGCGACGGCTTTGCGATTGAGGGCAGCAGCGCCAAGGTGGAAAAGCGCATGACCAGCTCGGGGGTGCGCCGCATCGCCGAGCTGGAGGTGTGGGTGACCCTGCCGGCGGCACTCAATGACGAGCAGCGCCAGAAGCTGCGCCGCGCCGGTGAGGCCTGCCCGGTGAAACGCAGCCTGGAGGGATCGGTGCCGATGCAGATTCATTGGAATTAGGGGCCTTCCAGGCCCGACTTAGGGCCCGCTCTGCAGCCGCGCCCCAAGCGTCCCTTGCCAGCCGCCGCCCATGACTTCTGAGCCAGGCTCCAGCGGCGGCCCCCGTTCCCTGGCCCCCGGCCTGCAGCAGCGCCTTCTGGTCCATCTGCAGCGCTGGGCCCGCCCCCGACACAGCCACTGGGATCGCCTGGCGCTGTTGGCCGTGCGCGCCGAGCTGGCGGCCCTGCTGGCCCCCCTTGGCCCCTTGGAAGAGCATCGCTTTGGGGTTGGTTCGCAGGCCGGCTGCAATTTGATTCTGCGCTTGCCGGGCCTTCAATCACACCGGCATCCCCTGCTGGTGGGCGCCCACTACGACGGGCCGTTGCATTCCCCCGGCGCCGATGACAACGCCACCGGCCTGGCGGCCCTGGTCGAGTTGGCGCAGCACTGGGCCCGGCAGCCGCCCCGGCGGCCCGTCTGGCTGGTGGCCTTTGACCAGGAGGAATTGGGCTTGCTGGGCAGCATCGCCCTGGCGGCCCAGCTCAAGGCCAGCGGCCAGGATTTGGCCTTGATGGTGAGTCTGGAGATGCTGGGTTACACCTCCAGCCAGCAGCGCTATCCCCTGGCGGCGATGCGCCATCTCTATGGCGAGCGGGGCGATTTCCTGGCCCTGGTCGCCAACCTCAGGGCCCTACCCCTGCTGCCAGCGCTGGCCCGCGGCCTGGGGCGCCATGTATCGACCAAGGTATTGCCGGTGCCGCGGGCCGGTCGCCTGCTGCCAGATGTGCGTCGTTCCGACCACAGCCCCTTCTGGGACAAGGGTTATGCCGCCGTCATGGCCACTGACACCTCCTTTCTGCGCAACCCCCACTACCACCAAGCCACAGACACCATCGCCAGCCTCGATCTGCCCTTTCTGACGGCGGTGACCACCGGCCTAGCCCAGGCCCTCTCGGCCCTCTGAACTTGCGGTCTGCGCCCTGACAAAACCCCTGGTTTCAGCAGCCGCGGCGGCCCGGCGGTGCCAGCACAGCCGCTGGGGATTCAGGGGCCGCCGATGCCGACCGCCGATGCCGGCCGCCGTTGGCGTTGGTCTGACCCCTCCGGCCGCGGCTTGGGACTCAAAGGCCGGCAGAAGCGAATCCGGTAGCTGTTGTGGGCAGCTCCCACCTGGGCGATCAGGGCTTCGCGGGCTTCGTGGTGCAGTTCCTCCAGGCTGGCGGCCTGCACCTGGAGCGAGCGATCAGGGGCGGTGGCTTCGATATGCCCGGGCCGCTCCGTCGTCACCAGGAAAACGATCTCGCGCATGCCGATCTCTTGTCGTCTGAGCTTTTGGATAGTTACAGCTTCACCGCCCTGGCCCCGGGTTGGCGGACTTCTGGGATACGGGCATCCGTAGTCCCGGCCCTCCCTTGCCGCCATGCTGGGGCCAGTGATAATCGCCCCCCATGAGTGCGCCGGCTTCCGCCTTCGGGCGTCTGCACGCCTACCTGCACCAAACCCGGTTGCTCGGCTCGATCAGTAGCTCCCTTTATTACGACCAGAACACGGTGATGCCGGCGGCGGGCGCCCCCTGGCGCGGCGAGCAACTGGCCCTGCTGGCCACCCAGTTGCACCAGCGCCAAAGCCAACAGGAATACGTCGACCTACTGGCCGCCGCCGAAGCCGAGCTGGAGCCCAATTCGCCGCCGCAAAGCCACCGCAACCTGCAGTTATTGCGCCTCGAATTAGAGCGCCAGAGCTGCCTGGATCCCGACCTGGTCGGCCGCCTCGCCCAGGCCCAGTCCCGCGGCAATGCCCTTTGGCAGCAGGCCAGGCGCAGCAACGACTTTCCCCTGTTCGCGCCGGCCCTCCAGGAGCTCTTGACCCTGCGCCGCGACCAGGCCGCCCAGCTGGCGGCCGCCGAGCCGATCGCCCGCAGCCCCTGGGAAACCCTCGCCCAACCCTTCGAGCCCGACATCAGCAAGGCCCGTCTCGACGAGCTATTCACCCCCCTCAAGCAGCAGTTGCCGGCCCTGCTGGAGCGGGCCGCCGAGCTGGGTGGGCGCACCGCTACCGGCCAGGACGCCGGCCCAGCCGAGGCGTTTGATCTCCCCGAGGGGGCTCAGGAGGCTCTCTGTGCCGAACTGCTGGAGGGTTGGGGCTATGACCCGCGCCGCTGCCAGCGCGCCAGGTCGGCCCATCCTTTTTCCTGCACGGTCGGTCCCCAGGACTTCCGCATCACCACCCGGGTCGTGCCGGGCCAGCCCTTCTCCGCCTTCCTGGCCACGGCCCACGAATGGGGCCACTCGCTCTACGAGCAGGGTCTGCCCCGGGATGGCCAGCACTATTTCCCCTGGCCCCTGGGGGAGGCCACCTCCATGGGGGTGCACGAGAGCCAATCACTCTTCTGGGAATGTCGGGTGGCCCGCAGTCGCGCCTTCGCCGAGCGCTGGTTGCCCCGCTTCCAGACGGCTGCTGGGATCGAGGCCTGGGGCAGCAGCCAGGACTTCTGGCGCTGCCTCAATCCGCTGCGGCCCGGCCTGATCCGGGTCGAGGCCGATGAACTCAGCTATTGCCTCCACATCGTGCTGCGCTACGAGCTGGAGCTGGAGCTGGTCGAAGGCGGGCTGCCGGTGGCCGACCTGCCCGCCGAATGGAACCGCCGCATGGTCGCCCTGCTGGGCCTGCGGCCGCCCAGCGACAGCGACGGCTGCCTCCAGGACATCCACTGGGCCGAGGG
>CANGZM010000233.1 GCA_947458155.1 Synechococcaceae cyanobacterium | reverse complement strand
GCGAGGAATCGGCAGTTGAATCCTCGATAGTTCTTGACCACTGGCAGCAAAGCAAGCAACACACCAACCATCCCAGAGAGCTGACCACAGATTTCCATTAATGTCGATTGTCAAACCATCGGGTTCAACCGCTTCGGCGCTGAGATCAATCAGAGTCCTGCGATTAACAATTGAGCCAGTCTCAGCCATATAATCATAAGCAAAGATTTTATGCTGAGCCGAATCGGTTAAATAAAAGGTTGAGCCATCGGGGCTCCAGGCCAGACCATTGGCAATGGTTAAACCGGTTTCCATGGTATGCAGCGAGCCATCCGGATCGAATCGGTAGAGCGCCGCCTGACCAGGATGATCACTGCAGGAGCCGATCCAGAAGCGGCCCTGGGCATCACATTTGCCGTCATTCAAGCGAGTACCCACAGGGTGGGCAAACTCAATTCGATGGACGATCTCTACTTCGCCGGCTGGCAGATGCAACCAAGCCAATCGATCACTCAGGGCAATCAGCAAACGATCAGTTCCCGCCAGGGCAATGGCACTGACCACATCGCCTGTATCAAAGTAGCAATCCTTGCCGGTGGCAGGATCAAACTGGTGAACGCGGTGATTGTAGACATCCACCCAGAACAGTTTCTGGCCTACTGCTTGCCAAACCGGGCACTCACCGAGGCGGGCTCTTGCAGCAAGAACAATGTGCAGAGACGGAGTCATGCTATTTGCCCTCAAGAAGTTGTTCACCTGTGTATTTGGAAACCCCTCCACAGGCGATTGCATCCAGTACCATCTCCGGCGTGAAGAATCCCAACGTCTGCATGATCCTGGCCACACAACCTGTCCATCCCGTCTGGTGGCTGGCACCAATGCCTGCGCCGCTGTCGCCATTAAAATACTCGTAGAACAAAATCAGATCACGCCAATGGGGATCGGTCTGAAACTTCTCATATTTCCCATTAACGGCGCGACGACCAGTTGCATCCTTCAGGAAGATATTTTCAAGTCGCTCGGCAACTTTCGTATATACTTGGTATAAGGTAAGATAACTGCCCGATCCGGTGGGATATTCAACCTTAAATGAATTGCCGTAGTAGCCATAGAGCTGCAGCAGGGCTCTCAATAGCAAGTAGTTGACAGGCATCCAGATCGGTCCTCGCCAGTTTGAATTGCCACCAAACATGCTTGAAGTTGAATCTCCTGCCACATAGCCCACCTTATACTCGTTTCCATCATGCTTGAAAGAGTAAGGATGCTCCAGGTGATGGCGGGAGAGGGAACGAATGCCAAACTCACCAAGGAATTCGGACTCATCAAGCATTCGGGCAAGCACGCGACGCAACTTATCTTCGTTGAGGATTGCCAATAACATCCTGCCCCGCTCACCGGGCTGGGTGGCGAGGTGGATGTTATGTTGCAGCTCAGGGTGCTTGTCAAAAAACCGTTGCGACTTGTCCCGAAAGCGAGGCAGTTTGTCCAGGGTTTCCTGAGGGAAAACAACCACTGCCATTAGAGATAGCAAACCCACCAGAGAGCGCACCTTGATGCGGGTGGCCGTGCCATCAGGAAACTGCAGGACATCGTAGAAAAAACCATCCTCTTCATCCCACAGTTCATCTTGGTCTGTGCCGATCCGATCCATGGCACCGGAGATCCACATCGTGTGCTCGAAGAACTTGATGACGAAGTCTTCGTAGAGGGGATCGTGGAGCGCCAATTCAACAGCAATCTGGAGCATCTGCTGACTGAAAAAAACCATCCAGGCAGTGCCGTCGGCCTGCTCCAGGTGGCCTCCGGTCGGCAGAGGGGAACTGCGGTCAAACACCCCAATATTGTCTAGGCCGAGAAAACCACCCTGAAACAAATTATTGCCTCCCGCGTCTTTGCGATTCACCCACCACGTGAAGTTGATGAGCAATTTGGAAAAAGCAAAACGCAGAAACTGCAAGTCCCCCACGCCGTTGTTCAGTTGGCGATCACGAATATAAATATCCCAAGTTGCAAAGGCATGGACAGGCGGGTTCACGTCACTGAAGTTCCATTCATAGGCCGGGATCTGACCATTTGGATGTAAATACTCCTCTTGGAGCATAAGACTGAGCTGCTTTTTGGCAAATTCTGGATCAATCAAACTGATCGGAATGACATGGAAAGCCAGATCCCAAGCGGCATACCATGGATACTCCCACTTGTCAGGCATTGAAATAATATCTGCATTGTGCATATGAGACCACTCACTATTGCGCACGTGACGCCGCTCGGCAGGAGCAGACCATGGATTGACGTTGCGCTCGCGCAGCCATTGGTCAAGGTCATAGTGGAAGTATTGCTTGGTCCACATCATTCCTGCGAGTGCCTGCCGCATCACATTGGTGCGATCGCTATCAACCAGGACTGAAGGGGGGATCACAGTGGCAAAGAATTGATCTGCCTCTTGAATTCGATTTGCAAAGATGTGCTCAAACAACTGGTCAAATGGATCGCCAATTTGATCGGGAGCTGCTGTCGTTAGCCTGAATCGAAGTTCCGTTGTTTCTCCGGCTGGCACCGATAGATCGTAGTGGGGGCTGACTTTCGTTCCCTTGCCATTGGGATTGACAGCATCTTTACGGCCATGAACAATATAATTGTTGATGCCGTCTTTAACGAAGGAACTGGAATTTGGAGTTTCAAACAACCGTTCATTATTGGTTTCGTTTTCAGTGAACAGCAGCTGGCCGCCCGGCTCGCTGTAGAAAAAGTAATCGCTGCAATCTTGCGATTCATTCGCAAGACCCAGGTGGGCATGCACCACGCTGTGGCCTGCGGCTGCTAACTGCAGCAGCACTGGCTTGGCACCATTCTCAGAGCTGTTCCAGGTGTTGCGGAACCACAAGGTGGGCAGCAGTTGCAGGGTTGCGGCCTCAGGGCCCCGATTGGCAATGCTGATTTTGATCAATACATCCTGAGGTGTTGCTTTGGCATACTCGACATACACATCAAAGTAGCGGTTGTCATCGAAGATTCCCGTATCTAGAAGTTCATATTCAGGCTCATAACGGCTGCGAGTCCTGTTGGTTGCGACAAGATCGTCGTAGGGGAAGGCAGCCTGGGGATATTTGTAGAGATATCGCATGTAGGAATGGGTAGGAGTACTGTCCAGATAGAAGTAGTACTCCTTGACATCTTCGCCGTGGTTTCCTTCGCTGTTTGTCAACCCAAACAAACGCTCCTTAAGGATCGGATCCTTGCCATTCCAAAGTGCAAGGGCAAAACACAGTTTATTTTGGCTGTCTGTGATGCCGCCTAAGCCATCTTCACCCCAGCGATAGGCACGGGAGCGGGCGTGGTCATGGGGAAAGGAAGCCCAAGCATTGCCATCATCAGATCTATCTTCGCGTACGGTGCCCCACTGGCGTTCGCTCAAATACGGACCCCACTTATACCAATCAGCCTCCCCATCCCTTGCCTGCTCAAGCCGCTGCGATTCTTGGGATTTAGGGTCAGCCATTGTCTGAATAGGACAATAAAATAATCCTACTACTCAGGCTGACCAAGCTTCGCGAAAGTCCGCATAGAGGGTCAGCCCACCATCAATGAACAGAGTTTGGCCGGTGATGTAAGCAGCCTCATCCG
>CANGZM010000232.1 GCA_947458155.1 Synechococcaceae cyanobacterium | reverse complement strand
TCGCAGTTCCTGCGCCGCGAGAACGCGCAGATGGCCGCCTTTCTGCGGCGCTGCCTGGAGGTGGGCGATCGGGGCCGCACGATTGAGCAGATCCGCGACGGCAAGGCCAAACCCAGCCAGCAGCTGGCCGGTGCGGTGGAGCGCATGCTCAAGGGCAACACCGAATTCGAGCTGATCGATGAGCAGAAGGTGGTGGAGGAGAAGGCCCTGGCCCTGGCGCGCCCAGCGCCGGTGCTGTCGCCAGGCCGTTTGGGCCGGCAGTGCTCCATTTTCCCTGAACCGCCTTAGCCTGAGATTGCTATTGCCGCAGGGCTCCGATGCTCACCCTGCCCCGCACGCTCACCCTCACGCCTTCCCAGTTCGCTGAGGTGTGTGCGGCCAATCCGGAGGCGGTGCTTGAGCTCGCTGCCGATGGCACGCTTATCGAGATGACCCCCACCGGCGGCAGCACTGGTGCGCGCAACCAAACTCTCGGGGCCCTGCTGTGGCTTGCGATCGAGCAGAGCCGCCTACCCCTGAAGCTCTTCGACAGCTCCGCCGGCTTTCTGCTTCCCGATGGCTCCGTACGCAGCCCCGACGCAAGCGTCGTACGGCTAGAGCGCTGGCAGGCGTTGAGCGAGGCCGAACGGGATGGTTTCCCGCCCCTCTGCCCCGATCTGGTGGTGGAGCTGGCCAGCCCTCCCGATGGGCCGCAGGCCCTGCGCCGCAAGATGGCCGCCTACATGGCCAATGGGGCCAGTTTGGGTTGGCTGTTGCTGCCGCAAAGCCGCACGGTGGAGGTGTGGAAGGCAGGGGCAGCCGAAACAGCCAACTCTCCCCTGGCGTTCACCGATCCGGCACGGCTGGAGGCGGGCCCGGAGTTTCCGGTCCTGGTGATCGATCCGCGTCGGATCTGGGAGGTCTGAGGGCTATATCAACGGCCGCCCCTACTCCGGGCTAACCGCGGCCCGCTCTGGGTGTGCAGCCCTGCCGAGCTTGTGTAGCAGCACGAACATTTGGTTCGCGGACCCGCGAACCACGGGTACTGTTGTAGCTCCATTACTTGAAACCCTATGCTGCCACTGGGTTCAGTCAAGGGGCCCAAGCGCCTCTGGGGGTAGTTTGCGGAAAGCCCAGAGGGAACTGGGCTTGGTTCTCGGAATCTTCCAATAAAGAGTTACGCTCCAATCACACCCCTGAATCCATCATATGAGCATCGCCACACCAAATCCCACTGCAACTCCGCCTGAATGCTTCGTTATTATGCCTATCAGTGAGCAAGACGGTTACGCGAAAGGGCATTTTCAACGAGTTTACGCGGACATTATCATACCGGCATGCACGAAAGCTGGATTCAAGCCCATTAGAGCCGACGACGTTAAGGAGTCCAATTTCATACACTTGGACATCTTACAGAAACTTCTGGACTGCCCAATGGCTGTTTGCGATTTGAGCTCATCAAATCCAAATGTGCTATTCGAACTAGCTCTAAGGCAAGCGTTCGACAAGCCGGTAACTTTAATTCAGGAGTTAGGCACCAAGCAGATATTTGATATTGCGCCGCTCCGATACACGGAATACCGAAAAGAACGCGTTTATCACGAGGTCATTGAAGACCAAGGTAAGATTTCCACCGCTATACGGGACACGGCGGAGGCATTCAAGACAGGCAAGGGCATCAACTCAATCGTGAAGCTTCTGGCGTTGTCACAACCGGCGAAACTCCCAGATTCTAGCCAAGAGACTCAGCAAGCAGACTTGCAGCGAATTCTTGTGGCAGAGGTTGGGCAGTTACGTGCTGAGTTTAGGGCCGCAGTCAAGACGTTGCAGGGGAACCAACTTAACGATGAACAGCCGTCCAGTTCAATCGCTCATTATCGCGATATGCTTAATCATCATCTTGAGCGTCTTGATGTGCTTAGAGAAATGATTGAAATTGGCGAGGAGAGCGCATTCCCTGAATTTGAGGTTATTGCGTCGGAAGCTCGACGTATCCACCGCGAGGCCATGAATTATGCCTCGACCCGGAGAGACCGCGATTTCCTCATGGAGGCGGATATGCGCCTCGATATGTTCCAAGGACTTATTATTCGTACGGTCGAACGAAAAGCAGGAAGGAAGACCAAAGAATGAAAAAAGCAAGGCATAAGCCTAACCATGGGCTGCAGCGAACTGCTCCGGCTGGCACGCTGGCTGCTCCGCCGCCTTCGCCCGCGCAGCCATCGCTGCAGCCTCCGCCGTCGCAGAGCTTTGGGTCGTTAGAAAAATACAAACAACCGTTCCATTCCACCCAACGCAATGAGCATGACAGATGGAATGCTACGGCTACAGGCTTCTTTCCAGCACTGGAAGCGAGGCTATGCTTTGAGCAATACTTGGGAGCCTGCTTGTCACCAACAGTATTCCGGGAAAGCGAATTTAGGTTTTTCTTCTTCTCTCGCGAGGAAAGCCGTATGCACATTCATGTCAGCCACCCCGATGGTGAGGCGAAGTTTTGGCTCAGACCGAGCATTGAACTTGCTCGCAACATCGGGCTAAGCTCGTCAAAGATTAAAGACGCAGAGCGTATAGTCAAATCCCACCAACAGGAGATCACTGATGCCTGGAACAACCACTTTGGGGGCTGAAGTCACTAATGTTTCCGGCCATTGCGTCTGGATGCTTATTGATGATGAAGAGCTTGCACTTCCTTATTCCGAGTTTCCTTGGTTTAAATCAGCCACCATTCAGCAGATCCTCAACGTCCTCCGACCGACGGTCGACCATCTCTATTGGCCTGATCTTGATGTTGACTTGTCTGTTGAGTCGATACGCAATCCCAAATGCTTTCCTTTAATAGCGAAGTGACGTAACCCCCACCAGCCACCGGCTCCCCAGCCCCAGGGCCAACGGCACCAGACTCACCAGCAACCAGGGCCGCCAGGCCTGCCGCAGCAATCGCCGCAGCAGCAGCACCGAGCCGCCCACCCCCACCAGCAGCACCAGGCTTTGGCAGAAGCCGATCACATGGGGATCGGCGCTCCAGGCCGGCAGGCGGGCGGCGGTTTCGGGCCACCAGGGGGCCAGGCTCACGGGCAGCAGCAGGCCCGCTTCCGCCATGCCCAAGCCAAGATGCTGGGCTAATAGGGCGGCCCAGAGCAGGGGCAGCAGGGCATAGAGCCCCAGGTTGAGGGCCCGTTGGCGGCTCGGGCCCGCCACGGCGCGGGCCAGCAGCATCAAGGCGGCGGGCAAGGCCAGGCCCAAAGCCCCGAAGGCCAGTCGCGGCAGCAGCGGTCCTGCCGCCAGGGTCGGCGGCGCCAGGGGCAATCCGCCCAATAACTTCTGCCAGCTGTGCAGGCACAATCCCCCCGCCAGCACCAGCAGCAGTCCCGCTTCGCCGGCTGGGGGTTGCATGTCCTTTTGCAGGTCCGCGGCCGGGGGCCGCAGCCGCAGGCTCACAGAACGATGCGGACAGGCCTGCACGCAAGTGAGGCAGAGCACGCAATTGCGGTTGTCGCTGAGATGGGCCGGATGGGTGCCGAGCGGACAGCCCGCCGTCGCCAGGCCCTCGCCTTCGGCTGGGCCCCCCTTGAAGCAGGCATAGCTGCTGCAACTGCCGCTGCAGGTGCCGGCCTGGGCCCGCAATTCG
>CANGZM010000231.1 GCA_947458155.1 Synechococcaceae cyanobacterium | reverse complement strand
GCTTGAGGCGGTGTTGACGGCCCAACCGCTGGTGCAGGCGGCCGCTTTTCCGCGCCGGATCCACGGCCTGCTGTTCAGCCGCAGCGGCGCGGGAGAGGGCTATGGCCGCCATGTCGACAACGCCTGGATGCGCGGTGGCCGCAGCGATCTCTCGTTCAGCTTGTTTCTGAGCGAGCCCGAGGCCTACGCAGGCGGCGCCCTGGTGCTGGAGACCCCTGCTGGCGAAGAGAGTTTCCGCCTGCCGGCGGGCCATGCCCTGGTCTATCCCTCAACCCTGCTGCACCGGGTCGAGCCGGTGACGGCAGGTGAGCGGCTGGTGGCGGTGGGCTGGATCGAAAGCCGCATCCGCCACGCCGACCAGCGCGAGCTTCTGTTCGAGCTCGACACCGCCCGTCGCTGCCTGTTCGCGCGTCACGGCAAGGATGAGATCTTTGATCTGGTCAGCCGCAGCTACAGCAACCTGCTGCGCCGCTGGGACGGTTGAGCGCCGGCGGCTGGGGGCAGCACCTGCTCAGGACGCCCCCACCTGAACCGGCTCGATCAGCCCTCGCCACCTTCCCCACCCTCGCCGCCCTCTCTATCCTTTCCATCCTTGCCACCTTTTCCATCCTTGCGGCCTTTTTCATCCTCGCCGCCTTCCCCACCTTCACCGCCTTCCCCATACTCACTGCCTTTGTTGCTGGAGGGGCTGGGGCTGGAGGGCTGCGTCATCGCCGGACGATCCTTGTCCCCGCCCTGTTCACCGGCCTCCGGGCTTCTAGAACAGGCGACCGTGCCGCCGGCGAGGGCAACGGTGGTGAGAAACAGGGCAACGCTGTTACGAGGCATTTTTGGGATCAGAGCAAGTAGGGAGATTCTCGGCTTGAAACGCCGCTGCTGACGCCAGGAGATCACATTCTGCTGTGACAAATGGCACAATTGCCATTCGAGGTCCATCACCACACCACCACACCTGCGCAGACCGATCACGACACCCGTGGAGGGGATGTCCCTTCTGGGTTGTCCAACAATAGCGAGTGAATATATTTATACGTTTGGAATTGTAAGGGTTCAGCTCCGCAGGCGGGCTTCAGGATTGGGCATTAGCCATTTGGATGAGGTGCTTGGACTCCCGACCGAACGTTTGAATTCAGCGGCTGCCGAAGGCAGTCTGCTGGAACGAATGGTTAGGCGTCTGGCTCATGATTGCAATGCTTGGAGCGCAATGTCGCGGTTACACAAGCCTTTGACCACGCCGGCCATCTTCAGCATGAAGTCTTCGACTTCGGGGAACGTGAGGGTAGCATTCGTGCAAGCGAGACCTTCATTTGTGAACCATACAGGAAGCTCGGCCCCGGCGAGTTGATGTTTGCTGGCGTTATAGATGAGATTGAGGCACTCCTCAAAGCTCCCATCGCCGGTGGTGAAGAAGTTGTGCTTGCTGTGTTTGCGAATCGAATCCAGTGCGAGATACAACTGAGCGACTGCTACTTCGAAATTGGTAAGGGCAGCGAAGTAGGGAGACCAGCGGCCATTCCCATCTTTGACGGGATTGAGTACTTCCTGGCGAGCGAACTCGTACTCACGGAAGGCAGCGTAGACACGCCGGATGAAGTTGATGACGAATGGGCGCATTTCGGCCGGCGGAAAATCGTTGAAGATGACGGCAAGCCCGACGTTTGACAGCCAATGTGCCGACTCAGGAACCATGGCGGTCATATCCGACGCGCCACACTCTGTGACAGCAGCAGCTCTTACTGAAATGAACAGTTCGACGGCGGATCTCGTGAATGGCATGGGACGCCTAACTCTTTATTGGGAGGTTCCGAAAACCACCCCCCGAGTGCACCCACCTTTCCGTGAACCACGCTTTAACATCGGGCTGGATTTCCGTAAAACCATTGCGGTGCAGCGCTCTTTGATGCATGTCACTAAATTATAGCCGTGTTTTGCGGGTCCGATAACCACTTCTTCACGATCACAGACGAACGATGAGGGCCTCCCGGCCTCATGCAGTTTCGGTTCGCACGACACTGACGTAAACGAGTAGCTGCAAATCATGCCGCCAATCACTGCGGGGACCAGTGCCATTGGAACCGGGACGCCACCGTCGCGCTCCAGGCGGCAGGACAGCAGGGCAACGGCCTGCTCCTGGCGGATGGGGTCCTAGGCCTGCACCGGGGAACCGTCTGCGTAGCTTGTCACGACGCCTAGGATGTACTCGTACATCTCGACTGATCATGACGACGACACGGCTCTTTCGCAACGGCAATTCCCAGGCCGTGCGCATCCCGGCGGAGCTGGCCTACGAGCGCAGCGATCTGGAACTGGAGATCGAGCGCTGCGGCGATGAGCTGCGGATCCGACCGGCCGGCCGACCCATCACCGGTGCGCTTCAGGCCCTTGCCGCCTTCTCGCCCTCGTTTCTGGCGGCAGGTCGCGAGCAGGACGAGCAGCAGGAGCGGGAGTCGCTGTGAGCCTCAGGCCCCGCTACTTGCTCGACACCAACATCTGCATCTACCTGATGAAGAACCAGCCCCCAAAGGTGGCGGAACGCTTCTCCACTTGCAGGGTTGGAGAAGTGCTGATCTCGGCGATCACTGCTGCAGAGCTGGAGTACGGGGTGGTGGCCTCCGGGGACGATGCAGAGCGCAACAGCGCTGCACTGGCTCGCTTTCTGCTTGAGGTCCCCGTGGCGCCCTTCGATGGGAGAGCCGCCAAGGTCTACGGCGCTGTCCGCTGGGCGAGCCGGGAGCGGCGCCGAGATGCCCTCGACAAGCTGATCGCCGCACACGCCCTGGCGCTCGACATCACCCTGGTGACCAATAATCCACGCGACTTCATTCCCTACGCAGGCTTGAGAATCGAGAACTGGGTGGACTGATCCCCGGGGCAGCGTCTCACGGGGGGGATTCGAGGGCTGTTTCCAACTGCAGGGTGCTCTTGCGAATATCGAACGCCTCCAGCCGTTGCCGGGCCAGGGCCAGGAGCTGATCGCGACTGAGCCCCTCGCGCTGCAGACGATCGTCATCAATCAGCAGATGGGCGGTAAGGGCGATGCGGGAAGTGCTCAGCCCCCAGACATGCAGCTCCTCCACCTCAAGCACCGCGGGCAATGAGGCCAGCGCCTGCTCCACCTGGATGAGATCAACATGGCGCGGAGCGGCGTCGAGGTTGAGAGCTAGTGCCTCGCGCAGCAGACCCAGGGCGCTCCAGATCACTGCGGATCCCACGCCGATAGCGGTAAGCGCATCGAGCCACAGCCAGCCGGTGGCAGCGACCACCAGGGCGCTAACGAGGACTGCCACCGAGACGGCGGCATCGGTGAGCAGGTGCAGCACCGCAGCCCGCTGGTTGAGGTCGTGGTGGTGGTCGTGGCCAAACAGCCGAGCCGAAAGCAGATTAACGACGATGCCGGCGGCCGCCGCCCAGACCACCGGGCCGGCGATCAGCGGCACGGGATCGAACAGGCGCTGGATCGCCTCCACCACCACGACCGTTCCGGCCGCGAAGATCAGCAGGCCATTGATCAGCGACGCCATCTGGGTGCTGCGGCCGAAGCCGTAGGTGAAGCGACCCCAGGCCGGCCGGCGGCTGAGCCGATCCGCCCCCCAGCCCAGGACCAGGCCG
>CANGZM010000230.1 GCA_947458155.1 Synechococcaceae cyanobacterium | reverse complement strand
TCGGTTTGCAGGGCCAGGTGTTCGTGGCACCCCGGTTGCGCCTGTTCGCCCGGGGCGACCTCGGTGGCTTCGGCGCCAATGGCGATGTCGACATGTCCGGCAATGCCCAGGTTGGCGTGGGCTATGCCATCGGCAATTCCACCCAGCTAGATCTCTCCTGGCGCTATCTCTATCTGGCCCGCGATAACGGCCAAACGCCGAATGCCGCATACACCATTGATCAAAATGGTATTGAAATTGGGGTGAAGTTCTTCTTTTGATCCTGATGCAGCAGCCGATGCATTCCGCGTCAAGCGAGACTTTAATGAGCTGATCAAAGAGCGCAGGGCCTTGGCGCACCGGTGTTGCAGCGGCCAGTTCAAGCACCGCGTGGGGATTGGCCGCGCACACCAGGGCGAATTGCTCGGGAGAAAGCCTCAGATCGAGGGGCAGCTGCAGGGTTGGGGCGTTCGACATCTCCCCGGATGCAGTGATGATTAACTTTCAGTAGAATCGGCAGGGCCTGGCTCAGGCGCCCGATTAGCACACCATATCTGGTGTGAGCAGCAGCCAAACCTTGGACAGTCCTGCGGAAGAGTTCCCCCCTCCAGCTCCTCGGCTGCGGCGATGCGAATGAACGACATCGCCAGATAATCCTCATCAGCGAGGGCATCAATCTTTTCTGCTGATCAGCAGGTGATCGCGGGCGCGGGTGCAGGCGACATAGAGCAGGTGGCGTTCGGTGGCCACCACCTCAACAAGTTCGCTGTCATCGGTGATGGCCTTGATGCGCTGGGCATTGGGGATCAGGTCTTCATCGCAGGCCATCACGATCACGGCGCGAAGCTCCAGGCCTTTGGCCAGGTTCATGGTGGAGAGGGTGGCCTTGCTGCCGAGACCGCATAGCCCTGGGCTGCAGTCTTTCGTAGGGCAATGCGGCCAACTGCCGGGCGGTTTCAGCGCGGGGGATTTCAGCCTCGCTGCGCACGAAGATCCTAAACTCCCTGGGGGCAAGCCTTTGCTGCGGCGCGGCTCAACCCAGGCGGCCACCTGTTCAATTTCACTGTTCAATTTCACTGTTCAAGAATTTTTACAAAGGGACGCTGGATTTTTTTGGCAACCAAACTTGTGATGCCGTCAAAGCCTTTCAAGCGTCTCGGAATTTTGGTTGAGGATTGATTGGTCGGACACGAAACATGGACAGAAATGAATCAATGATTCAGCAATAACTTCTAACTGAAAATGGCAATATTTAAAATTTCGACAGGCCAATGCGTGAATACTACAAACCCATGTATTATCGCTAAGCGTTACTGAATTCACCAAACCCATGAAAGTGCAAATTTTGAATTCTCGCCCACGATTGACAAAAATATCAACACTGGCGGCTAGTATCAGCAAGCCATTTGCAGCATTACTACTCATTGTCTTGACATTGATTAGTTCTTTAATAATTAACCCTGTACTGTCTCAGCCTGCAGGAAACAATCAAGACAGTGACACTCAGAACTCACAAATGTTACCGCTAACTATATTCAGACAGCGTTTAAATAAGGTTGCTGACGGTAGTGAACAACTTTCATTTCAACCGGTTGGCATTGGTGAGTCTTTTGCCGTACCCCCCGGCTCTTCTATCATCGTTGGCAATCCACCTTATCCATATCAATTCACGAAAGCATATATCGATGGCAAGAATAAGAATGAGTTTAAAGAAATTATACGCAATGATGGCGAACGAAGCGGTATTGTGATAAAGTCAACCCAAAATAGCTTAAATGGAAATCTTCTAGTTGAGGCTTCACCACCCACAATTTCACCTGAAAGTACTTCCTCAGGTATTGCCGCAGAAAGGCAAGTTCTTAACGCATCAAATGCTATTCATTTTGAGATTAAAAATGTCCCAGAGTTTTTGACAAATACAAACAACAATCCAAATGAAAATCAGTCTTTTACTTGGAATGCAATCCCAGATATTTTACAGATTACAAATTCCGGGAATTTAAATCAATTTGCCACCCTAAACTTAAAATCACCACCAACTCAACCGAATAATGCCAATGAAATTCATTTAACCGTTACTTTGGGAAAACAGGTCATTGGTAGAGTTGAATTGAAGCAAACTAAGAATACAAATGAGTGGATTGTTAACAAAATTGAAAATATATTAATTACAAAATACTACCATCGCGATAGATTGTCGATCAGCAATCCCAAAATATCTCGTTTATACGCCTTTTTAGCGGCACTTAGTTCCTACGCATTGATAGCTTTAGCGGTTTACTGGTATAGAACGCGAATTAGCAAATTGAAAAACTCGACAAATAATAATATATCTTTTAATGACTTTAATCCTTTAATGATGACAGCAGGAGTAAATGGTAAAGTGAGTTTGTCAAGACTTCAACTACTGTGGTTTACGATTCTGGTGATGTCGGTTTTAGTTTTTCTTTTTGTACAGACTGGAAGTCTTTCAGATCTACCAGAAAGCGTATTAGCTTTGCTTGGGGTCAGCGCCTCGGGAACGATCTTAACAGGTTTAACTAATGCTAATAAAAGTAGGCTCAGTTTTGAAAACTGGCAGTGGCTGAAAGATCAGAAATGGCTCAAGGAAAATCGCACTCCAACCCGTTGGACTGATCTGCTTCTTGACGAAGACGGCAGTCTTAACATATATAAATTTCAATTGCTATTCAGTAGCATCTTGATTGGTATCACATTGGTATTATCCGGCGGTAATAATCTCTTGGGCTTCAAGATTCCTGAGAACTTCCCCCAGTTACTTGGCTTGAGCAATATCGCTTATGTGTTTGGTAAAATAGTTACTCCAACTGGCATACCTGAGCTCAACACTCAAATTTCTGAACTTGTAACCATGGAAAAGGCCTTGAAGGCATCAACCATCAACGGCTCAGTGCCAAAAAATGACGAGCTTGCAAATTATCTTTTAAAAGCAAGAAATGCAGCCGGAATGACAAAGGTTGCCCTCGAAGACTTGGGTGGCAGCAAATTTGACTACATTGAAGAAATCAAAGATAAGTATCTTCTGCCACCCTGGCTTTCACCTAACTGTTTAACACCATCACACTCAGCCTCTCCAGCAACGCCGTAATGATCGATGGAAGGTCGAAGCGAAAGCTCCCAGGCTCAGCCTGACGGAACAGCCCTGCAATAGAAAACCTGCCCCACCTGCTCGATGGGATCCTGCCAGGGCGGGTGGCTGAGATCGCTATGGCCGGAGAGGTCGGCTAAAGGCACCGATCGCCGCTTCGGGCAGGCCGTAGCGCCCCGGTGTCTGGGGCAGGTGGGTGGTCGTCATCGCTGGGCACCAGCCAGAGCGGCAAAGTGAACCTTCAAGGCGCCGAAGGCCGGATGGAATCTCTCGATCCCATCGCTGGTGATCGCCCGGGCCTGTTCGAGGTCGTAAGTCAGGCGGGTGGCATCGCGTGACTGAGCCCCCGCGTCTAGGCCAGCGGCCACCTGATTTTTTTGAGGAAGCCCTTGACGAGACTTGAACTCGTGACCTCTCCCTTACCAAGGGAGTGCTCTACCGCTGAGCTACAAGGGCATGTGGAAAGGTGGGCCGGGTTGGATTTGAACCAACGTAGGCAGAGCCAGCGGATTTACAGTCCGC
>CANGZM010000229.1 GCA_947458155.1 Synechococcaceae cyanobacterium | reverse complement strand
GAGATGCTGAACGTGTTTTCAAGCTCTGGGAGAATATCAAAGGTAGTGAGGAGGCACGTCTTTTCTTGCTGGCGCTGCTGTTAGACGAGCGGGTCAAGAAAAGGGGCTAACTACACCCGATAAACCTTCATCACCTCATCCCCCAGGTGATTGATCACCTTAACCGCAATCCGGCATGTTGAAGGCTTGGCGAACGGAACGGAGATGTCGCTGTTGAGGGATTCCCAGGCTCCCAAGTCGATCTCGGCCTTGAGTGAGGTCTTGAGGCTCTTATAGGGGTCGTTCTGTCCAAGGAAGTAGGCCTGGCGCACGAAGAAGCTCTCTTCGTTGTAATCGCTATCGATGAACCAGCAGGCGATGTTGTCGGGCTCGTCGCTGCGGACTTCGCCAGTGGAGGGGTGGCACACGGCCAAGCCGGGGTGGCCATTAGCCTCGATAACAATTATATTGGTGCCACTCCAGAAACAAAGGATCCGGCCTGTTGCTGACTTGATCGGGGATTGATACCAACTTTTTGCCATGGAGCGCGTAGTACTCACGGCCGTTTGAGAATTCTTCCCTGATACGCCTACTCACTTCAACGTGGAATTCCTTCGTCAGGGTTAAATATCCATTATCAAATAACGTATGCAGATCAGATCGCATAAGAATCCCGTTTGATACCCTGTGGGGCCCATTTTCAGAATAAGGCTGAATATGCGCAGCCTCAAGAACGGGCAGCGTCTTCTCGCCTGTAATTGCACAACGACGAGAGTATTCATCCAAAACCATAATACGAAAACCTCCTTGGCCAAGCCTTGGCCTGATGGTGAGATCCTTGCCGAACCTGCCGCCAACAGGCTCACTGTGCTCATGATCAGATTGGGCCACCTGAGAGAAGAATGGTTGAGCTTGCTCGAAAAGCCTCAATCCTTCACTACCAGGGAGAATCTCAAAACTTTTCCCTGTCACGATATTGGATGGCCAGTCGTGGGGAGGATCGATATACATGGCTTCTTCCAAATAAAAGGGTTGGGTGAGTATTGTGCAGCCAATGATGGGATTAAACTCTTGATCGCGGCGCAGGTTGCCTATCTTCTGGCGGAAAAACGTAAGGCTTGGCATTCCGTTTGCTTCTCCAAATGCCTTCCAGGCAAGATCTAGCGGCAATGTAGAGTGTCTGACAAAGAATGCACCTCCCACGATCTTGTTTTCTGGGTATTTGGATTTGAACAAAAAGAGCTCGCTTGCTTCGAGAATTTTGAATTGGGTTGTTGCCCGAGGCCGCCAAAAATTCATCTCTTCGGCATTTCGTTCCCGCAGATATCGAAACCAATCGCCATCAGTAATGCCAACATACAACTTCATGGCATCAATCTATTGAGACGATCATTGGATTCATTCATCTCACTCCCGCCAGCATAGTGATTGCCGATTTCCGGTGCCACCTCCGTGAGCCAGATCGCGGTCTCGGCCGCCTCGATCTGGCAGTAATAGGGCCGGATGCCCTGGAACTCGTGGTGGCGCCAGTGCTTCAGCAGCCGCGCCGTCTCCGCCGTCACCTTCCACTGACTCTCGGGCGCCTGCCGCCACTCCTCCACCAGAGCCCGGATCGAGTTGATCTGCTGGGTGACCTCGTACTGCTGGTCGCTATCCGACAGCCCTTGGGCCCCGAACTCCAGCTCGCGCTGCTCGTCCTTGCCGCCCCGCTTCCTGGGCTTGGGGATCGGCGTGATCAGCTGCGACTCCCGGCGCCCCGCCAACTCCACTTGCGTGGGGATGCCTTTCACCAGCTCCCAATGCCGGCTGGGGCGCTCGTAGGGGGAGTTGAGGATCGGGTCGTTGAAGAAGCGCTCGCTCATCGCAGGGCCCGGCTCAGGGCGCACCACTGGCATTGGGCGTTGTCAGGAGGCCCGAGATGCAAGCCCCCAAGACCGGTCCGTCCAGCTTTGACGCTCCCATGGGCCATACGCTGTCGCCGGTTGATGCCACTCTGCATCGTTCTACGGCAGCCCAGCCGCAAGCGCCATGGGTTCTCCATTCCCTTTGCAGTGAATCTATGCAGCTTTTGCATAGTCTTTGGATGCGGCGTCCTTGACTTAGGCGGTGACCGCCTAACGGAACGCCTCGCTACCCGGCTGCCGCACAGCCTCCGGCAGGAGGGTCAGGTTGAACCATGCCTCCGGCATCGAAAAGCGGATCGGCTGCGGCTCGCCCTTGCGCCCAGCGGGTGGGGAGTCATTGGCCAGTCGGGACGCGATCCCAAAGGATAGCTACGAGGAATGCGGACAACAAACCAAGAAAGGCGAGAATGCCCATATCTGCCAACCAAAGGATTTCGGCCGGAGGTTTGTTCCCTGGCTCGGCGTAGTGAGGGACATGACGTGCAATGAACTTTTCGGTGGGCCTGTAACGGGTGGAGGCTGCGATGCCACTGATGGTGAGCCCTGAGGCCACGATGGCGAATGCTTCCGCAGGCGTTTTTCACGGTTGTCTTCTTGCTCTTGCCTCTCCATCTGAACCAGTCGACCAGAGGGATCAGACCGTAAGGCGGATTGCCTTACAATGAATCCATGACCACCGTCACTCTCACCTCCAAGGGCCAGCTCACCCTGCCCAGGCCCCTGCGGGATGCCCTCGGTCTGGCGCCCGGTGCCCGGCTGCAGGCCAGCATCGACAAGCAAGGGCGGCTGGTGCTGGTGCCCTCGAAATACGAGCCGGAGGAGCTGTTCCTCCACCGCCCCAAGCTCAACCGCTGCCTGAGCCTCGCGCAGATGGAAGAGGCCATCGCCGCTGCCGCGGGCAGGCCAGACGATCGTGAGGACGCTTGACACCAACGTCGTTGTACGGCTGCTGATCGGCGACGACCCCCTTCAAACTCCCATCGCGGAGCGGGCCTTCCTGGATGCGATCGCCTCTGGTGGCATCTACCTCCCGGACGTGGTGCTGGCGGAGGTGGCCTGGGTGCTGCGCGGCTACGACCTTGAACGCCAGAGCCGCTACGAACTGTTGGAGCGCCTGGTGCGCACGCGCGGTGTCGTCGTCGATGACATCGATGCGGTGATCGATGCCCTCGAACAGTTCCGCCAGGGGGGCGACCTGGCCGATCAGCTCATCCTTGCCCGTGCCGCACGCATCGGTGCCTTGCCGGTGTTGAGCTTTGATCAGCGCTTCTGCCGTTGTGAGGGTGTGGAGCTGCTTGTGGCTGAGGCATCTCCGTAGGTCGTCGCCAGCTCAGACAGGCGGAGATAGCGCTCCCTGCAGAACGCCAGATCCTCAACCAGCTCCCAGCAGCACTGCTGCAGCACAACAGAAGCACCCGGAGCCGCGAATCTTGGTTATAGGCACGGGGCGCATAATTTCAGCCCTCCAGCTGTTGCGCGGCGGCGATCCGGCCCAGCTCCTGGGCGGTGTGGCGCAGCACCTGGTGCTGCTGCCAGTCGGCCGGCAGCACCAGCCACACCGGGCTATGGGTGCTGGAAGCCAGGGCCCCCTGGGCCATGGGCCCATGGCCCAGCGGCAAGCGCTGCAGGGCGGCCCAGGTGTCGGCCTCCCGATCGGCCACCACCAGCGCCAGGGCGCTGCCCTGGATTCGGCCACTCCAGCCGTTTGGGGTCTTCAGGCTGTTGCCCCCG
>CANGZM010000228.1 GCA_947458155.1 Synechococcaceae cyanobacterium | reverse complement strand
GCCGGCAACAACTCGCTGCGCAAAGCCGGGGGCAGGTTGGCTGCCTGAAGGGTGCTGGCGCCGCGCATCATTCGTAGCTCGCCATCAATCGTGACCACAAGGCCGGTGTTGGTGATTCGGGCTAACTCGCGAGCGCACAAGCTCGATCGCCGCAAGGCCGCCTCCAGCCGCTAGATGTCTGGGACGGGATGCTGGTTCTGCCATGGCTGGCTCACGAACGGCCTCCCTGCGTGATCGGGTGCGGTGTGGCCCCTCCATTATCAAGCAACTGCCAGGCATCGACGCTGGGCTGGTGGGGGGTGTTGCTAGGTACACGGTGTTTGAGCGAAAGGTGGGCGCACCAAGCCGCTCAACCTTGCGGGCTCAGCTCCAGATCCCCGAGAATCTCTTCCAGGTGCTGGCCTGGGCGCTGCCGGCGCAGCGATCAAAGAAGAGCACGTTTGCCTTCACCCCCTGGAGGTGGTGGCCCAGAAATCATCCCGTTCGTAGGTGATCGCTTCGCTGCCCGCGGCGCCCTCTTCATAGATCACCTTGATCGAGGATTTGCGCCCGAAGGGTGGGTTTAGTAGCCACGATGTTGTATCGCTTTGATCCCAGCTGCCGCAGAGCGTCGTCGGTGCGCGCCGGCAGCAGGGCATCGAGTTGGTCGTCTACCTGATCCGGCGGCACTTTGTCGCTCAGGAGTTGGCGCCGCACCTCGTCGATTTGCACCGCCGTGGGCCCCACGTTGTGGAGCAGCAGGTTCATGGCACAGAGCTGGATCACCGATTGGACGATGTCCATAGGCCACGATGTTGAGGAACATGGCGATCAGGAAGCCGCCGGTGCCGCAGGCGGGATCGATCATCGTTTCCCCCGGGTTGCGGAGGACGGTGCAGTAACTCCAAAAACTCCAAAGCTTCTGGACAATGCAATTGGCTTCGGCGCTCATGGGTGCTGGAGATGCGGTGGCGTGCAAGGGTGATTGGATGGTCAGCCGCGATACACCGAGCCACGGTGGCCATTCTTGACGATCAGCACCAGCAGAATCTGATCCTCCACGCTGAACAGCAGGCGCAGGTCGCCGATCCGGAAGCGGTAGAGCTCATCGGTGGATTGCAGGCGGATCACACCGGAATGGCGGGGCATCTATGTGAGGCGATGGAGTTCCCGATCCAGCCGTCGTTGCAGCACCGGATCCAGGCGGCTGTAAGCCTTGGCGGCTGAGCGGACGAATTCGATCCGGTAGGTCAAGGCTCCTGCCCCTGAGCTGGTGAAGCAGAGCAGGCTTTGAGCCTCTCCCAACTCACGCGGGGTTCGTTGGTCCGCAGGATCGCTTCGGCCTCGGCGGTGTCCTCGGCATCTTCCAGGGCCAGGGTGAGCAAGCGGTGCAGGGCGTCGCTGCTTCTAACCGAGAAATGCAGTTCGCCCTCCAGGCGGGCGGCGTAGCGGTCGATCCATTCCAGCAATTCATGTGGCAGCGGCAACGGCTCAGGCGTGCCGGCTCCTCGCGCCTGGGCCATGGGATGTCGTTGGCTGTAATTGAACTTACTACAACTTGACTGTACTGGGGTGTGCTCCTCATCCCTCAACACTTGGAGCTGGGGAAGCCGAGAAGTGATTCACTCAGTAGTGATAGCGCAACTGGGCGATCAGCAGGCTGTCGCCATCCAGCTTATAAACCATCCGATGTTCTGCGTTGATGCGCCGCGACCAGTAGCCGGATAGGGCGTGGCGGAGGGGCTCAGGTTTGCCGGTCCCTTCAAATGGGGTCCGGCTGGCTTCCTTGATCAAGGCATGAATGCGTTGGAGCAACTTGCGATCGGTGGCTTGCCAATAGAGGTAGTCCTCCCAGGCTTGTTCCGCGAAGACCAGTTTCATTCCGCCAGAACATGTTCCTGGCCATGGCCTGCCTCCAGGCTGTCGATGGCGTCCATCAGCCGCCGTGCATTGCGTGGTGAGCGCAGCAGGTAGGCGGTTTCCTCCAGGGCCTTGAAGTCGTCCAACGACAGCATCACCACAGAGGGTTCACCGTTGCGGGTGATGATCAGGGGTTCATGGTCGGCGCAGACACGCTTCATCGTCTGCGCCAGGTTGGCCCGGGCGGCCGTGTAGGAAATGGTATCCATGGACAATCACCAGGTCTGTACAGGATACCGTACATGCCCTTGGCTGGCTTCTAAGCCGTTGCTAGTGAGGTCGGTGCCTCCCGTTCCAAGCAGCCTCAAGCAGGACATCCCGCAGGAGGGGCCCGAAGAGTGCGCATGTGTCTAATAAGACTGGGAAAACTCCCGAGGCCCCAACGACGCTCGTAAACAGTGAAGGCGTCACTCGCGCATTGTTTCCCCATAATCGTCGCCATAATCATCACATTCATGATTGAGTGCGGTAATGGCATTGAGGGCATTTCTGCTCTCGTTACGACGACGCATACGAAGCGCTTCAACGTCAGCCAGGCGTAACTTGCGATGAGTGCCTACTGGAATGAAAGGAATCTCACCCGTATCCAGCAATCTGTAAAGGTAAGGCCTAGAGATGTTGAGAATCTCCGCCGCTTGCTGCATGGTTAGCAGGGTATCATCAGGAATCAAAGAAATAGCCTGACCATCCTTCAGGTGTTGAAAGACTTCCCGCAGTATCGCGTAGATCTCTACAGGAATATCCTCAGCAACGTCATCAGGCCCAACAAGCTGAAGATGCTTGGCTGGCGTAGCGTTCATAAAGAATGTGCGATATACATAGCTGGCATACTCGGCTCTTTCTAAAGTTGGCTCAAGTCTGCGCACAGAAGGGGAAATACTCCCCTCTCGTGAAGGATTCTTGGTGGCCATAATGATTGATCCCAAAGCAGGGTAGCAAAGGGACAGAAACGGGCTGCGACCCGAGCGCACTGGCGATAGCGCCTCGCAACTGAAATAAGCGAAACGCACGGGTTTTAGCAAGTGCGAGATAGTGGGCATTTCGTTGCAGCTTGCCGAGAAGCCACTCGCCGCAGGGGTTCTCGATGATCAGGAGGCCAGGGAGGCTGGGTCTGCGCATTGGCGAGCTTGAGGAACAGCAGCACACTGAGCTGCTCTAGGTAGTCGCCATAGGAGAGGACGTCGTCGCGGAGGACGGTGCAGTAGCTCCAAAGCTTCTGGACGATGCGGTTGGCTTCGGCGCCGCCGCATCGATGGCGGTGGAGGCGATGCCTGGATTGAGGCGTTGCAGGGCCGTATGCAATGGTGCCGCAAGGATCACCTGGCGGTAGTCGCTGCGCTCAGGCTTGCTGCCGTCGCTATCGAGATCAGGAGCGAAGACATGGCTGTAGCCGATGTCTTGGAACCACTCCAGACACTACTGCTCCAGATGGTCTTCGGTGATTAGTGCCATGGGGTAAGCCTAAAGAACCTGCCAGGTCCCGCCGCGGGGTGAGCCATGGCGAAGCAGGCGTCCCTGTTGCTGCAGCGCAGCTAGATGCTTCTCCACCGCCCGCTGGCTGAGCTGCAAACGTTCCGCCAGGCGGCGTGCCGAGAGGGTGGGCTCAGTGGCAAGATCCCGCAGGATCACCGCATCGATCGCGGCTCCGGGTGTGGCGCCGATCTCCGCAGCCTGCTCCGAACTGGTCTCCGAACCTTTCTCCGAACCTATTTCCAATTTTATCTCCGAACGCAGG
>CANGZM010000227.1 GCA_947458155.1 Synechococcaceae cyanobacterium | reverse complement strand
TTGGGCGAGCAGGCAGGCACTGGGATTCCAAAGATTCTGCACGGCTGGCAGTCCGAGCACTGGAGCCCACCCAATCTTCATGAAAGCGTTACTCCCTACAACCAGACCTTGTTGGAATTGCGCATGATCGACCTCTTCCCTGAAGAGGTGATGGAGAGTCTGAAGCATCGGTTTGGAAGCGCCTTGGATCGGCTTACACACGCTGAACGGGTAGCTTTGGCTCTGGCCGCCAGTGAAGGCACGGTGAACCATGCCCGCTTACGTGCCCTTACGACCGAGCACCCCTTCGATCTCTCGAAAACGCTCCAGCACCTGACCCAGGCCGGCTTGTTGGAGTCCACCGGTGGGCGCGGTGCGGTCTACCACCTCCTCGGCGAACCGATCCCAACCCCAGACGACGTTTTTGGTCCGGCGACCCGATTTTCGGCGCCCAGCTCCCCGAATTTGGCCGCCAGCTCCCCGAATTTGGCTGCCAGCTCCCCGAATTTGGCCGAAACTCGCGACCCTGACGGCTGTCTGATTTCGGAGCAGCTGTCTTTGCCTGTGGTCGATGATCTCGAGCCGCTCTCCCAGGCGATGCGCGCTCGGCTGGAAGGGATGGCCGCTGAGCCCCGAGCGAAGGGCAAAGTCGATCGTCAGGTGCTGATCGATGTTGTGCTGCAACTATGCGAAGGGCGGTTCGTCACGCTGCGTTCCCTGGCGGAGCTGGTGCATCGGAAGTCAGATACACTCAGGGATCAGTACCTCAAGATGCTCGTCCGCCAGCGGCAGTTGAACCTGGCCTTCCCCAAAACTCCCAACCATGAGCGGCAGGCATACACATCTGTCAGCAATGTGACCGAATGACCCTTACCGAATCCATGGTCGAAGAGGCCGCCATCGGCTGGTACGAGGAGCTGGGCTATGCCGTCCTCCCCGGCTCCCAGCTGGCACCCGGGGACCCGTCGGCGGAACGGGAATCGTTCAGTGATGTAGTGCTGGTTGGCCGGCTGCGAGAGGCCATGCGCCAGCTCAACCCGGCCATTCCTGCGGACGGCCGAGAAGAGGCCCTGCGCAAGCTGTTGCGCCTGGCTATGCCGTCATTGCTGCAGACCAACCGCGCTTTCCATCGACTGCTGCGTGAGGGTGTGCCAGTGGAGTACCCCCGGCCCGATGGCAGCATCGCCGGCGACCATGTACGCCTGGTGGATTTCAACAATGTTGCCGCCAACGACTGGCTGGTGGTGAATCAGTTCTCCGTTACTGACGGGCAGCACAACCGCCGGTCCGACCTGGTGGTCTTCCTCAACGGGCTGCCTTTGGGCCTGATTGAGCTCAAGAACGCCGCCGCCGATGGCGCCAACATCTGGAGCGCCTACGCCCAGCTGCAAACGTACAAAGCCGAAATACCTACCCTGTTGGGCTACAACGCCGTCCTGGTGGTGAGCGATGGCCTCCAGGCTCGCATCGGCTCAATCACAGCCAACCAAGAGTGGTTCAAGCTGTGGCGCAGCAGTGATGGTGAAGCTGACGCCCCCGCCACAGAGCTAGAGCTGGAAACCCTGATCCGCGGCGTGTTCGCCCCGGAGCGTTTTCTGGATCTGCTGCAGTACTTCATCGTCTTTGAAGAAGACCCGGATTCGGGCGACCTGCACAAGATCATCGCCAGCTACCACCAGTTTTATGCCGTCAACGCTGCGGTGCAGGAAACCGTGCGCGCCAGCGGCCTGGGCCCTGCTGTCCGTTCCCTCGGCGGTAAGCCCGGCGACCGCCGCGTTGGGGTGGTGTGGCACACCCAGGGCAGCGGCAAGAGCTTCTCGATTCTCTTCTATGCCGCCCGCATCGTGCGCCATCCGGCGATGCAGAACCCCACCCTGGTGGTACTCACCGATCGCAACGATCTCGACGACCAGCTGTTCGGCCAGTTCCAGCGTTGCGCCGACCTCCTCGGCCAAACGCCCCTGCAGGCCGCCAGTCGCGAACACCTGCGCGAGCTGCTCAATCGGGCCAGTGGTGGCGTGGTGTTCACCACCATCCAGAAGTTCATGCCGGAAAAGGGCGAAGCGATGCCCGAGCTGAGTGCCCGGGCAAACATCGTGGTGATCGCCGATGAAGCGCACCGCAGCCAGTACGGCTTTGGCGGCAAGGTGAATGAAAAGACCGGGGACATGTCCTACGGCTTCGCCAGCAACCTGCGCGATGCCCTCCCCAACGCCTCCTTCATCGGCTTCACCGGCACGCCGATCGAACAAGTCGACGCCAACACCCGGGCCGTGTTTGGTGCCTACATCTCCATCTACGACATCCAGCGCGCCGTGGCCGATCAGGCCACCGTGCCGATTTACTACGAGAGCCGCATCGCCAAACTCTCCCTCAATGCCGCTGAGCTGCCCAGCCTCGATGAGGAGTTTGAGGAGATCACCGAAGGCGAGGAGCAAACCAGCAAGGAAAAGCTGAAAACCAAGTGGGCTGCCCTCGAAGCGCTGGTGGGCGATCCCAAGCGCATCGCCCTCGTGGCCGCAGACCTGGTGGCGCACTTTGAAAAACGCCTGGAGGCGATGGAAGGCAAGGCGATGGTGGTGTGCATGAGCCGCCGCATCTGCGTGGATCTATACAACGCCCTGATCCAACAAAGACCGGAATGGGCGCAAGACACCCTCAAGGTGGTGATGACCGGTAGCGCCGCCGACGGCCCCGACTGGCAGCCCCACATCCGATCCAAGGATGCGCGTCGCAAACTGGCCAACCGCTTCAAGGTTCCCGCCGATCCCTTCCAGATCGTGATCGTGCGGGATATGTGGCTCACCGGCTTCGATGCGCCCTGTCTGCACACCATGTACGCCGACAAACCCATGCAGGGCCACGGCCTGATGCAGGCGATCGCCCGCGTCAACCGCGTCTTCCGGGACAAGCCCGGCGGCCTGGTGGTCGATTACCTCGGCCTAGCCGACCAGCTCAAGCGCGCTCTTGGCGATTACACCGAAAGCGGTGGCAAAGGCAATCCCACCTTCGACACCGCCCAGGCCATCGCCGTGATGCTTGAAAAGCACGGCGTCGCCTGCGATCTCCTACACGGTTTTGATTGGTCGCACTGGTCCATCGGCACCCCCAGCCAGCGCCTGCAACTCCTTCCCGCCGGACAGGAGCACATCCTCCAGCAGGAGAACGGCAAGCAACGCTGGCTGCAGCTGGTGACCTCACTCTCCCGCGCCTTCGCCCTTTGCGCCGCCAGCGACGAGGCCACCGCGATCCGCGACGACGTGAGTTTCTTTCAGGCGCTGCAGGCTGCCCTCCTCAAGCAAATCTCCAGCACCAGTAAAACGCCCGAGCAGATCGATGCGGCCATCCGCCAGTTGGTGAGCAAGGCCATCACCACCGATGGCCAGGTGATCGATGTGTTTACCGCCGCCGGTCTGCCCAAGCCCGACATCTCGATTCTCAGTGATCAGTTCCTCGCCGAGGTACGCGGCCTCAAGCACAAGAACGTGGCTGCCGAGCTGCTTGAAAAGTTGCTGAAAGACGAGCTCAGGGTCCGCTCCAAGCGCAATCTCGTGCAGGGCCAGGTGTTTTCCGAGAAGCTTAAGAAGGCTCTCAATGCCTACCACAACCGTGCCATCACCACGGCCGAGGTGATCGAAGAGCTGATCAAACTGGCCAAGGA
>CANGZM010000226.1 GCA_947458155.1 Synechococcaceae cyanobacterium | reverse complement strand
ATGGTAGTCATGATTGCAGGCGGTGGAGGGCTAATGTTCAATTCTCTGCGAGACTACCAAGGAGAAGAGCAGGAGCGCAGACGCGTAGAATTGGATGACTCAACGAAGAGCATAAATGAACTCAGGGAAGAGTTGGAGCGCTTAAAGTCGAAAATTAATAAAGACTAGACCACTCTAGTAGTCTTATCACATCAAGTGCCGCGAGCCTAGGCACATATGCTTATTTATCATATAGAACTATTGCCACCAGCCGATCTTTAGCACTGGAAAGAAAGGTGAATATCATCGGCAATAAAAAGTTAGTCACAGCACTTCAGACGCCCTGTTTATGTGATGCTTAGATCAAAGACTGGTTTTTAACATGTTTATCACTTGAAGCTACGCACCATGATTAGCAAACAATCCTTTCAATTTAATTTTACCAGCTTTTAGATGGAAAGTTGTACGGGCAGGATCCCAACCGAGATTCCACCCAGGACGCAGATCTCGGCAACGGAGCAGCACCAGAAGCGCGACAGGCTTAGCTGGCGTTGCCGCTCAACCAGGCCTTGAGATCTTCAGGACCCTCGAAATCGAGCAGGGCATCGGCCAGGGCTTCAAGGGCGCTGAGGTGTAGGGCCTGAATGCGGTCCTGCTGGTTGGGGTTGAGCGAGCCGCAACGGCGTTGGAGCCTGGTGGCAGGGTGAGAGCTGCAGCTTCGGCTTGGCGGCCTTCCTGCCGGCCCTCCTGCCGGCCCACTTGACGGCCTTCCTGCCGGCCCAGCCCAAAGATTTCGCGGTAGGCCACGCTGCTGGAGAAGTCTTCGACGGTGATGCCACCCATGGTGCAGATCTCGGGAACGGTGCGGCAGCTAAAGCGTGACACCAGGATAGCGTCGATCACATCATCGATCTCGGTTCCCAGGCTGGTCCCCGCTGCTTCGGCTCGGATCAACGCTGAGCACCGCCCTGACGATGACAAGCCCAAGCAGTCGCTTTAAGCGTGCCCCAGGTATCAATGATTTGGCTCAATTCAAAGCCCCCAATCACCTTTCCCTACCCCCACCCTTCCCCCACCAGCTACTGCCCAGCAGGTGCACCAGCCAGCCCGGTCCCGTTAACGCCAGCACCAGGATCGTCAGCGACGTGCTCAGGCGGCTGGAGACGGTGCGGGCCGGATCCAGGCCGCTGTGTAAGAAGGTGAGGGTGACTACCACCGCAAAGATGCCGGTGCAGAGGGCGCTGGCCGATCTCAAAGTGTCCTTGGGGGGACGGCGGTCCGGGTGGTTGACGTCGCGGCTGAGGCTGCCGCCGCCGATTGCCCCCGCCAGCATTAGGCAGGCCAGGATTCCAAGGCGCAACTGCAGGCCCTCGTGGGGGTGGGTGCTCTGGATTTTCTGGCCCACCACCATGGCGCTGCCCAGCAGGCCGCCGCAGCTGGCCCCCAGCACCGCCCACCAGCGCCAGGGGGTCAGGTGGCGACCGCTCAGAATCGAGCCCCCCGCCAGCAGCAAGGCCGTCAAAAAGGTGGAGGGCAGGGCGGCCAGGTGGCGCGTCACTCCATAGGCCAAGCCCGCCCCCACCAGGACCCCCAGCAGTTGCTGGAAGTGTCCTGGCAGCAGGGGGTGGCTGGGACGCTGGCTTTGGCGATGGGGTTGCAAGCGGGTTGGGCTGGCCTATTGCCGCGCCAGGATCTCGCGCAGCTTCTCTTCCTGATCCGCGATCGGCGTGCCGGTGACATCCACCAGCGCCCGTTTGATCTTGCCGCCGTAGGCGAACGGCGGCTTGTAATCAGGCAGGGCCGGTGAACCCGGATCGGATCCCACCGCCACCCCAGCCGCCAAGCCCAGGCTGAGGGGGATGGTCACCGGCAGGTTGCCCTCACCCACCGGCTGGCCGTCGACAAACAACACCACCTTGGCCGGGGTGCCCTTGCCGTTGGCCACATCGGCGGGGCCGGTGGGGGTGAACTCAACACTGACGATGTGGTGACCGGCCGGAATCGGTCCGCTGGAGTGGACCCGGAAGAACTGCTCGGCCACATAGTTGTAGCCATAGGTGAGCAGGCCGTTCTGCACAAAGAAAGCAAAGCCGCCATCGTTGCCGCCCATGCTGAACAACACCCCCTCAGCGCCGGCTGCGGGCACTTCAATCTCCACCGAGATCGAATGGGGCCGATTCAGCACCCGCGGTGCCGCATTAAGAGGCACCATCTGGGTACCGGGGTAATAGATGTAGCGCTGCCGGTCGGCGGCAATCTGGGGACGCTCGACGGCAAAACGCTGGGTGCCACGGCTATCAATCGGCAACACCTTGTATTTACCCGCCTCCACATACCACATGCCGATCATGGCGATCAGGCGGTCCCGCTCGGCCTCGGCCAGATTGGTGGTTTCGGCAAAGTCGGTGTTGAGGTTGTATAGCTCCCAGCCGTGGGCATCGAGCTGAATCAGCTGGTCGTAGCTGATCGGATCGCCGAAGCGGCGGCCCGATTCGGCAAACGAGGTGCCGGGCCAGGGGCATACGGCCCGCCAGCCATCGTGATACAGCGAGCGATGGCCGAACATCTCGAAGTACTGGGTGAGATGCAGGCTAGGTGCGGCCGGATTGGCGAAGCAGGGGTCGAGGGAGAAGCCCTCGATTGGGCTTTGGCTGACACCGCGGATGGCGGTGGGGGGCTCGATGCCGAGGGCTGCCAGCACCGTGGGCACCATGTCAATCGCATGGCAGTACTGGGAGCGCACCTCACCGCGGGCGGCGATGCCCTGGGGCCAGCTCAGGATGAAGGGGTCGCTGGTGCCGCCCCGATAGGTCTCGCGCTTCCAGCGGCGGAAAGGCGTGTTGCCGGCGTGGGTCCAGCCCCAGGGATAGTGGTTGAAATACTTCGGTCCGCCGATGTCGTCGATGGCGGCCAGGTTTTGCTCGAGGTTTTCGGGCACATTGTTGAAGAACTTGCCCTCATTCACCGAACCGGTAGGCCCCCCCTCGGAGCTGGCGCCGTTGTCGGAGATCACCATGATTAAGGTATTTTCGTATTCGCCAATCTCCTTCAAGAAATTGATAAGTTCGCCGATGTAATGGTCGGTGTGCTCCAGGAAGCCGGCGAATACCTCCATCATGCGGGCATAGAGGCGTTTTTCTTCGGCGGAAAGGCCATTCCAATCGGGCACATCGGGGTCGTGGCGGGAGAGCACGGTGCCCTCCGGGATGATGCCCAGCTCCTTTTGGCGCGCAAAGGTGTACTCCCGGTAGGCATCCCAGCCGCCATCAAACTTGCCCTTGTACTTATCGGCCCATTCCTTGGGCACGTGGTGGGGCGCATGCATGGCGCCGGTGCAGAAGTACATGAAGAAGGGCTTGTTTGGTGCCACTTGCTTCGAATCGGCGATCATCGCCCTGGCCTTGGCCACCAGATCGGGGGTGAGGTGGTATCCCTCCTCCGGGGTGGCGGGGGGTTCCACCTGGGAGTTGTCCTGCACCAGTTCGGGGTAGTACTGATGCGTATCACCGCCCAGGAAGCCGTAAAAGCGTTCAAAACCTCGGCCCAGGGGCCAGCGGTCGTAGGGGCCAGCGGCGGAGGTTTGTTCGGCGGGGGTCAGGTGCCACTTGCCGATGGCGTAGGTGTTGTAGCCGTGCTGCAGCAGGATTTCGGAGAGAAAACCGTTCTCAAAGGGGATGATGCCATT
>CANGZM010000225.1 GCA_947458155.1 Synechococcaceae cyanobacterium | reverse complement strand
CGACTCAGCCCCAGGCATCGGGTACGCCGACGGAACCCTAGTGGCGGTCCGCAGCCTGCTCAGCCTGGCCGATGACCTGGTGAAACGCAGTGTCTGGATGATCGGCGGCGATGGCTGGGCCTACGACATCGGCTTCGGCGGCATCGATCACCTCTTCTCCACCCATCACAACGTCAACATCCTGGTGCTGGATACGGAGGTGTACTCCAACACCGGCGGACAGATGTCGAAGGCCACGCCCCGGGGAGCGGTGGCGAAGTTCGCCAGTGATGGCAAGGCCAGCGCCAAGAAGGACCTCGGATTGATCGCGATGACCTATGGCAACGTTTACGTGGCCAGCGTGGCCATGGGCGCCCGCGATGAGCACACCCTGCGGGCGTTCATCGAAGCCGAGTCCTATGACGGCCCGTCGCTGATCCTGGCTTACTCCCACTGCATCGCCCACGGCATCGACATGGCCAAGGGCATGCAGCATCAACGGCAGGCGGTGGCTTCCGGCCGCTGGCTGCTCTACCGCCACGACCCCCGCCGGGCCGCCCGTGGTGAGAACCCCCTGATCGTCGATTCCCACGCCCCCAGCCTGCCCGTCGCCGAGGCGATGGCCGCCGAAAACCGCTTCCGCATGCTCAGCTACAGCCAGCCCGACCAGGCCAGAACCCTGACGCGGCTCGCCCAGGGCGACGTTGACCAGCGCTGGGCGCGCTACCAGCAGATGGCTGCCCCCCTGGCCCCACCGCCCGCCACTGGCACGAGCCCGGCTCTGGTTCCGGCTCCTGCTCCGTCGCCATGAATGACATCGACCTCAGCACCAGCTACCTCGGGCTGCCACTGGCATCGCCCCTGGTGGTGGGTGCCGCGGCGCCGCTCAGCGCCGACCTCGACCACATCGTCCGGCTGGCGGATGCGGGGGCCTCTGCCGTTGTGCTTCATTCCCTGTTTTTGGAGCAGATCAACAGGGATTGGCAGGAATGGGATCACCACCAGGAGCACGGCAGCGAGAGCTTCGCGGAATCCCTCAGCTACCTGCCCCGCACCGATCCAGGCCACCTCGGCACGGACGGCTACCTGCGGGAGATCGAAGCCGCCCGCCGCAGGGTGGAGATCCCGATCATCGCCAGCCTCAACGGCGCCCACGCCGGGCCTTGGGCCGCCACCGCCAGGGCCCTGGAGCAGGCCGGTGCCAGTGCGATCGAGTTGAACCTCTATGCGGTGCCCACCGATCAGACCATCAGCGGCGCCGAGCTGGAAAACGAGCAAGTGGAGCTTGTGCGCACTGTCTGCACAGCGGTGACGCTGCCCGTGGCCGTGAAGCTCAGCCCCTATTACACCAATCTCACCCACCTGGCCCACCGCTTCCAGGCTGCGGGCGCGCGCGGGCTGGTGCTGTTCAACCGCTTTTACCAGCCCGACATCGACATCGACAGCCTGGAGCACCGCCCCAACTTGCTGCTCAGCACTGCGGCCGACCTGCGGCTGCCGCTGCGCTGGATCGCCCTGCTCCATGGCCGGGTGAAGCTCGACTTTGCCGCCAGCGGCGGCATCAGCCACGGCACCGATGTGGTGCGGATGTTGATGGTGGGCGCCAGCGTCACGATGGTGGTGGCAGCCCTGCTGCGCCATGGGCCAGAACACCTGGGCCGAATGACAATGGAACTGAGCCAGTGGCTTGAGCAGCACGACTACGGCTCACTCGATCAGTTGCGGGGTTGCCTCTGCCAGCAGCGTGCCCCCGACCCGGGTGCCTTTGAGCGGGCCCAGTACATGCGGGCCATCTCCAGTTATCCAACCCCAGCTTGGGACACCCCAGCTTGGGAGCAGCCCCGGAACGCCCCCCTCCGATGAGCCGGCCCAGTCCCTACCGCAGGCCGGAGGCGGTGCATCAGCTGGCGGCTGCGCTGGGGCGGGAGATCACCCGGCCCTGGACGGTGATGGAGGTCTGCGGCGGCCAGACCCACGCGATCCTGCGCCATGGCCTCGATCAGCTGCTGCCGGATCGGCTCGAACTGATCCATGGGCCCGGCTGCCCCGTGTGCGTCACGGCCGAGGCGGAGATCGATCGGGCCCAGGATTTGGCGCGGCGGCCGGAGGTGATCCTCTGCTCCTACGGCGACATGCTGCGGGTGCCGGGTTCCAGCGCCCGCACCCTGCTCGACGTGCGCGCCGCCGGTGGTGATGTGCGGATCGTCACCTCACCGTCCGATGTCCTGGCGATTGCCCAGGTCCACCCGGAGCGAACGGTGGTGTTCTTCGCGGTGGGCTTTGAAACCACGGCGCCGGCCACCGCCCTGCTGGCCCATCAGGCTTGGGCCCTCGGATTGCGGAACCTTGCCCTGCTGGTCTGCCATGGGCGGGTTCCACCGGCGATGGCAGCGATCCTCGCCGCCCCGGAGTGCCGCGTGCAGGGGTTTCTGGCGGCCGGCCACGTCTGCACGGTGATGGGGATCGAGGAATACCTGCCGATCGCTCAGCGCCACGGCGTGCCGATCGTGGTCACCGGCTTTGAACCGGTGGATCTGCTCGAAGGTCTGCTCCAGTGCGTTCGCCAGTTGGAGCGAGGCGAGAGCCAGGTGATCAATGCCTACCCACGGGCCAGCCAGGCCGGCGGAAATAGCGCGGCTCGGTCGCTGATTGAGCGTGTGTTCACTCCGGTCGACCAAGTCTGGCGCGGCCTCGGTGTGCTGAGCGGCAGTGGCCTGGGCCTGCGGCCGCCCTACGACGCCCTCGCCGCAGAACGGCATTTCGGGATGACCATGCCCCGGCCGACCGCTGGCAATCAGACCGATCCAGCCTCCGTCTGCATCAGCGGGCGGGTGCTGCAGGGGCTGGCTCGCCCCACCGATTGCCCGGCCTTCGGCGGCGACTGCACCCCGGAGCGGCCGCTCGGGGCGCCGATGGTATCGGCGGAAGGGGCCTGCGCCGCCTATCACCGCTACCGCGCCTGAGCCATGGACTCCTTCGCCTGTCCCCTGCCCCCTGCTGGGGATGCCACGGTGCTGCTGGGCCACGGCGGTGGCGGCAGCCTCAGCCAGCGGTTGCTCGACCAGCTGCTGGTGCCGGCCTTCGGCCCTGCCGATGGGGTGCTCCACGACGCGGCCGTGCTGCCCGCCGCAGCGGGGCCGCTCGCCTTCAGCACCGACTCCTATGTGGTGCGCCCCCTGTTCTTCCCGGGCGGCGACATCGGCAGCCTGGCGGTGTTCGGCACCGTCAACGATCTGGCCATGGTGGGGGCCAGCGCCATTGCCCTCAGCCTCAGCCTGATTCTGGAGGAGGGGTTGCCGATGGCCGTCCTGCAGCAGGTGGTCGCCTCGATTCGCCTCGCTGCTCAACGCTGCGGCGTGCCGGTGGTGACCGGTGACACCAAGGTGGTGGAGCGGGGCAAGGGGGATGGGGTTTACATCAACACCGCCGGGATCGGCCGGGTGGACCATGGGCTGGTGATCGGCCCCAAGGCGGTGCGCAGCGGTGACGCCATCCTGGTGAGCGGTGATCTGGGCCGCCATGGGGTGGCGATCCTGGCGGCGCGCCAGGAGCTGGGGTTTCGCACGCAGCTCTGCAGCGATCTGGCCCCGTTGCATAAGCCGGTTCAGGCCCTGTTGGCGGCCGGCCTGGAGCTGCACTGCCTGCGGGATCTCACCCGCGGCGGCCTGGCCAGCGCCCTGCATGAGATT
>CANGZM010000224.1 GCA_947458155.1 Synechococcaceae cyanobacterium | reverse complement strand
GCCCGGCCAGGCGCTGTAGCCAATCCGCACCGGCGTCTCGCCAACCGAGGTGCCTGGTTTGCTGCAGCCGACCAGGCCGGCGCTAACCACCCCGGCGAGCAGCAAGTAATTCAGCGTGCGCAGACGAAAGGACCGGGGGCTGAAACGGGTCATGCTGGTGGGGGCAAACGCTGGTTAAAAAAGTTGCTGGAGCGAAAAATGTGTGGGGGCGCTGGAGCTGAAGTCGCTCAGCAGGCCAGGCTGAGCGGTGCAGCGGCGCTGCCGGGCTGGGACGCTGACGTTGCCAGCAGGGCCGATCGCTGGGCGGCGACCTGCTGGCGGAGCCAATGGTGCCAGGCCTGGATGCCTGCGCCGCTGCTGGCCGAAACCCTCAGCACCGCGCAACGGGGATTTACCTGCTTGATGTGATCTTCAATCCGCTCCACCTGCACCGGCAGGTAGGGCAGCAGGTCGGTCTTGGTGATCAACACACAATCGGCCTCCCGGAACATCACCGGATACTTGAGGGGCTTGTCGTCGCCTTCGGTGACACTGAGCAGGGCCACCTTGCGGTGTTCGCCCACCTCGAATTCGGCCGGACAAACCAAGTTGCCGACGTTTTCAACCCAGAGCAAATCGAGGCTGGCGGGATCAAGGCGCTGGCGCAGCAAGCGCAGGCCGCCGCCCACCATGGCGGCATCAAGGTGGCAGGAGCGGCCGGTGGTGATCGGTACCACCGGCACCCCCACCGCCTCCAGGCGCTCGGCGTCGAGTTGGGTGGTCATGTCGCCCTCCAGCACGGCCATGGCGAAGTCGGTGGCCAGCAGGGGCAAACTTCGCTCTAGCAGCGAGGTTTTGCCGGCCCCCGGACTACTCATCACGTTGATGCAGAGCAATTGCCAGGCATCAAAGTGCTCGCGGTTGTGGGCGGCCTGGTGCTGGTTAGCGGCCAAAAGATTGAGGCCAAGGTTGTCTTCCAGGGGCATGTGCATGGCAATCAGGGGCAGAAAACTGGGTTTAATGGCGCGGCAAACTCAGATGACAGCGGCCGGATCAGGCCGGGGATTAGGCGGCGGATTGGGCGGCGGATTGGCCTCCACCAGCTCGTAATCGACACTGCGGATGCGCAATTCGCGGCCGCTGACGATCTCCTCCATCGGATGGCTGCAACAGGGAGAGCGGTAGCCCTGCTCCGCCGCGGGCGTGTAGATCGAAGCGCAGGCCAGGCAACGGCCCAGCAGCGGCACCGGCTCGATGGCCAGTTGGGCACCCTCCAGCCAGCTGTTGGCGATCGCCACCTTCCAGGTGAAGAGCAATTGCTCGGGCTCCACACAGGTGAAGGCACCCACCTGCAAATTCACCCTGCTGACCTTGGGCTGCTGGGGCCGATGGCCCTCCCTCCAGCTCTGCATCGAGAGCACCAGGGCCCGGGTCATGTCGACTTCATGCATGGCCCTACCTCCAGGCCTTATCAACTTGGAGGTTGCAGGTCGGCGAGATCCAACTCGGCAACGACTTACGGGGTAGCTGGCCGCTGGCCACCAGGTGGGCCATGGTGTCGCAGATCACCCGGGCAGCCATCAGGGATGTCATGTCACTGATGTCGTAGGGGGGGGATACCTCCACCACCTCCAGGCCGCAGACGGGCACATTGCGCACAATCAATTCGAGCAGCTTCAGCGCTTCCCTGGGCAGCAACCCTCCCGGTTCGGGCCAACCGGTACCGGGTACGAAGCCGGCATCAATGCAATCAATGTCGAAGGAGATGTAGACGCAATCGGTGCCATCGCAGGCCCGTTCGATCGCATAGCGGGCCGCCACCTCCAGCCCCATGTCGCAGATATCGGTGACGGTAAGCACGTTGGTGCCACGTTCGCGGCAGACTTTTACACCCTCCCTGGGCACCTGCCAACCGCCGATGCCCAATTGCACCAGATTTTCTGCCGGTGCATTAGCCATGTTGGTGGCATGGAACCAGGGGGTGGTATGCATACGCTCATCCAGGTCGGTTTCCTGGGTGTCGACGTGACGATCGAAATGGATGATGCCCACCTTTTTATCGCCCAGGTGGCGGCAGACACCGCGCACGGTGGGAAAGCCGATCGAATGGTCGCCGCCGAGAATGATCGGAAAGGCGCCGCTGGCAAAAACATGGGCGACGCCCTTGGAAATTTGATCGAAGCTCTTCTCGTTATTAGCAGGGATGGTGAAGATATCGCCCACATCACAGAGGCGAATCTGTTCGCGGAGATCGACGCCCATCTCATAGTTGTAGGGCGTGTAGAGGGCTGAGATGCGCCGGATTCCCTGGGGTCCGAAGCGGGTACCAGGTCGGTAGGTGGTGCCACTGTCGTGGGGCACCCCAAGAATGGCGACATCGAATTCGCCGACGCGGTTGACGTCCTCGATGTAGGGCGCCTTCATGAAGGTATTAATGCCGGCGTAGTGAGGCAATTCCCCCCGCGAAAAGGTGGAGATGCGCCGATCAACGATGCTGTCGGCCGCCTCCAGGCCGTAGCGGAGGCCCTGGTCCACCTCCTGTTGCCAACCGGTGAGGGGCAACCTGGCCTCCTTTTCCAGGGCCCTTTTGCCCTCCTCACCCAACCCAGCCTGAGGTGCAGGGTTGGTGGGTGGCTGGCGCGAAAACGGTTCGGAAGGGAGTTCGTCGGCGAACTCCGAGGGGGGAGCCATCGGGAGGAGATGCAGGGGTGTGGTGCGGCCTCCCGGGCTTTTTTCCCTCCGTGTCACCGGACGCCGCTGTTGCTGCGCCGGTTGATTCCTCTTGGACCAGCATCCCCAGCGCCAAGGCAATGGGAACCGGAACCCTAGAAATCATTTCCGCCCCTGCAATGTGGCCCCAGCAGGGCTGGGGATTGGTGGCAATGGCTACAGGTCTGCCGGTGCTGTCGAGCAGTATCTCGGCTCAATTCACTCGCGCTGTTGAGCTACCGCTTGACCGCACTCACTTAGTCTTGGGAGGTCTCGTGCGGCAACTGAGGTAGTGATCGCCCGAAACGGCAGGCCGGTGGCACGGCTCACAGCCCTGCCGGGCCCGGAGCGGCCCCGGCGTCTGGGGGTGGCCCGCGGCCAGTTCACGGTTCCGGAATCGATCGATACCGCCAATCCCCTGATCGCCGAGCTGTTTGAGCAGGCCTGATGCGGCGAGCCCATGGCGAGTGTGCAGGAGATCCGCCAGCGGCTGCGCGGCCAACGGATCGAAACCTTGTGCAACAGCATCGAGCCCCTGCTGGCCGGACGGGCTGGAGCCGAGGTGTGGCTGTTTGGTTCCCTGGCCCGTGGCGACTGGGATGCCCGCTCGGATGTGGACCTGCTAGCGGTGGCGCCAGATCAGAGCGCCGCTGATCAACTGGCCGATGCCCTGCTGGGAACGGGCCTGGCCGACGATGTGATCGCCCTCAGCCAAGGCCGCTAGCTGGAGCGGCAGCGGGGCGACGATCCCTGGTGGCGGGGCATCTGCCGCGATGCGATCAAGCTGCAGCCGCTGCAGCAGCCATGACGGGCCGGCTGCAGATCACGCCGCAGTTAGGCCAGCACGTTGGTGTCGACAACGATCAAGGCCGACCCTCGCGCTTGAACGCATCGATATCGTCGGGATCAAAAGTGTGTGGCCCTAGGCTTTCTCGCAGCGTTCTGATTCTTACCAGCTCCTCATCCACGGAGGGAACTTCGGCCCCGAGACCTGCCTCCAG
>CANGZM010000223.1 GCA_947458155.1 Synechococcaceae cyanobacterium | reverse complement strand
CGATCAGCCTCAACAACCTGGCAGAGCTTTATCGAGTTCAGGGCCGTTACGGTGAGGCCGAGACCCTGTTCCATCGCTCCCTGGCGATCTACGGGCGGGTGTTGGGCTCAGAGCATCCCGACACTGCCGCCAGGCTCAACAACCTCGCCCTGCTGCTGCGCCCCGATGGCACAATCCGCGCATCGGGCTGGTGGAGGCGGCGCCGATCCCAACCGCCAGTTACAAGCGCCCCACCAGTTACAAGCGCCCCGAAATTGGCGGTGGTGAGCCGGCTGGTGCTGGCGCCGTTGCAACAGGAGCTGGCGGGCTCGTATCCACCCCCTGGCTACCTCGGGCGGGCACGGAGCAGGGGGCGCGGCCGCCCCGCCCGGCAAGACCCGCTGCAGCGCAGCGGCGACTGGCGAGCCCTGCCCGCGTGGTGAGGCAACCCAAGGCACGCTGACTTGGCCGCTGCGGCACCCCAAACTGTTTTCGTAGGCAAGTATGAGACCAAAGACTATGCGTAAAACAGCCTTAGTGCCTACTTGACTCGTTTCCTGAGCGCTTTTCCTGGATGCGTAGCATAGACTTCGATAACAGGTTCATTGCTTTTAACGCGGGGGTATGATTTTTCTGCCGAGTCAACTTCATAAAGCTGCGGGCCAGTTTCAACCACGATTTTTGTTGGCTTGTCTATCCACTGGCTTTAGTCCGACAGTTATTTATGCCTCAAGCAAGCAACTCCAACTGGTCAACTTTTATCGGGCGATGGGTGGTAACTATCGCGATTGCCTTGGGGTCTGCACCACTGGCACTTCTGTCTTGGAACTCCTCGCCCGGGTGAAACCAGGACTTCTGATGATTGTGGATGACCTTCCAGACATCTCCCCAGACGAGCTGGTTCGCCAAGTTCGTACAATCCAGCCAGCGATCAGAACGGTGGTTTTCATCACCAGTCTCGCTGGGCTCAATCCCGCCGCAGTTAATCCCATCCTTGTGGCGGACCACGATCTTTTCGCTCACCCAGACACCATCACATTGATGTCCATGGCTGTGGTCAGCAATACCAGTTATTACAGTCCATCCATCGTGCAGCACTTTGCTGAGCTGAATCAACAGCCCGCCAACGTGGATGGAAACACGATTCATCTCAGCCAGCGAGATCGGCAATTGCTGGAGGCCTATGCCCTTGGCCTGAGCAACCAGGAGACGGCAAAACGCTTGGGCCTGTCGGTACGCACCGTGCAGACCTACAGCGTTAATCTGTTGCAACGACTAGGTGTCAACAATCGACAGAAAGCCCTGCGTCGTGCGGTTGGCCTTGGCTTCAATGCTGTGCTGCGTAGCTTTTAGACGCGATGAGGGCGGACCCCATGGGGGCCGGTGCCATGGGGTCAGAAAAAATTATCGCCCTTGGACAATAGACATAAAATCCAGGGCCAAATAATATTTAAAGGCATTAACTTTTGAATTCATCAATGGAATCTATCTAGGTTGATTCCACGCGGCCTTCTAAAAGTTCTGGCCAGGGCATAAATCTCGACCGAAATGTAGCTGATTGGCTCGATTCTTTCCCCACTACCACCTGAAAAACCAAAAGATGTTCGTCGTCCGTCGCTTCATCAGCATTTTTGTTATCGCCAGTCTGCCGTTTGCCACTAAATTTCACGGGCAATGGGGTTCCCAATCACCCTACTGGCCTGTTTCCGATACCCTCCGATCAGCCAGCCTATCCGTGGTATGCGGCGCTACCTGATCCTGGTGGGCAATGAAAATGAGCATTCCCCAATAGGTGTCTTTTCCAGCAATGGGGATCCTTCACCTCCACCTTCGCCCGCGAGCGTGCCTGGGCCGGTTCCGTTCCTGGGCGCCCTGGCCGCACTTCGCTGGAGCCGCCGCCTGAAGAAACGGTGCGCTTCAACTTGCCTAAGTTCACGATAGGAGCAGAATCAGACTGGCCGCCGCTGCCCGCGGCCGGTGATTTGCTGCCAAGCAGTTGGCCACACCCAGGCTGTTGGAGTAGGGGCTCACCTGGGCGATAAAACGCCAAAACATTAGGCTCGTCATGAATCGTTGAGCAGCTTTGGTCAGGTCGGAAATGATGCTCGGCGCTTCGGCTGGGCTTGCTGGCAGCGCGACTGCCGATGCTGTTGTTGATGTTGTCATCGTCGGCGCTGGCGTGTCGGGGCTGGCAGCGGCGCGTCAATTGCACCAGGCCGGTCGCAGCACAGTGGTGCTGGAGGCTCAGCCCCAGATTGGTGGGCGTCTGCAGCGCCTGCAGGTTGGCTTGTCGAATCGAAGCACCAGTGGTGCAGTGCCTGGTTGGGTTGATCTTGGCGGGCAGTGGGCCGGCCACACGCAGACCAAAACATTGGAGTATGCCCGAAAGTTCAACATCTCCACCTTTCCGGTGCCCGTTGGTGGCAAAGATACTTTTTACTACGAAGGACGGCTGAGTCGTCATAATCACGCCTGGCCATCTACGCCCTACAACATAGCTGATCTCACGCAAGACTGGCCTGCTTTGGATGTTTCAACAGACGAGCGTGATGATGTTGTTGCAACTTGGTTGAAAATCGAAGCGCTGGCCAAGAGTGTTGATCCGGCAGCGCCTTGGACTCATCCCGAAGCAAGAGCCTTGGACACGATGACCATCGCCACTTGGCTGGAACGCAATGCGCGTACGCCGATTGCTGCCTGGTGGACCGATGTGATCGCCCGCAACTGGGGTGGCAATGGCGCCTTTGAATCCGGCTCGGCGTCGATGCTGCACTTCGCCTGGGCGCAGCGGGTGTCGCCCCAGAGTGAAACCCCAGAGGCGATGCTGTTTGACGGTGCGGCTGGGCAATTCCCAGGGCGCCTTGCCGCTGAGCTGCCGCAGGGCAGCATTCATACGCATGAGCCTGCCCTGTTCATTGAGCATGGCAGTTCTGGTGTGGCAGTTACAACAACCAAGGCCGTTTACCGCGCCAAGGCTGTGATTGTTGCCATACCACCGCACCTGACAGGACGCATTCATTACTCACCACCCCTGCCTGCAGCCCGCGATCAATTAACCCAGCGCTCACCCATGGGCGCCCTGATCAAGGTGCTTGTTGTTTATGACACGCCCTGGTGGCGTCAGCAAGGTTTGTCTGGCAATGCGATTGGGAGGCTGGAAGCAGTTGAACTCGTTGCAGACTCAACCAATCCCAAACCTGGAAGTCCAGGCATCTTGGCCAGCTTCTTAACCGGCGAGGCAGCGACAAGGTACGGCAGCCTGCCTTTATCAGAGCGTCGCGTTGCCGTACTGCAAGACCTTGCAACGCTACTTGGACCAGAAGCGCGAGATGCAGTTCTGGAATATCATGAAGGTAACTGGCCTGAGAATCCCTGGATTGGTGGTGCTTATTCCAGCTTCTACACCCCAGGCACCTGGACCCAATTCGGTGCTTCTCTGCATCAGCCAATCGGCCGCATTTTCTGGGCGGGGACTGAGGTAAGCACGGCCTGGCCCGGCTACATCCATGGTGCCCTACAGGCTGGAGAAGCTGCGGCCCAAGCTGTTCGTGATCTGCTCTAAGTACCCAGCCCCGTTACCCTTACCCCACCCCAGCACACCGCGCCACACTGCGCCGATGGCCCAGATCTTCCTCTCCCACAGCAGCGCCGACGATGGCTTCGTGCGCGAGCTGCGGGATGCACTGGCGGACTTGGGCCAGGAGGTGTGGATCGATTCGCGGCAGTTGCGCGGCGGCAATCCGCTGGAGACTGAGATCCAGGCGGCGATTGAGGCT
>CANGZM010000222.1 GCA_947458155.1 Synechococcaceae cyanobacterium | reverse complement strand
CGGGTGCCAATGCCGCAGGTCACATGGGGGTGGTAATTGATGCCGCTGCAGGGCCCGACGAAGTTGTTCACGTAGTCCACGGTCGCCTGGTTGATCGACTCACCGTCGGCCCGGGGCGCAAAGGCTTCGGCCGTACCGTTCTCTGAAGAGAACGGAGCGACGGCAGCGATGATTTTTTGCTGAAGTCGCCGCAATTCCGCGGTTGGTTCGATAACTATGCCCACCAGCCCTAGATTCTTATAGGCCATATCATAGAAACCAGTCGCCGTACTTTTCCATTGCACCGGTTGCTCGCTGCCCAGCACCGCGGCCACAGCATTGGCAACCGCAGCCAAATCTGCCCTTCGCACAAACTGTTGCAGCAGGGTGATATGGGGCGCATGGTTAGCATCAAGCGCGAATCCGGCCGGATAGTTCTTTAGTAGCCGTGCGTTTGTATGCACCGCCTTTTCTGCGGTGGCAGCATCTGGAAGCAGCAGTACGTTGATCGCTATCAAGGTCATCAGGCTTTAGCCGTTGTAACCCTGATTATATATATCTGACATCAATCGCTGGGCCCGTAGGGCTGCCGCACTGCCCCAGCTCCCCAGCGCAAAGCTTCGAAGCTCCATATCCTTCGATCCACTGGTCCCACCCAGGTGGAGCGCGACCTATTGGTGCCTAGCTTCGGCAGTAATGCTTCGGGCTGCCTGCATGGCTTCACCGCGATTGGCGATGGCTGTACTGATCTGCGGCTACTACGGCGAACACAACCTCGGCGATGACGCCCTGCTCGCCGTGCTGCTGCAGCAGCTGCCCCAGGGCTGCCGGCCCTTTGTCACCGCCCGCGACCAGGAGCAGGTGCGCCGGCTTTTTGGCGTCCAGACCACCGATCGCACCCGCCTGGCGGCGGTGCTGCGGGCCCTGGCGGGTTGCGATGCCCTGGTGCTGGGGGGAGGCAGTTTGCTGCAGGACGCCACCAGCCTGCGCAGCCTCATCTACTACGCGGTGTTGATGGCGGCGGCCCGGCTGCAGGGCAAACCCGTTGTGCTGTGGGCCCAGGGGCTGGGACCGCTACGGCGGCGGCGCAGCCGGGCCCTGGTGCGGGCCCTGTTGCCCCAGGCGACCGCCATCAGCTGGCGCGATGGCGCCTCTGCCGCCCTGGCCCGCAGTTGGGGGGTGGAGGCCCTGGTGGGCAGTGATCCGGTCTGGTCCCTAGCGCGGCGCGGGCCCTGGCATGGGGCCGGCGGGCCGCTGGTGCTCTGCTGGCGGCCGGTCGCCCACCTTTCGGCGGCGGGTTGGGCCACCCTTTTGCAGGCCCTGGACCGCTTGGCCCCGGATCGCCCCGTGCTCTGGCTGCCCTTCCACCAGGAGCAGGACAGCGGCCTGCTGCAGGGCCTCGAACAACAGGGGCTGGTGCCCGAATCCCTGCGCCAGCGCAGCTCGCAAGTGCAGGTGGCCGACCCCCAGGGTGCCCTCGATCTCTTTGCCAGTGCCGGTCTGGTGCTGGCGATGCGGCTGCATGGCCTGATCCTGGCGGCCCTGGCCGGCAGCCCCTGCGCCGCCCTCAGCTACGACCCCAAGGTGTCGGCGGCGGCGGCGGCCATCGCTTGCCCCGACCAGGACCTGGCCCAGCCCCTGAACATTGATGAGTTGCTGCAGCAATGGCAGGCCGCCCTGGATCAGCCCCCCAGCCCCGCGGCGATCGAGACCCAGATAGCCCTGAGCCGGCGCCACCAGCAGGTGCTGCTGTTGAAGCCGTGAAGGGGTCTTTTTTGGCATGACTGCGATGGTTTAGGCCGCCGGCCGCTTGCCCTCAAGCAAACTGGAGCCCACCGCCTTCGGGTCCCTGAGCCTCTGGTTGCGGCAACTTGAGGCAGAGCTGGCCGCCCTGCCGGGCGAGCGGCGCCGGCTGCTGCGCACCTACCTGCCCGCCGGCAACGCCGAAATGCGGCCCGAGGGGTCGCCGCCGCCAGAGGCGCTCCTGGAGTCCCCCCCGGCTCCGCTGGAGTTCCCCTTGCCCGCCCCCCTGGGGGGCCCGCTGCTGGATTTGGCCAGTAATGACTATCTCGGCTTCAGCCGCCATCCCGCCGTGGTGGCTGCCGCCGCCGCTGAGCTGGCCGCCAGTGGTCTGGGGGCCGGCGCTTCGCGCCTGGTTTGTGGCAGCCGGCCGATTCACGGGCATTTAGAGCGGCAATTGGCCCAGTGGCTGGGCCGCGACCAGGTGCTGCTGTTCCCCAGTGGCTTCCAGGCCAACCTCGCCGCCCTGGTGGCCCTCGCCGATCGCCATACCCTGGTGCTGGCCGATCGCCACTGCCACCATTCGCTGTTGTTGGGGGTGCGGGCCAGCGGTGCCCGTTTGCAGCGCTTTGCCGCCAACGACCTGGCCGACCTGGAACGGCGTCTGCTGCGCGCCCACCAGGCCCCGGCCGGACCACCGCGCCGCCTGCTGGTGGTGAGCGAAAGCCTGTTCAGCATGGACGGCACCAGCCCTGATGTAGCCGCGCTTGCGGCCCTGTGCCGCCGCTTCGATGCCCTGCTGCTGCTCGATGAGGCCCATGCCCTCGGGGTGCTCGGGCCCGGTGGCCGGGGCCTGGCCTGGGATCAAGCGGGAGTCACCCTGATCAGCGGCACCTTGGGCAAGGCTTTTGGCAGCGGTGGTGCGTTTCTGGCCGCCGATGGCGTCCTGGGTGAATGGCTGCTGCAACATTGCGGCGCTTTCCGCTATACCACCGCCCTGGCGCCGGCCCTGGCGGCGGGTGCTGGGGCGGCACTCGAACTTTTGATCGATCAGCCCCAGCTGCCGGCCGAACTGCTGGCTTTGGCTGGACGCTGGCGCGATGGACTGGCGGCCAGCGGTTGGCCCCGCCCCCCCGGCTACGGGCCGATCCTGCCGCTGCTGGTGGGTGGCGATCGGGCCGCCCTCGAGCTGCAACAGCGGCTGGAAAGCGCCGGCCTGCTGGGGGTGGCGATCCGTCCGCCCACCGTGCCCGAAGGCAGCAGCCGACTGCGATTGGTGGTCCGCCTGGGCCTGCCCCCCCCCACCCTCGCCCAGCTGCTGGCGGCCCTTGGACCCGGGCCCTTTTCAGACCCCCCAGCCTCCTCAGCCTCCTCAGCCCCCACTGCCCCCAGGGCCGTTGTTGTCGCCAGCGGCCCCAATCCAGTTCCAGAACCCCCAATCCAGCTCATTGCCATGCACGGCTGGGCGGGCGATGGCGGCCACTGGCAGGCCTGGCAGCCGGCCGCCACCAGCCGCGGCTGGGGTCTCCAGCTAGGGGAAAGGGGCTACGGCCAGCGGCCAGCGGTCCTGCCCCCATGGCCCTTGCACGGGCGCAAGGGGCTGATTTGCCATTCCTTGGGGGTGCACCTGGTGCCCCCTGAGGTCCTGGCCGCCAGTGAGGCCGTGGTGTTGTTGGCCAGCTTTGGCCGCTTCGTGCCGCCGGGTGCCGCGGGGCGCCCCCTGCGCATCGCCTTGGCCGGCATGGCCGCCGAACTGCAGGAAAGCGGCGATGAGCTGACGGACAGTCTCAGGGCCCAGCAACTGCTGCAGCGTTTTCTCCGCAAGGTCCTGGGCCCGGGCGCTGGGGCCGGCATCGAGCTCGACGTCGAGGCCGGCATCGAGGCCGGCCTCGGGCCCCCCCCTGGGGGCCCCCCTGGGGGCCCCCAGGGGCCCGCCGCCCAGCCGATTGGGGCGGCGGGCCGCGATCGCCTGCGCTGCGACCTGGAGCTGCTCGGCAGGCTCACGGCCCTGCCCGCCAGCTTTCCGCGCCAGGTGCCCGTCTTGTTGCTGGAAGCGGTTGATGATCCCATCG
>CANGZM010000221.1 GCA_947458155.1 Synechococcaceae cyanobacterium | reverse complement strand
TGGGTCGATGGCAGGCGCGGCTTGTCAAGTCTCTTTGTGGGTCTGCCAGGCCCCAGACCCCATACCGCCATGATGGCTTCTCCCCCTCCACGGCTGTTTGATGGAGCCCCAGCAGAACCGCCGGCCCAGCTGGCTCAACTGGCTGATCCTGGCTGCTTTTCTCTGGTCGTCCTGGCAGCTGGCCGGTCTCTGGGTGGCCCGGCTGCATGGCTGAGCCCCAAGCGGCCGCCGCCAGTGCCACGCCATCGCCGATAATCAGCCCTTACTGCGTTGCCCTGCCCATGAACCCTGTGCGTGTCGGGGTCATCGGCATCGGCAACATGGGCTGGCACCATGCCCGGGTGCTCAGCCTGTTGCGGGATGCGGAGCTGGTGGGGGTGGCCGATCTCGATCAAGATCGCGGCCAGCTGGCGGTTCAGAAATTCGATTGCCAGTGGTACCCGGATTACCGCGACCTGCTGGGGCAGGTGGAGGCCGTCTGCATTGCGGTGCCCACCTTGCTGCACCACCAGGTGGGATTGGCTGCCCTTCAGGCTGGGTTGCACGTTTTGATTGAAAAACCGATCGCCGCCACCCAGGAGGAGGCGGCCGAACTGATTCGGGCGGCGGAGTTGGCCGGCAAGTTGTTGCAGGTCGGTCACATTGAGCGCTTCAATCCCGCCTTCCGCGAGCTGCTCAAGGTGGTCAGCGGCGAAGAGATCGTCGTGCTCGAGGCCCGCCGCCACAGCCCCCACCCGGACCGGGCCAATGACGTGTCGGTGGTGCTCGACCTGATGATTCACGACATTGACCTGGTGCTGGAGTTGGCGGCCTCACCAGTGGTGCGCCTGGCGGCAGCTGGCGGCCGCAGTGGTGATGGTCCTATTGACTATGTCAATGCCACCTTGGCCTTTGCCAATGGCGTGGTCGCCAGCCTGACGGCCAGCAAGATGGCCCATCGCAAGATCCGCAGGCTCTACACCCACTGCCGCAGCAGCCTGATGGAAACCGATTTCCTCAACCACAATCTGCGCATCCATCGCCGCTCCCATGGTTCCGTCAGTGCTGACCATGGCGAGCTCGTTTATCGCAACGACGGCTTCATTGAAGAGGTCAGCACCACCTCGATCGAGCCCCTCTATGCCGAACTGGAGCATTTTCTCCAGTGTGTGCGGGGCGTCGAAAAGCCCGCCGTCGATGGCCTCCAGGCCTCCCGGGCCCTGCAGCTGGCCGACCTGATTGAGCAGTGCGTCGAACAGCCCAATCTTTGCATGGCCCTCAACGAACCGATCTGATTAGCGCCGATCCATACTCACCCCCCCCACACCAGACCCCCTTGCAGCTCAGACACCCATTGCCCCTCAGACCGCCTGCCTTTCAGACCGCCACCGGCTCGGTGAGCTGCTGCAGGGCCAGCAGCTGCCAACGCCGACAGGCGGCCGGGGAGGCGCGATAAAACTGGTCCCATGCCTGGGCCTTGTGCAGGCCGTATTCCGTCGCTGGGGTCGACGGATGCAGTTCCTGCCAGCCCACCCGCACCGCATGGCCGATCACCACGTCCATGGCCAGGTCATCGTCAAATTGCACCTGGGGGTTGGCGGCCACGAAGGCCATCAGGGTCAGCAGGGTTTCGGTGCAGAGCTGGCGGTACTCCGCAGCCTCGATTTTGCTGAGCAGGTGATCGACGAGGGCGGCGAAGTTGCGCTCGCCCGGGGTTTTCTCGCTGAGCAGGGGGGCACTTTCGAGGCGGTTGCGGCGCTCCAACTTGTCGCCGATGACGATGCCGCGGCAATGGTGCAGCAGGTCCCAGATGCCGGCGTAGAAGTCGCGCGGCACCCTTTGCAGGGCCCCTAGTCGCAGGCGGTGCTGCAGCCAGCAGCCCCCTTTGGGCAGCTCGTCCAGCGGGTTGGGCACCTCCCAACGCACCCGGCCCCGCAGGTGCAGTTGTTCCTTGCGCTGCAAGGAGGCCCGGGCATGTTCGACATCGGCGAGCACGGCCCGCAGCCGGCGCCGGATCACATGGGGTGCTTCGCTGCAGAGTTGGTCATAGGCCTCGATCGGGCTGAGGTTGGCTTCGGCCGCCAGCTCGCCGGTGAGCAACAGCAGCAGCTGGCCCAGCTGCAGGGTGAGGCTGCCACTCAGCAGGTTGGGTTCGAGGCGGGCCAGGCCGTCCAGGGCCAGCAGCAACTCCTGCTGCAGCATCCATTCCCTTCCATCCTCACCGCCGAAGCGGCGAATCATGGCGGCGATAGTGCGGCTGCCTTGGGGTTGGGTGATCAGCGACTCACTGGTGTAATTACGGCCGACCACCACCTGCTTCTGCCGCACCAGCAGGTCCGTGAGGGCGTCTTCCAGTTGGGGATGGACCAGGCCCATGGCTCCTGCCACCCGCCGCACCACACTCCAATTGGCTTCGGCCAGGCCGCGGCGGTAAAGCTCTTCCAGCAGGGTCATCAGGCTCACCGCCGCTCCGCCGAAGGGGCCCTGCAGGCGGGCATTGGGCCCCAGGCGGCGCCCCAGCAACTCCAGCACCTCGGCCTGCTCCGGCAAGGAGGTGCTCTGCCAGAGACGGGCCACCAGGGCGGCCACCGGAATGTCCTCCAACTCTTGTTCTTGGCGCGCCGTCAGGGGCTGCTGGTTGGTGCTGGCTGGCAGCAGGGTGTGGCCCTGGGGCCACAGGCTGCAGGCGGCGACCGCGTGGGGGGGCAGATCGATCCAGCTGGCCTGGGCCCAGAGATCCTCGGGGCTGGCGAGTCGCACCGGCACCCCCTCCAGCTGTCCCTCGCGCAACCGGCGGCCCAATTCGAAAAAGGCTTCCGGGTTGCGTTCAAACGGTGCCTGGGCCACCGGAATCAGCAGGATCGGTGAGCCGCTGCCGCGCCAGTGGCGTTGCAACAGCCTCAGTTCGCTCTGCACCGTGTCGACCAGTTGGTGGGCGTCATCCACCAGATAGAAGGTGTCGTCATCCAGCACGCTGGGCAGGAAGGCAATCGCCTCCCCCTCGTGGTGGTAGATCCGCGCCGTCGCCATGGTCTCCATGCGGACCGCTGGATGGCCACTCAGACCCAGCCGCGGGTTGGCGCCAACGCTGGCCATCCGTTGGGCCAGCTCCCGCGCCGACGTGATGCGCACCGCTGGGATCAATTCACCGGCCCCAGCCCGTTCGCGCAGCACCGGCAGGTCCGCTGCCGTCAGCAGGGTGGCGATGGTGTCATCCGCCGGCACCAGCGCCACCAGCACCCGGTCGGCCCCGGGGCCAGCCCCGAAACGGCGGCCGATCGGATCGAGGTCCTCCGGCAGGATCAGGCCCGCCAACAGCAGATCGGCCAGCCAGGTGAGGCTCTGGGTCCAGAGCAGGGGCACGTTTTCGTTGGGCACCCGTCCCTGGCTGCCGGGGTTGCGCCGCTCGGCGGCGATCGCGGCTGCCGGTACCAGGTACAACTCGGGCAGCAGGTCCACACCGTTCACCGACACGCTCAGTTCGCTGAGCCGCTGCCGCCACTGTCGCGCTTCTTCCCAACGCTCCTCGCAGCAGGCGGTGATCAGCTCATAGGCCAGAAACAGCGGCCATTCGCATTCGATGTGCTCGAACTGGGCCAGCTCCTCCCGCTCGTAATGGAGGCGGGTCACATCCTCGATCAGGGTCTGGTGCCCATCCCGGCGGAAGCGTTTGTAGCCATAGGCCCCGCCCAGCTCGCGCCGGATCTTCTCGCGGGTCCGCCGCACCAGCTCTGGATCCTCCACGGCCCAGGCCGGGTAGCCGATGATCGAAAGGCAGGCGCTGTCCACCTCCTTGCTGGCGGACTCCCTCGGCAGCAGGCCGCT
>CANGZM010000220.1 GCA_947458155.1 Synechococcaceae cyanobacterium | reverse complement strand
CGCAAACCACGGGTACTGTTGGGGCTCCCTTACTTGAAACCCTATGCTGGCACTGGATTCAGTCGAAGGGCCCGAGCGCCTCTGGGCGTGGTTTGCGGAAAGCCCAGAGGGTACTGGGTGTGGTTCTCGGAACCTCCCAATAAAGAGTTGGGTAGTAGCAATAGTGCTGGCTACCTTTTACATCATTCTTGAATGGGACTATGGCACGTCTAGTACTCGATGAAGCGGCTATGGCTCTTGCAGTCAAGCAACTGTCTGGGCGACCAATCTTCAGCGCTCCAGGCGGCGGTCTTCTTGAGCCCAGGATCATTGACATTATCGAAGAAAAGCCGAATCCGGATGGTTGGCAGCCACTCGACGAGCATTCCCGCCTACTCCTCTTTGGTACTGAGCCGTGCCGAGACATTGTCTTTCATTCAGAAAAATTCTTAAATCATCAAGAAAGACGTCGAACAATAAAAGCGATGACAATTCCGGTCTGCACACTTATGGACATCGTCGACAAGTTACTTTCTTTGCTCAATTCGCAGGAAGCTCGTCGAGAGAGAGAAAGCTGGCCTCCCGGTGATAATGCTACCTACAAGAATCTTAGTCGGCGGCTTAGAAAGAGGCACATGCGCGGCCCCGTTCGGGTCTTCCGCAATAAGCTAGGTGCCCACGTTGATGAAGCAGCCCTACTAGAACGCATCCCTCTACCGAGTTCAGCCGATCTTCTGCAAGCATATGGCGACAGCCTCTTACTTCTACTGCTTTCCACGAACTATCCGTCGACCTTTTTCAGCTGGATACGGCCAGGTAGCGATTCCCCAGGCCTAGGACTGACGAGCGTTCAAACAATGTTTAGCTACCCACTGTGCGTGGAGTGGCATGTCGACAATGATGGTTGCGTTAAGTCTGTTGGAACTCTGACCTTGGCTGCTGATCCAAGGCACGAGATACGCCAGTACATTTTCGAGGGTATCCAAGCGTATAATCAGATGGTTGATCAGAGCAACTGTGGACTTCGTCAGATAGTTCAGATTGAGGATTCACAACATTCAATTTGATTATTCGCCTTTTCAATCCTTTCGTTGCAAGCATCTGATTGGTAACTCGAGGCTTGGTGCTCAACCCAACATCCCGGTACAGAAGACGGGAGCCAGGGCTCAGTTCTATCCCCAGATTCTGGCCCGCTTCTGATCGGGGGCGTTAGGCACACACCCACAGCCTGCACCCCAGGGAGGCAACCGCCCTATCACAGTAGATTGCGATGCGGCATACTGATGTGTAAAGATAGCTCGGAACATGACCAACTACGACTTCTTGTCACTCGATGACAAGGAATTCGAGCAATTGTCACTTCGGCTTCTCGGCGCCCAAGAAGGTGTCATGTATGAACGTTTTAAGCCAGGCCGAGACAGCGGGATAGACGGCAGATACTTCACATCAAGCGGGGATACGATCGTCCAATGCAAGCACTGGGCAAGGACAGGGATCTCTGCTCTCGTTCGTTCGCTTCGCAAGGTCGAACTTTCTAAGGTACAGAAACTAAATCCAAGACGCTATGTATTGATCACCTCATTACCCCTTTCGCCCACTGACAAAGCACAGATACGAGCCATTTTTGAACCCTACATCCAATGCGACTCCGATGTAGTTGGAAGTGAAGCATTGAATGACATGCTTGCATTGCACCCCGCCATCGAGCGCGGAACCATAAAGCTATGGTTGCACAGTACAGTGGTCTTGAACCAAATGACTTCTCTTGCGCTAATCGGGCGCAGTGCATATATCCTTGGAGAGATGCGCCAAAAGCGCGCACGATATGTAGAGACGCCATCACACAAGCTAGGGCTTGTGCGCCTTGCTGAAATGCATGTGGTTCTGATTACGGGAGAGCCCGGCGTTGGGAAGACTACTTTGGCCGAGCAGCTTTGCCTTGACTCTGTTCTGAATGGCTTTCATCTGTGTGCAGCCGCGAAGGACGTTGAGGAGCTTGAGGCGGCTTACCAGGAAGACACGAAGCAAGTCTTCTACTTCGATGACTTCCTCGGACGAACATTCCTTGAAGCGATTGGAAGACACGAGGACTCACATATTGTTGGCTTTATCAAGCGTATTCGTTCGGACCGCAGCAAGCGCCTCGTACTGACTTCACGAACTACCATTCTCAACCGCGGCAAGTCGCTAACCGACTTATTTCGAATTGAGAACGTAAATCGCCACGAACTTGAATTACAGGTGGGCGATCTAAGTATGCTTGACAAGGCGCGCATACTACATAGTTGCATTTGGCACTCTGGCTTAGCTCCAGGCCATGTGGGTGAGATTGTTCGAGAAAAGAAGTACATGCGTGTCATTTCTCACCGAAACTTCAACCCACGCCTCATTTCATTCATCACGGATCCCATAAGGCTGTCTGCGGTGCAACCATGCGACTACTGGAGTTTCATTTCTTCAAAGCTAGATAATCCATCTGACATCTGGGGGGATGTATATGATCAGCAGATGTCAGACTCGCAGAGGATTCTCCTTCTTCTGGTTGTCGTTAACGGAGGCGACATTGCCGAGATAGATCTTGTTTCCGCATTTCATAGTTATTTGACTACACCAAATGCAATGAGGATCCAAGGTGACGCGGACTACCACCGCAGCATCCAAGTTCTCGTCGGTTCTCTGCTGAACAGAACTCTTAACAAAAATGGCGACTCAGCCTTTGTCCTCTTCAACCCATCAATCGCAGATTTTGCACTTCCCCGTGTCGCTGCAGAAGGAGACTTTCTAGCGACACTTGCTTTATGTTTGAAGACCAAGCAGATGATTCGCTATCTAAGACGATCGATTCACCTCAACAAGATCCCCCTGGCGACGTCAAAAGCGATGGGAAGCCGCTTTTCAAGGCACATCTTGTCGACCGGTGGTGACATTCATAATGCATTCGTGGAGATCGAGATGCTTGAAATAGCGACTGAGCAGCATCCCGACTCTGAAGAGACCAAGTCTGCTGTAGTCTACCTCCTTTCAAAACTTCAAATCACAGAGAAGGGGCCTACATACATCGCGGCAGCATCACCGCTATTTCGCTATGGAGTGTGGCATGAGCTGTTCAACATTGGCTTCATCGAGCCGTTCTTATGTGACATTGAAAGCGATTGGTTTGATCTTGAGGATGTTAAAGAGCTCATGAAGCTTGCAAATGAGATGCCTGATAATAGCGATCAAGCCCTCCTGATTGACACCTTTAAGCCTTTGGCGCTTGAAGTTCTAAGCACGATCATTGATGATGAGATTAGAAATCAGTCCATCCTGGATGACTTCCTAGACGAGAATGATGCTGACTCAGCCGCTGAGAGGGTTCGCGATGCAATTGCAGAGTTGTGTACTGATATTGGCGTAGACGTAGACTCGCCTGAGATCAATGAACTTCGACGCTGCGTAAACATCGAGGATATTATTGAAAGCAACATTATACGAGCAAGCAGGGATGGTGGCTCTGAAGACATTGTGCACAATGAAGTCTCCTACCCAATTGAAGTTCACGACCTGTTTTCCATGGACATTCCGCCCGCAAGCTAGGTGGAGACAGCCTCAGCCTATGCTTTTTCGCTGTGGTCTCCAGTATTGGCAGAATGCACCGATGACGCCTAACATCAAGATGCAGAAGGCGGGGGCGAAGGGGGAACTTTTACTGCTCGGTTTCTGCCCGCTTCTGATCTCGAGCGTTAGCCAGAGCAGGGCAATGCGCGGAGGCTACCAACGTGGCTACAATGTGAGCACGTCTGCAGGGTGTGGTCTTGGTTCGGGCGAAGTTGGTCAAAATTGGCAACTCGCGAGGGATCCGCCTCGCAAAGCCGCTGCTTGAGGTT
>CANGZM010000219.1 GCA_947458155.1 Synechococcaceae cyanobacterium | reverse complement strand
CCACGCCGGTGGTGGCCACGCCGGTGGTGGCCACACCGGTTGTCGCCAAACCCATCGTCGCAACTCCCGCACCCCGGACCAGCGTGGCCCGGGCGAGCCAGGCACCGGTCAGTTCGGTCTTGCCTGCGGAGGCGTCGAGCCGCACGGACTGGCGTCCCTATGGTCCCCTGCAAGTGGACTGGGCCAATTGGCAACCGATGGGCGGCAGCCTGGTGGCCCCCACCATCAGCAACAAGGGCGAAACGCTGTATCTGGCGATCAACTGCAGCGCCCGCAAGATGAATGCCACCAGCTCCAACGGCGACTGGAAAACCTGGGAAGATCCCCGCGCCAATTTCGAGGTGAAATTGGTCAATGACCGCTGCCGTCAAAGTCGGCTCTGAACGGCTGATCAGGAACCAAGGGCACAAATCAGCGGAGCTGGCAGGGCCAGGGTTGTCGGACTTACCGCAAGCCCCCGGGGGCATCGACCCCTGTTTCAGGCCGACCAGCGCAGAGGCCAGGGGGATCGCAAGTAGTTCTCGCCCAAGGCGCACAACCAGAGCTGCTGGCGACCGTCATCGCTCTCGCGAATGAGTTCCTCTTGCACCAGGCGCCGCGCCAACCAGCCCCAGGTTTCCTGGTTTTGGCCATGGTCCTTGGCCAAGCCCTCGACCAGCTGGCGCAGGTCCCGCCCCCGGCCGCCATCCAATGCCGTCAGGACCTGCGCCGCGGGCTCGGACCAATCGACGGCGGCGGGATGGCGGCGGCAGTTGTCGCAACGGTGACAGGGGGGCGCGAGCTCACCGACGGCCAGCAGCAGGGCCTGCTCACGGCAACCCGGCCCTTCGGCCACGGCCTCCATGCGTCGCAGCTGACGCTGGGCCAATTCGAGTCGCTCCCTTTCCTGCAGGCGCTCTGCGGCGCTCAGCTGCTGGCTCGCCGCCCGCATCGCCCAGCCCAGGCTGACCCGATCGGCGGCGGCGAACAACACCAAGCAATGGGCCGGTTGACCATCGCGGCCCGCCCGCCCCGATTCCTGCAGGTAACCCTCGACACTGGCGGGCAGGGTCAAATGCAGCACCAGGCCCACATCGGCTCGATCCACTCCCATGCCAAAGGCCACCGTCGCGACCAGCACCGGGCGCGGCTGGTTCTGAAAATGCTCCAGGGCCAACTGGCGACTGGCCGGATCCATGCCGGCGTGATAGGGGATGGCGGCGAGTCCCGCCTGGGCCAGCCGCGTCGACCATTCCTCCACCGCCAAACGGGTACGGGCATAAATGAGGACGGCGCCCCGGGCCTCGGCCACAGCGTTCAACACCTCGGCCAAGGGCTCCTCTGAGCGGCGCCTCATGGTGTACGAGAGGTTGCTGCGGCGGGCGGAGCGCACCAAAACCTCAGGACGACGCAGCTGCAGCAAGCGAATGATGTCGGCGCGCACCTGGGGAGCCGCAGTTGCACTGAGGGCCACCATCGGCACCCCCGGGCAGAGGCGGCGCAGTTCGCCAAGGCGCCTGTAGTGGGGCCGGAAATCGTGGCCCCAGGCGCTGATGCAATGGGCCTCGTCCACCGCCAGGGCCACCAACCGCCCCGTGGCGTGGATCTCTTCGAGCAGACGGCGGGTGGCTTCCACCTGGAGCCGTTCGGGTGAGAGATACAGCACCCTCAGACTCTGATCATTCAAGCCCTGCTGTAGCTGCTGCCGCCGCAGATGATCGAGCCCCTGGTGCAGACAGGCGGCGGCGATGCCATGGCGCCGCAACTGGCGCACCTGGTCCTGCATCAGCGCCACCAGGGGCGAAATCACCACCACCAGCCCCTGACGCACCAGGGCAGGCAGTTGATAGCAAAGGGACTTACCCGCCCCGGTGGGCAACACCGCCAGACAATCCTGCCCGGCCAGCAGGGCCTCCACCACCTGCCGTTGACCGGGGCGGAAATCGGTCCAACCGAAGTGGCGCCGCAGGGCTTCGCTGAGGCGATCCACCGGCGGCCAACCCCAGTCATGGCGCCTCTGACCATAGCGCTCCACCACCTGTGGGCAGCTATGGGCCAGAGCGAGGCAGGGACTCAAGGCAGGGCCGGCGGATCCAGCTGATCGGGAGACTCCTCCACCAACTGGAGACGCAACCGTTTCCCCCCTGCCAGCTCGCCCAACGACACGCGCAAGGTGCTGCCGCTGAGGCTTTGCAATGCGGTGAGCAATTCCCGCAAATGGGGTGTGCTGCTGCCACTTTCCACCCACAGCCGCTCCTGCAGTCCCCCCAGCCGGCGCCAGCTGGTGTGCAACTTGAGAACAGCACTTTCCAGGGCCTGGGCCTGGCCCACCGCGTCGGCCAGCAGGCCAAGGGCATCGAGCCGCTGGGCCTCTTGAATCGCCTTCTCGAAATCCAGGCTGCCCTGCTGGAACGCCCTGACAGCCAGTGCGGCCTGGGCCGCCTTGTCAAGCCAGCGGGCCGTGAGGGTCACATCCCTGACCCGCTCCAGTTCCGGTTCTTCCCGCAGGGCCCGACGCAGATCCTCTTGCTGCGTTTCGGGCAACTTGGCCAGTTCCTTGACCAGGGGCGCCACCGCCCGGGGGGGCAGCAGGTTTTCGGCGGTGCGCTGGCGAATCTCCTCGGGCAACAGGGGGCTGGTCGCCGCCGTGAACTCGTCGGTGAGACGGCGCACCTGCTTGCGGGTGATTTGCTGGCCCCCGTTAGCCGCCTCGCCAATCATCTGCTGCACCTCAGGGTCAGCCTGGGCGGTTTCAAGAAAGGCACGCTTGGAGAATTGATTGACGCTGGCCAGTTCGAGCACGCCATCGCCAAGCATGGCGTCGGCCGATTCAGCCAGCTGGATCAGGCCATAGGCGCGGGTCTTGCTGATCTCCCGTTCCCGCAGCCATTGCAAAAAGCCAGTACCCCTGCCTTCGCCGCCACGACGCTCGCGGTCGCGGACAGCGCAGAGGATGCGGCCCCGCCAGATTTCGGTCTGCAGGTCAAAGCGATCACAGACCGCCCAGGCCGCCTCCAGGCGGGCATGAAACTCCATCACGCTGATGTCGTCGCGTTCTGGATCCGGCAGATCCAGCTCAATCAGCGGAGCTTCGCCGCCAGAGTCATGGTGGGACGGGCCCTCGGCAGGGCCCTCAACAGCAGACATGGGCCAACGGGGCAAGGGATTGGGATGCTGCCATGGGCCCCGGCGATCCCTTGCTGCGGCAGCCACCCGGGCGAGCGACGAAACGTGACACCCCTGGGGGATAAAGCCAACTTGCAGGGGTAAGCTCTGTTGGAAAGCCACCCGACCCTCTGCCCAGCGATGGCCATCTCCCGCGGCGACAAAGTACGGATCAAGCGCCCCGAGTCCTACTGGTTCAACGAAGTAGGTACGGTGGCATCCGTTGACACCTCTGGGATTCGTTATCCCGTGGTTGTTCGCTTTGACAAGGTTAACTACAACGGTTACAGCGGCTCCGAAGGCGGCATCAATACCAACAACTTCGCCGAAAGCGAACTGGTCAAAGCCTGAGGCTCCCACGCCGGGCCTGAACCTCAATCCCTGTGCCCGAGCTACCTGAGGTTGAAACCGTTCGTTTGGGTCTGGAGTCCAGAACCCAAGGAATGACTATAGCCAAGGTTGCTGTTTTGCGCCAACGGGCGATTGCCAGCCCCCAAGAGCCAGCGCTGTTTGAGCTGGCTCTTGGGGGCTGCCTCATTGAGGGCTGGCAGCGAAGGGGCAAATACCTGATTGCCAAGCTTGGCCATGGGAACGGCAGCCAGGCAGGTCATTGGGGCGTTCACCTGCGCATGACCGGCCAGTTCCTCTGGATCGAGGAGCCAACTCCCGTGTGTGCCCATACCCGCGTCCGCTTCTGGAATCCAGCAGGGCATGAACTGCGCT
>CANGZM010000218.1 GCA_947458155.1 Synechococcaceae cyanobacterium | reverse complement strand
TGGTAAAAAGGTGTGAGCAGCCGAATCAGGCGGCCACTGCGGTCTTGGGGTCAAGCTCGCCCTTGGCATAAAGGGTGGCGTAGTAGTTGATGTCGCGTTGCTTGATCTTGCTGGCGTTGCCGGCTGCCCAGAACTGTTGATAACGGTCGAGGCACACCTGCTTCATGTAAGCCCGGGCGGGCTTGTTGAAGTGGCGGGGGTCGAAATTGGCGGGATCTTTGAAGGCCGCTTCGCGGACCGCAGCTGTGAAGGCGAGGCGATTATCGGTGTCGATGTTGACCTTGCGCACGCCGTTGCGGATGCCTTCTTGGATTTCTTCGACGGGCACGCCGTAGGTCTCGGGGATGGCACCGCCGAATTTATTAATCATATCCAGCCATTCCTGGGGAACGGAGCTGGAGCCATGCATCACCAGGTGGGTGTTGGGGATGGCTTTGTGAATCTCAGCGATGCGGCTGATGGCCAGCACTTCGCCGGTGGGCTTGCGGGTGAACTTGTAGGCGCCATGGCTGGTGCCGATGGCGATGGCCAGGGCATCCACCTTGGTCTTGGCCACGAAGTCGGCGGCTTCGGCAGGGTCGGTCAGAAGCTGGCTGTGGTCGAGGGCTCCTTCGAAGCCATGGCCATCTTCGGCTTCGCCCTTACCGGTTTCGAGCGAACCCAGACAGCCCAACTCGCCTTCGACGCTGACGCCGATGGCGTGAGCCACGTCGACCACTTCCTTGGTGACAGCGACGTTGTAGTCGTAGCTGGCGGGGGTCTTGGCGTCGGCTTCCAGGGAGCCGTCCATCATCACTGAGGTGAAACCGTTGGCGGCGGCGCCATAACAAGTGGCAGGACTATTGCCGTGGTCCTGGTGCATGACCACCGGAATGTTCGGATATGTTTCGACAGCGGCCAGAATCAGGTGGCGCAGAAAATTCTCACCGGCGTATTGACGGGCTCCCCGGGAAGCCTGCAGGATCACAGGACTATCGGTTTCATGGGCAGCCTCCATGATCGACTGGACTTGCTCCAGGTTGTTCACATTGAAGGCCGGGATGCCGTAGCCGTTCTCAGCGGCGTGGTCTAACAGCAGCCGGAGCGGAACGAGCGCCATTGGGGATCCTCTCGGAAACGGTAAAAGGGAAGGCGAGACGGAATATGCGGTGTCACCGCCCATCTCGCCGATGATTCTAAGGGATCCTGGACCCAGGCCAACCTGCCGAAGCAAGTTGGCGCAGGTTCAGTCGATCAGCTGGCGGCGGCGCAGGGATTGGACCCGGAACGCCTGTTCCCGCTCAAGGCGACGGATTTGTTCGGCCTGACGGGCCAGTTGGCGGGCGGTGGTGATGGACATGGAAGGACCTCAAAGGAGAGCCTGACGGCAGGGCCGCAGGAGGGGATTGCGTTGCTTCGGGATAGGGCCCAAAAGCCCCTCCCCCCTACTTCCGCCGAGGACAGAGCCAGGGCTAAAGCCCGAACACCGCCTACGGTCAACGACTTCTAAACAGTAACGGTTGATACCGACAGAAAAGGTTTGACCGGATACGGAAGACCGTCAACGGCGTCACCTTTGTCCGTGTTTCTGGTTCCCTTGGCCCCGTTGGCCCAGGTCGCTCCTGGCCCCACGGCCAGCCCATCCCTGCGCCCCCCCCTGCTCGCCGCCCCCCGACCCCAGCCCCCCGACCCCCTGCTGGAGAGCGATCAACGTTTCCATTCGGTCTGGTCCTCCGGTGGCATGGTGGCCAGTGACGAGCCGCGGGCCTCGGCAGCCGGCCGGGCCGTGCTGAGCCAAGGCGGCAATGCCCTCGATGCGGCAGTGGCCAGTGCCTTCGCCCTGGCGGTCACCCTGCCCCAGGCGGGCAATCTCGGCGGCGGTGGCTTTTTGGTCTTGTGGCTGCCTGGGCGCTCGCCGGCGGCGGCGCGGGGCTGCCTGGGCGGGGAGGGGGCCGCCAATCCCGAGCGACGGCTTGGCCTGGGCACGGCCGTGGCCGTCAATTTTCGTGAGACGGCCCCCCTGGCCGCCCACGCCGAGATGTTCCTTGGTCCCGGCGGCCAGCTGGATCGGCAAAGATCGACCCGCAGCCTGGCAAGTACCGCCGTGCCGGGGACGGTCGCCGGGTTGGTGCTGGCCCAGCGGTGTTATGGCCGCCTACCCCTTCAGCAGGTGCTTGCCCCGGCGATCGCGCTGGCTGAGCGGGGCTTTCCCGTCAGCCTGGAGTTGAGCGACTCCCTGCTCAGGGCCAGGGCCACCCTGCAGGCCGATCCTGGCTCCCGATCCCTCTTCTTTCGGCCGAGCCCAACGGGCCTAAGGCCCCTGGCACCCGGCGAGCGCCTGCGCCAGCCCCAGCTGGCGGCCAGCCTGGGGCGCATCGCCTCAGGGGGAGCCGCAGGCTTCTACGGCGGGCCCGTTGCCGACTCCCTGCTCCAAATAATGGGGCAACGGGGGGGGCTGATCCAGCGCCACGACCTCAGCCGCTACCGGGCCCGGTTGGTGCCGCCATTAATGGGCCGCTTCCGGGGCCACCTGGTGCTGACGATGCCCCCCCCTGGCGGCGGCCTCACTTTGCTGCAACTGCTGGCCCTGCTTGAGCCCTTTGACCTGGCGGCGGCCGGTCTCAACGGGGCGGCCAGCCTGCACCCGATGGTGGAGGCTATGAACCTGGCCTTCCGCGATCGCAACGCCCGCCTTGGTGATCCTGAGCAGCAGGAGATTCCGGTGCAGGCCTTACTGGAACGGCCCTACCTCGACAGCCTGCGGCGCCAGATCAACCCCCGTCGCCATCGGCCGGCGGCCCAGCTCGGCCCCGCGCCGGCCCTGCCCGGAGAAGGCACCCACACCACCCATCTGTCGGTGGCGGATCGCCAAGGGGGCTTGGTGGCCCTGACCACAACCCTCAACTTTCCCTACGGCAATGGGGTACTGGTGCCGGGCGGCGGCTTCCTGTTGAACAACGAGATGGATGATTTCAGCACCGCCCCTGGCCAGGCCAATGCCTTTGGGTTGGTGCAGGGGCCGGCTAATCGCATCGCGCCGGGGCGCCGGCCGCTCAGCTCCATGAGCCCCACGCTGGTTTTCCGAGGCGACCAGACCCCCTGGTTGGCCACGGGCAGCCCCGGCGGCAGTCGCATCATCACCACCGTGCTGCAAGTGCTTTTGAACCGCATTGTGTACGGCCTCAACCTGGCCACAGCGGTCAGCAGTCCCCGACTGCACAGCCAACTCTGGCCCGACCAAATCAGCGTCGAAGAAGGGTTCAGTCCCGACACCCTGCAGCTGCTGAAGGCCAAAGGCCACCACTGGCAGCTGGTGCCAGCGCTGGGGTCCGCCAACAGCGTCGAGGTGCTGGTACCGAGCCCTGGCGCCCGCGGGGGCACCTACGGCATAGCCGATCCACGCCGCGCCGCTGGCCCTGCCGTTGGTGAATGACTTCGCCCCAAATCTCTCCAACCTGCCGAGCCACCGATTTAATCTGGAATCGGCTTGAGTATCTGGGACCACCCTGCAACCTGATGGCCCCCTCCCTCGCCCAGCGGCTGGACCGTTCCCTGGCCGCTCTCGGAACCACCACCTTGATCCCTGTCGGGATCCTGGCCCTGGCCTGGGGCCAGGAACTGCTGGATACGTTGCTTTTCGGCGGCCGTTGGAATCTGCCGATGGTGAATGGCGGTTCGCTGCTGGGGGTGTTGACGGCCCCCTTCAGCCATAGCGGTTTCGGCCACCTGATCAGCAATTCGATCGCCTTTTTGCCGCTCTCCTGGCTGGTGCTGCTGCGGGGACGACGGGACTATGGGGCGGTGTGGATTGGTGTTTATGCGATGGCCGTGCCGGTGTGGTTGTGGTGGCCTGCGGCCAGCCACGGTCTATCCGGGGTGATCTACGGGTTGTTTGGCTATTTGCTGGTGATTGGTTGGCTGGAGAAGCGGTTCATCTCGATCATGCTTTCCCT
>CANGZM010000217.1 GCA_947458155.1 Synechococcaceae cyanobacterium | reverse complement strand
TCTGGTACCGGCACGGTGCGGTTGCTGGGGGGCTGGAATGGCGACAACCTCGATTTCAGCCAAATCGCATTAGTTGGCGGCAGTTTTGTCATTGACGGCTTCTACGGCAATGACACCATCACCGGCAGCATTGCTGCTGACACCATCAGGGGCGGTGGCAATGATGATTGGCTGATCGGAGGCCTTGGTGCTGATCAGTTGACTGGCGGCAGCGGGAAAGACATATTTTTCTTCAATTCCGTTGCGGAGATAGGCCTCGCCCCTGGCAGTTATGACATCATCACCGACTTTGTCTCTCAAACTGACAAAATTAATCTAATCAATATTGATGCGAATTCGATGGTCGATGGCGACCAAGCCTTCCTCTACATCGCTTCTGCGGCATTCTCTAACATTTCTGGCGAGCTTCGCTTCGCTGAGCAGATCCTCTCTGGAGATATCAATGGTGATGGCTTGGCAGATTTCCGATTGGGATTGACGGGAGTATCTACCCTATTGTCTACCACTGATCTGCGGCTCTGATGGAACGCTTGCAGGTGAATTATCGGTGTTTGTCTTGCTCTATCTAATCGGCTCCTACTGATGTGATCCGGCTTTTCTGGACAGGGTCCAACGTTGACCTGGACGGCGGGGCATCGCCCTTTGAGACGATGGAGCCAAGCCCAACCAGCCGCAGTGCCTGAAGCCCCCAGCCCCCAACCCGCCACCGAGTCCGACGCTCTACCCAAGACCTACGACCCAGCCGGCACCGAGGCCCGCTGGCAGGCCGCCTGGGAGCAGGCGGGTGCCTTCCATCCCGATCCGGCGGCCCCCGGCGAACCGTTCAGCGTGGTGATCCCGCCGCCGAACGTGACCGGCAGCCTGCACATGGGCCACGCCTTCAACACGGCCCTGATCGACACGATCGTGCGCTTCCAGCGCCTGCAGGGCAAAAACGTCCTCTGCCTGCCCGGCACCGACCACGCCTCGATCGCCGTGCAGACGATCCTGGAAAAGCAGCTCAAGGCGGAAGGGGCCAGCAAGGACGACCTCGGCCGCGATGCCTTCTTTGAGCGGGCCTGGGCCTGGAAGGCCGAAAGCGGCGGCACGATCGTCGGCCAGCTGCGCCGCCTGGGCTATTCGGTGGACTGGAAGCGGGAGCGCTTCACCCTCGATCCCGGCCTGAACAAGGCGGTGGTGGAGGCCTTCCTGCGGCTGCATGAGCAGGGGCTCATCTACCGAGGCGAATACCTCGTCAATTGGTGCCCCGCCTCCGGTTCGGCGGTGAGTGACCTGGAGGTGGAGATGAAGGAGGTGGAGGGGTCGTTGTGGCACCTGCGCTATCCGCTCACGCCGCTTGCCGATCACCCCGTCGAGCACCTGGTGGTCGCCACCACCCGCCCCGAGACGATGCTCGGCGACACCGCCGTGGCGGTGAACCCCGCCGATCCGCGTTACTCCCACCTGGTGGGCCGCACTATCGAGCTGCCCCTGGTGGACCGCCGCATCCCGATCGTCGCCGATGAGCACGTGGATCCGGCCTTTGGCACCGGCTGCGTCAAGGTCACGCCCGCCCACGATCCCAACGACTTCGCCATCGGCCAACGCCACGGCTTGCCCCAGATCACGGTGATGGCCAAGGACGGCAGCATGAACGAAGCCGCCGGCCGTTTTGCGGGCCTGGATCGCTTTGAGGCCCGCAAGGCGGTGGTGGCGGCGATGGAGGCCGAAGGATTGCTTGTCAAGGTGGAGCCCCACCGCCACAGCGTCCCCTTTTCCGATCGCGGCAAGGTGCCGGTGGAGCCACTGCTCTCCACCCAGTGGTTCGTGCGCACCGAACCGCTGGCGGCCCGCTGCCGCACCGCCCTCGACAACCCCGCCGGCGCCGAGCCCCGCTTTGTGCCGGAGCGCTGGAGCAAGGTCTACCGCGACTGGCTGACCGACATCCGCGACTGGTGCATCAGCCGCCAGCTGTGGTGGGGCCATCGCATCCCCGCCTGGTTTGTGGTTAGTGAAACGGGCGGTGTGATTACGGAAGCGACGCCCTATGTGGTGGCGCGCGATGAGGCCGAAGCTTGGGCCCAGGCCGAAGCGCAGTTCGCTGCGGCGAGCCTGGCGGCGGGTCGGACGCTGGCGCTGGAGCAGGATCCCGATGTGCTCGACACCTGGTTTTCCAGTGGCCTCTGGCCCTTCTCCACCCTGGGCTGGCCTGGAGAGGGCGGCCAAGAACCCGCCGATCTGGCCACCTGGTATCCCACCAGCGTGCTGGTGACGGGCTTCGACATCATCTTTTTCTGGGTGGCCCGCATGACGATGCTGGCCGGCGCCTTTTTGCCGGAGGCCGGCGCACCGTTCGGCGATGTCTACATCCACGGCCTGGTGCGCGATGAGAACAACCGCAAGATGAGCAAATCGGCCGGCAACGGCATCGATCCGTTGCTGCTGATCGAGCGTTATGGCGCCGATGCCCTGCGCTTCGCCCTGGTGCGCGAGGTGGCTGGCGCCGGCCAAGACATCCGCCTCGACTACGACCGCAAAACCGACACCTCCGCCACCGTCGAGGCAGCCCGCAACTTCGCCAACAAGCTGTTCAATGCCACCCGGTTTGCGCTGATGAACCTGGGGGGGGAGACGCCGGCCTCGCTCGGTGAGCCAGTGCTTAACGAACTGGAGAGCGAAGACCGCTGGATCCTGTCACGATTGGTGCGTACCAGTAGCCAATGCGCCGAGCTATATGGCAGTTATCGCCTCGGTGAAGCCGCCAAGCTGCTCTACGAATTCGCCTGGAACGACCTCTGCGACCAGTACATCGAATGGGCCAAACCCCGCCTTTTCGGTGATGAGCAGGCCGCCCGCAACACCGCCCGCCAGGTGTTGGCCCACAGCCTGGAGTCCCTGCTGGTGATGCTTCACCCCCTCATGCCCCACCTCAGCGAAGACCTCTGGCATGCCGTCACCGGAGCCGAAGCCACCGAATTTCTGGCCCTGCAGCGGTGGCCCCAGCCCAATCAGCAGTGGCTTGACCCCTCCCACGAGAGCGCCTTCCAGTTTGGCATCGACGCCGTGCGTGCCATCCGCAACCTGCGGGCCCTGTCGGGGGTGAAACCCGCCGAGAAGTTGCCGATCGGCATCCATACCCCTACCGCTGCTCGCCAGGAATTCGTGATCGCCAACCAGGGCAAAATCAGCCGCCTGGTGGGCGCCTCCGAGCTGCACTGGGAGACCGAACCAACCGCCGGCCAACTGCTGGGAATCGTCGACAGCGACGCCCAGGTGGGCCTCAGCGTTCCCCAGCAGAGCCTCGATGCCCTGCGGGAGCGGCTGCAGAAGGATCTGGCCAAGGTCGAAAAGGAAATCGCCGGCCTGGCCGGTCGGCTTGCTAACCCCAACTTCGCCGGCAAGGCGCCGCCGGAGGTGGTGGCCGAATGCCAGGCGAATCTGGCGGAAGCTCGGGCCCAGGCGGAGCTGGTGCGGGGGCGGTTGGGGGAGTTGGGCTGAGTGGGAGCGGCTGAATGGGAGCCGTGACGCCGTCGGCGCCGCAGAGCTGAGCCACCGGTGGCACTTGCTTGAGGGGCCCATCTCAGCCCTCACCAGCCCCGTGACCTTCCCTCACCCTGACTCCAGCAGCCCCCACCGACCCCGGCCCGCCAGGTGACGGCATCCAGCCGCAAGCCCCGCCAGAATCACCACAGTTGAAGCGCCCCTAGAACGGCCGCGACCGGCTCGGTCTTAACAAGCTTGGTCTTGACCATATCGGCCTCATCCAGGCCATCAGCGGCCTTGTCCTCGGCCTGATCGCCCTGTTCTCCTCTTATGACCACATCACCCTCGCCGGCCACAGCCTCCCCATCCAGCAGCAATGGGGCATCCCTTTCATCGCTGCCTCGGTGGCGACAGTTTTTGTCGATGCTCAATTGGCGACGGGATCCCGGCTACGAGCAGCGCATGAGAGAGACCGAGATCGCGATCTTGCGCGAGAGGCAAAAG
>CANGZM010000216.1 GCA_947458155.1 Synechococcaceae cyanobacterium | reverse complement strand
TCGGGGTGATCGACCAGACCCTGTTACCCCATCGCTTTGAAACCAGATCCCTGGCCACCGTGGAGCAGGCGGCCGAGGCGATCAGCACGATGGTGGTGCGGGGGGCACCCTTGATCGGCGTGGCGGGGGCCTATGGGTTGATGTTGGCCATGCAGCAGGATCCAACCGATAGGGCCCTGGCGGCGGCCTTCGAGCGACTTAATGACACCCGACCCACGGCAGTGAATCTGCGCTGGGCCCTGGAGCGGGTGCGGCAACGGGTGGCTTCCCTGCCGGAGGCGGAACGGGCCGAGGCGGCCCAGGCCGAGGCTGGCGCCATCGCTGAGGAGGACGTGGCCATGTGCGAGGCCATCGGCGACCACGGCTTGCGCCTGTTCCAGGAGCTGGCGGCGGCGCGGCCGGCGCAGCGCCAGAACCGCCCTTTCAATGTGCTGACCCACTGCAATGCGGGTTGGTTGGCGACGGTGGACTGGGGCACGGCCCTGGCGCCGATCTACAAGGCGCACCGTTATGGGATGGCCATCCATGTGTGGGTGGATGAAACCCGACCCCGCAACCAGGGGGCCAGCCTCACGGCTTTTGAATTGGGACGGGAGGGTGTTCCCCACACCGTCATCGTCGACAACGCCGGCGGCCACTTAATGCAGCACGGCGAGGTAGATGCGGTGATCGTCGGCACCGACCGCACCACCCGCAGCGGCGATGTCTGCAACAAGATCGGCACCTATCTCAAGGCCCTGGCCGCCCACGACAATGGCGTGCCGTTCTACGTGGCCCTGCCCAGTTCAACCATCGACTGGAGCCTGGATGATGGCGTGGCCGAAATCCCGATCGAGGCCCGCTCCGCAAGAGAGGTCACCCACATCCAGGGTCGCCGCGACGGCGACGCCAGCGACCCAGCTGCAGGCGGCCTGGCCAGCGTGCAGTTGAGCCCCGATGGCAGCGCCGGCTTCAACCCCGCCTTTGATGTCACCCCGGCCCGGCTGGTCACCTCCCTGATCACCGAGCGGGGCGTGGCGGCGGCGAGTGAGGCGGGGCTGAAGGGGTTATTTCAAGACCTTAGACGCGCCGACCAGTGATGAACCGTAGCAAGATAGAAATGACGGCAATGACCAGCAGGATATGAATCAGTCCGCCCATTGTGTAGGAAGTGACTAATCCAAGAATCCAGAGAATGACAAGAACAATCGCAAGAGATTCAAGCATGATTTTGTCCGGAATGGTGATTAAGGCCAATCAACGATGTTGCCTTGCGTAGCAGGTAACTTTTGGGCCCACCTGAGGGCCCTGAAATAGAAGTTCAGTTAAGACTGTCGGCCAGATTACCGGCGGCGTCAGAGACTTTCTCCGCTATGGATTTGGCCCCTTGCTTGATGTCTTGCTGCGCCCCCTTGGCCGATCCCTGAACCTGCTTGACTTTGCCTTTGATTTGCTCGCTGGGCTTGCCTGTTATCTCACCATAAGCCGATTGCACTTTGCCCTCTGTCTCCTTGGCTTTCGCATCCATTTTCTGGGCCATGGTTGCGAGGATCTGGGGGGTAATTGAGTGATTGTTGGTCATGGCTACCGCAGGCAATGGCATCAGCATCCAGGAGGCCAAGCATATCAAACCTGCCAATAGTTTTACCGTTGAGTTTTTAAGAATTGCAGCAAGTTGCTTGGCGAGAATTTCCATGGAGCCCCATGTCTGTGGATTGCTTTCATCCTACCTATTCCATGTTGTGCCCGACATAAGGGCTGACCCTTGAGGCTTTTCGGGGCCTATCTTCTTGGCTAAAACCCATTCATCGCAGTTATTCACGGCGAAGCTACAAAATATGAACGCATTTTTTCAATTGACATGTTTAGGCTGAATTGTTAGCTGGCGAAATCGGTAATGGTTGTATTTGTACTCATGCAAGTAGGCCCCGTCTTGCCAGGGTTGGAACTTTCCCGCCCATGATGACCGAGCGGCGGGGCTGCTTGCCCGTCAATAGGTCTCCCCATCCCACAGATTCGCCATGGTGTAGGGCCCACCCTCCAGACACCAGAAGCGCCCATCAATCAGGCGCTGCCCCCTATCAATGGCGACCAGGCGCGCCATCTGATCTTGATTGAGACCGATGGAAGCGGCGGCCAGATTTTCGGCCAGTCGTTCGGGATGTACGGATTTAGGAATCACGGCGGTGCCACAGCCAATCCCCCAAGCCAGCAGTACCTGGGCTGGCGTGATTTGCCGTTCCGCAGCGATCGCCACCACCACCGGATGCTGGAGCACCACCGGCGGCCGGGCGTCATTACTGGCCCCGAGCGGGGCGTAGGCGGTGAGCTGGATGCCGGAGGCGTGGCAGTAGCTGAGCAGATCGTTTTGCTGCAGCAGGGGGTGGCGCTCTACCTGCAGTACCTCCGGCTGGATCCGGGCCTTGGCAGCCAGGGCCATCAATTTGGTGCGGCTGAAATTGGACACACCGATGTGGCGGGTCAGGCCTGCTGCCACCAGATCCTCCATGGCGGCCCAGGTGGCGGCCAGGGGCACCTGGGCAAGACCGTATTGGTCCGCTGCGCTGGAGGGCATGGCCACGCCACGGCGCTGGGCCACGGGCCAGTGCATCAGGTAGAGATCCAGCTGCTCCAGGCCCAGATCCCCCAGGGTCCGCTCCAGGGCCGGACGCACCTCCTGGGGTTCATGGCAGTCATTCCATAGCTTGGAGGTGATCCACAGCTCCTGGCGCTGCACGTTGCCCGCGTCAATGGCTCCCTTGAGGGCTGCGCCGATCTGGGCCTCATTGCCATAGATCGCGGCGGCGTCAATGTGGCGATAACCCAGATCCAGGGCGCTGCGCACCGTGGCGGTGGTCTGCTCAGGCGGCAGCCGCCAGGTGCCCAGGCCCAGGGCCGGCATGGTGTCGCCATGGCGGAAGTTGAGGTTCGGCATGGGTGGGTGGGGGTGGAGAGAAGCCATGGCTGGCCGTTGGCGGGGGCTACGTCACGGTCGCTTCAGGCCATTGAATGCACCCCGATCAGGTTCCCTTCGGTGTCGATCAGCAGGGAGATGAAGCCAAATTGGCCAATCGATTTCTTGGCGGCGTAGACCTGGCCGCCGGCAGCAACTGTCCGGCTCTCTTGGATGTTGGTGTCGCTGCTGCTGAAGTAAGCCAGGGTGCCGCCACCCCTTGAGGGCACACCCTCCATCTTGATCAGGGCGCCACCGGCACCCCACTGACCGGGATCGGCGGGGAAGGCCCACATGGGGATCTCGGTTTGCAGTTTCTCGAGCTTGAAATCGAACACCGCTTCGTAGAACGTTTTGGCCCGTTCAAGATCCTGCACATAGATTTCCACCCAGGTGAAGGGATTGGCGGCCATGGCGTTTGCTGATCAGGGTTGGCGAGAAAGCTTAAGTCCAGCTCGTGGCCGAGTTCTATTTAGCGATGGTTGTGAATCCTAGAAGAATGTCTGCTGCATCACAGATATTCTTCATGTTCCAAGCAAATTTTTGTCCGAAACTTTACTGGTCTTGTTCGCTTGATTGGTAGTTCTTCGCGGCAGGTTTCACTTAGTTTAAAATAGTAATGACTTTGTCAGTCAATGGTTCATCGGGAGCGCCAACCAGGCTTGCTACTTCTGGAGCATTATCCCGAAGATGGAGGTCCCTCACAAAGGCTCGGAGTTCAGGAATTGGCCGCCTTGGACGATGACAGCCTGTTGATGATCGTTCAATAATTTCTGCGGCCTGGAGCCATCAACCTCCAGCGCTAAACCGCCAACAAAGTAGGCTATCCCTATTGGCACAGCGAATTGTAGCCAAGGGATGCAAACGGGGAAGCATTGCATCGTGCGTTGTTGTGAACAATTTATCTTAATGATGAATTTCTCGAGGGCGAGACGGAGTTTTGCTACCAGCGATGGAAGGTGATCCCAAGGGCGGGCTGTTTTGATCTCACCCACAGCATTCACCCACACGCAATGAGGTAACCGCGCCATCGGCGGCAACAAATA
>CANGZM010000215.1 GCA_947458155.1 Synechococcaceae cyanobacterium | reverse complement strand
TTTAAGTAAGAATTCTGTCGCCCGCTCTCCCAGGCCAAGCAAGCTTGAAGCGCCTGCCGCAGTTGGCCCATGGCCCCGGATGATTCGCCCAGCCGCGTGTCAGGCAAAGCAGAGGGAGATCAAAGTTCTGTCTGATTAAAATGCCCCCTGGCGACAAACCAACCAACCTGGGCTTCTCCACCTCCCCGCAACAGTATCGGGCGTTTGGTCTGGAAGTACGCAGCGACGATTTGGATCTGCCCGAATTGACTCCCATCGGTCCACCTGCCGTTGGCAGCCTGGCCTGCCAAAGCAATCCCAAGGTCTGCCTTCAGTACGAGCTACCCAGCCATTGGCCTGCCGTCAGTGAGGATCCGCCAAACCGCTGCCATAGCGATGAGCGGCACAGCCTTTGGATCGGTCCTGACGAGTTGCGACTGCAGATCAAGGAGGTGGGCCATTTCCGCATCCTCGGGGGCCACCAGATCGGCTGGTGCCCCGCCCACCCGGGGGTCAGTCCAGCTGAGCTGCGCACGTATTTGTTGGGCTCGGCCATTGGGGCGCTCTTGATTCAGCGGGGGCTGCTCGTGCTGCATGGCAATGCCCTCGAACGTGATGGACGGGCCATCGTCTGCCTGGGGGCCTCGGGCGCGGGCAAATCCACCCTGGCCTGCGCCTTGATGCAACAGGGATGGAGGCTGCTGGCCGATGACCTGGTCGCCATCACCCCCGAAGGCATGGTGTTGCCCGGCATTCCCCGCATCAAACTGTGGGAAGATGCTGTGCGGTCTTTTGGCTTTTCCTCTGAGCTTTGGATCCCCGTGGCTGCCGGCATCGCCAAATACCTGATGCCCGCCGACCAGCTGCGCCCGGCGCCGGCCGCAGCCCGGCTGGCCCAGCTCTACCTGCTGCAACGGGAGCCCTGGAACGGCATCAGCCCCCTGAAGCGACTCTCCATCGGCAACGAGCAAATGGCGATGGCCGAACTGCTTAACCAGCTGTATCGCCCCTCTTTTGTGGAGGGGTTGGGCCGTCAAGGTCCCTGCTTTCTGGCCCTGGCCCGGTTGCTGCGCCAAGCGCCGTTGACAACGCTGCTGTTACCGGACACCATCTCAAATTTGGTTGCAGCCCTGACAGCAACCGACCTGATGCCCGAGGAGCAAGCAAGCAGCCAAGCCCCCGTTTGAGGCACCACTCTGACTAGCCCTGTTGCGTCTCCTTTTTCAAGCACGTCTCTCGATCACCCATCCATGCCCTACCAGCGTCACCCTGATGTCTGCGCCGCCGAACTGGATGGTGAAATCTGCCTGTTCCACCCCCACACCGCCCGCTACTTGGCGTTGAACGCCACCGGGTCCGCCATTTGGCAACTGCTGGAGCGTCCCATGGACCTCAAGGGCTTGGTGAGTGCGCTGCAGGATCAGTTTGAGGTGGATGGCGAGGCCTGCCGTGAGCACACCAGCGCTTTCCTCGGCGAGGCGGTGGCCTGCGGCATGTTGCAGGAAGGCCCGGACCCTTGATTTCCCCGATCAAGCGCTTGCTTCAAGAAGCGGCCTACGGGCTGTTCTGTGGTCTGGACCATCTGATCTGGTTTGCGGTGAAGTTGTTGCCTGGCCCCCGGCTCTTCGCCCTGTGCCGCCAGCGGCCCTGGCGTCGCCCGCCCGCCTTCTTGAACTGTGCTGATCGTGAGCGCTGGTTGGGGCGCATCAGCTGGCTGCTGCGCCAGCGCTGCCGGCGGGCGGCTTGGGGAAGCAGCTGCTTGAGCCGTTCGCTGGCTGGCAGATTGCTGCTTGACTGGCTGGGCTTGCCCAACGAATTGCACCTCGGCATGGGGCGCGACCCCGCCGGTGACACAATCCCCCATGGTTGGCTCAGCAGCGGCGGCCGCAACCTCACTCCCGGTCTAGATCCCCGCAAGGGAGCCCACCTGATCACGCTCTGAGGCGACCAACCCCATGATTCCTGTCCTCGCCGGCCTGGTCGCCCTGGATGGATCCAGCCTGGACAGGCACCTGGCCGAGGGCACCAGCTGGCGCGGCGAGGGGGTCGAGCTGGCGGGCCGGCTCAGCCACCATGGGCCCTCCGCCAGCCTCTGTCTGGGCTCGGCCCGCCTCGACAATCGCCGGGAGTTGATCGCTCTGCTGGATCTCAGCCAGGCCGAGTGGGGATCCACCTCCCCCCGCGATGCCGACCATGACGACACCCACCTTATCCACCGGGCCTGGCTGCGCTGGGGCGAGGACTGCGTCGAGCGTTTATTGGGGGACTGGGCTTTTGCGATCTGGAATCAACGCTCCAGGAGCCTGTTTCTGGCCCGGGATCACTACGGCATCACCTCGCTTTACTACGCCCTCGGGGCGCACCATTTCGGCTTTGCCAGCGAACTGGGCGACCTGCTGGCGCTCGATCTGGTACCTCCCCAACTGGATGAAGGGCATCTGGCCCGGCTGTTGTTGTGCTGGCACGCCTGCATTGGGGCGGGCACGGTGCGAGTGGGCGTCCAGCGATTGCCGCCCGCCCATTGCCTGCATCTTGAGGACGGACGCTTGCGCCTGCGGCAGTACTGGTTTTTGGAGCGGACCCCCCCCCTGGCGATCCGGGACCGCCGCGAAGCGGTGGAGGGTTTTCTGGAGCTGTTTGACCAGGCCGTGGCTTGCCGCCTGCGCAGGGACGACGGCGGCAAGGTGGCCAGCACCCTCAGCGCCGGCTTGGATTCCGGAGCAATCAGCGTCACCGCGGCCAGCCAACTGGCCCAAAAAGGTGAGCGGCTGCAGGCCTTTACCGCGGTGCCGAGTGGCGATGTGACCGCCCTGGCCGGCGATCGTCTGGGCAACGAATGGCCCCTGGCTGCGGCCGCCGCCCGGGGGCAGGGCCAGATGGACCATCACGCGGTCACGGCGGAAGCCCTCTCGCCGCTGCAAGGCTTCCGGCAGGCCTTGGCGATCCATGGCGAGCCCCTGCATGCGGCCGGAAATAAGGATTGGTTGATCTGCCTCAATCGGGCTGCGGTTGCCCAGGGGTGCACGGTGTTACTGATCGGCCAGAGCGGTAATGGCGGCATTTCCTGGCAAGGCAGACTTTCCTGCCAGCCTGGGTCCGTTCTTTGGCGTCACTACGGTCCCGGCGTCTGGCTGCGGGAACAGATCCGACCCTTGGTGCCGCCGGGCTTGTTGCGGGATTGGCAACAGTGGCGTGTTGCGGGGCATCCCTTCCCTCCCCAATTCCGGCTGGGCGAGGGCTCGGCCCTCAATCCAGACCTGCTTAAGCGCCTGGATCTGGAAAGGCACTGGCGCAGCGATAGCGCCAATCTGCCCCCCCGCACGGCGATTGCTGAACGCTTTCGTTTTTTGCTGCCGGGAAGAATCCAGGTAGGTGCCCTGCACGCCGAGGCAGGCCGGGCTGCAGGTCTGGAGGTTCGCGATCCCTCTGCCGACGCCAGGGTACTGAGCTACACCTGGTCGCTTCCCGACAGGGTGTTCATTGATCCAGAGACTGGCAAGCGGCGCTGGCTGTTGCGCGAGGCGATGGCGGGCCGTCTCTGCGAGGCGGTGCGGACCAATGAAATCCGGGGACTGCAAGGGGCCGACCAGCTGCTGAGACTCCGCAAAGAATCTCAGGACGTCGAGACGGCCCTTGAGCTGCTGGCCCGCTCGCGCCTGGCCCAAAACATTTTGGATGTGCCCATGCTGACAGATTCATGGCGGCTAATCGAGCGGCAGGAGGATGCCAAAACCGCTGGCCTGACTGCAAATTCCTGGTCAAGGGGAATGATGGTGGGTCTGTTTCTGGCCGATTGGCCCTCCGGACTAACTGGTCAAATTCACTAAGGGACGCTATGATCGGATGGCGTTTCACAATCAGCCGTGACCAAAAATCTTTCTGTCTATTCAAATCTGATCCAATCTGCTGAAATTGTTTCCCATAATCTTCAGGAGAGAAAGGCTTGGATCAAGCCAGCGCTTCGTGAAATTGAATTTAAAATTACAGCAGGTGGAGTAGGTTCTACAATTGATGGTGATAAGTTTAGCT
>CANGZM010000214.1 GCA_947458155.1 Synechococcaceae cyanobacterium | reverse complement strand
CTAAAATGTGCAAATCTTTTGAGCATTTAAAATTCCGGCCAAACTTAATCTCAGGAGATTCAGGCAAACCCTACGCAAATCGTCGTAAATAATGTGCTGAATAACCCGTAGTAGCCTGAATGGCCAAGGGATTTTCGGTATCCATCAAGACCCGTCAACCCCTCAAGGCCAGAGCCGCTCAGGCCCCCAGGCTGCCACCGCGGCGGTACTGGATCCAGGCGGCCATGAAGAGACCGGCGAGGGTGACCGGGATCAGACCGAGCACGATGCCGCAGAGAAGGGGTTCAATCATTGAGAATCGGGAGGTGGTCGTGGCCTCATTGTTCCATGGCCAGCACCCCCAAGCCATGCCCCTTAAAGCTCTGTGACCCCGCTGCCGCCCCTCGCCCCCGCTGATCTATCTGGGATCTCCGGGCCTGGGGGCCTTGTGCCCGCGCCACCTGGGCCCCCGCCTCTGGAGGTCGGCGCCGGTTGGCCGGGACGGCGCCTGCTGGGCCTGATGCTGGCCTTGGCCCTACTGGCGGGACTACTGCTGGCGGCTTTTCTGCAAGCGGGACCCCGGGACCCCTACAGCCGCGCCACCTTGGCACTCAAAGGGGATGATGTCAGCGGCGGCAAGCTCTTCCGTCTCAATTGCGCCGGTTGCCATGGCCTGGCCGCCCAGGGGCTGGTGGGTCCCAACCTCCATGGCGTCGATCACCGCAAGAACGATCGCCAGTTGATCCAGCAGGTCATCAGCGGCCGCACACCGCCCATGCCCCGCTTCCAACCGGATCCCCAGGACATGGCTGACCTGCTGGCCTTCTTGCACCTTCTGGCCTGAATCACCCACATCCATGACCCTGCATCTGGTGCTGGTGGAGCCGGCCGGCGCCCGCAATCTGGGCAGCGTGGCACGCCTGTGCGCCAATTTCGGGGTGGCCGAACTGCGCCTGGTGGCGCCCCGCTGTGATCCGCTGGGGCCGGAAGCCCGTCAGATGGCCGTGCATGCCCAGGCCGTGCTGGAGAGTGCTCCCCAGTTCGCTGACCTGGCGGCCGCTTTGGCCGATTGTGGTCGGGTGGTGGCCGCCACCGGCCGCCTGGAGGGGGCGCCCCTGCCCCTGCACGGCCCAGCCGCAGCCCTCGACTGGCTGGGGGCGGGCGAGGCCCCGCCAGCACCAGCAGCCCCAGAGTCGGGGGCGGCTGGGGCTGGGCCCCTGCCGGTGGCCCTGGTGTTTGGCCGCGAGGACCGGGGCCTGAGCAACGACGAATTGCTTTTGGCCGGCCGGTTGCTGCGCCTCGATGCGGGCTCGGCCTACGACTCCCTCAACCTCTCCCATGCGGTGGCGGTGGTGCTGCACGAATGGCACCAGCGGCGCGGCAAAACTGCCCTCCCCCCAGTGGGGCCCGCCACTGGGGCCTTCCCCGATCCGGCCGCCCGCGCCAGCCTCGAAGCCGCCCTGGGGGACGGGGAAGCCCTGCTGCTGGAGGTGGGTTTCCTGCTGCCCCACACCGCCCGAGCCCGCATGGCCAAGCTGCGGGCCCTGCTGCAGCGGGCCCAGCCCGACAGCGCCGAAGTGGCCCTGCTGCGGGGCATGGTGGCCCAGTTGCGCTGGGCGGCGCGGCGCCCTTGCCCCCCCGGGGCTCCCCACTAGCGTCAGGGGCAATTCGCCCCAGCCCGACCGTGACCGCCGGCCGCCCCTCCAGGAAACCCCGGAAACCCTGGCTGGCGCCCCTGGTCCTGATGGGCCGCCTGGTGGTGTTGGGGGCCGGGCTGGGGGTACTGGTGGGCACGGGCTTGAAGCTGGTGGCGCCGCGCCTGGCCGAGGGCGGCATCGGCCTTCCCCGCGCCGATCCCGCCCCCAGCGCCCGGGTGATCGCCGGCGGCGGCATGGCCCTGGGCCGCTTTGAGCCCCGCCGGGAACTCACCGACCTCAGCCAGGAATGGGCGAAACTGGCCGCCGCCCAGAAAGGGCTCACCGCTTCCGGCTATCTGCTGGTGCTCGACGACGGCCGCTACGCCCAGCTGCAGAGCGACCTGGCCCTGCCGGCGGCCAGTTCGATCAAAATCCCGATCCTGGTGCTGGGCCTCGACACCCTCGATGCCGGGGGGCTGCGCTGGAACGACCTGCTGCCACTGACCAGCGAGGTGCAGGGGGGGGGTGCCGGCTGGATGGGTAATAAACCGATCGGCAGCCGCTTCCGTGTCTACGAGGCGGCCACCGAGATGATCCGCATCAGCGACAACACCGCCACCAATTTGATGATCAAGCGGCTGGGGGGGAGTGTCGCTGTCAACCAGCGCTTCCATGGCTTGGGTCTCAAAGCCACGGTGATCAACAACTGGCTGCCCGACCTCAACGGCACCAACACCACCAGCAGCCACGACCTGGCCCGCAGCATCGCCCTGGTGGACAGCGGCGAAAAACTCAGCCCCCGGGCCCGGGATCTTTTCCGCGAAATCATGGCCAGCTCCCGCACCAACACCCTCATCCCCGCCGGCCTGCTCAAGGGCCTGGTCAAGGGCAAGGAATCCTCAGACCCAGACAGCGACCTGCTGGGCTACGGCATCAGCGCCCTCAACAAAACCGGTGACATCGGCATCGCCTACTCCGACGCCGCCCTGATCCAATTGCCCAATGGCCAGCGCGCCGTGGCGGCCTTCATGGTCAAGGGTCCCTTCAACGATCCCCGCTCCAGCGAGTTGATCCGCGCCATGGCCGCCGCCGCCGCCCGCGCTCTGGTGGACACCACCAACCTGCCCCCCCAGCCATGAGGGCGCTGCTGTCCCGGCTGGCAGCGCCCCTGGCGGCGGTCCGGTGGCTGGTGGTGGGCCTGATCTGGGGGCATGGCAGCTGGTGGCCCGCAGCCCTGGCCCAGCCACCCCAGGCAAGCGTGCTGCGCCCCCAAACCGTGGCGCCCCTGCCCGGTGGGTTGGATGGAACGTTGCTGATCAACGACAACAACCCGGAGCTGATCAAGGGCCAGGGCATCCTGCTGTCCACCTTTGCGCCGTTGGGCCCCCACCCGGAGGCCCACCTCAATAGTCCCCTCAACGGGGTGTTCGGCCTGTTCAGCCACCACGTCTACGCCGGCCAACCGAGCCGGCTTGATTCGACCCTGTGGCTGGCCGTGGTGGCGGCCCCCCGGGGGCCCCGCCCGGTGCGGCTGGAGCAGTTGGGGGGGGCTACCTCTTTATCCCAATCGCTGCAGCCCGGCGAGAATGGGGCCCCGTTTCTGCCCCTGCCGCCCCTGCTGCGCCAGGGCCTTAGCCCCGTCTGGTCGGGCCCGGGCAGCCGGGTCGCCACCGAACTGCTGGCCCGGGGTCCCAACCCCCGGCTGCCCCAAAGCTGGAACCTGCCCGCAGGCAAGCTCAGCACTTTATTCACCCTGCCGATTCCGGTGCGCGGCCTCGATCCCCTGCTCAATGGCCGCAACCTGCAATTGCGCCTGCGCAGCGATGGGCCGCTGGATGTGGCCCTGCTGGCGGCCTACGGCCCCCTCGATGGTCCGCCCCCAGAGGCGCTCTGGCAGGCGATGTTGAAGAACGACGGCCTAAGTCCCAAGGAGCACACCCCCACGCCCAGGGGCGCCAGCGGACCGATCATTTATTCGCGGGTCAGCGGCATCCAGGTGGGGGCCACCTGGCGGGGGCGGCTCAGCGATCCAGGCAGCACCAGCCTGTCGGTGCGGCGGGCGCCCATTTCCTGGCCGATCGCCTCGCTGGAGCGGGGCCGGCTGGGCAGCGGCCAGGTGCAAAGCGCCGAACTGAAGGTGTTCTACGGGGGCACCGCCTGGGCCGCCCACGGCAACTACGGCGTTGAATACCAACTGCAAATACCCCTGCGCAACGACACCAGCGCACCCGTCACCCTGGCCCTGGCGTTTGAATCGCCCCTCAAGCGCGACCTGGCGGAGGGGGGTCTGCGCTTCGCCGCTGGCGCCCCTGGTACGGGCCCGGTGGTGTTTCGCGGCACGGTGGAGGTGGGCGGGCTGAGCCCCGGGGATGGGTCCCGCTCCCAAGCCGATCGGCTG
>CANGZM010000213.1 GCA_947458155.1 Synechococcaceae cyanobacterium | reverse complement strand
CCGAAATCGAAAGCAGGGCCCGCACCTCATCTCCCTGTTTGAGACGGGCCTGGCTGAAGCCCCGCTTCTCCTGGGTGAATACCAATTTTTCACCCACTTGCGGCTCCGGGAAAAGCCGGTTCAAGGCGGTGCCATTGACCACAAGGCGGTTGGGCACATCGGCCACGGTGCCACCGGGCAACCAGGAACGGAAGGGCAGCACAAAAAAGGCACCCAAGACGAGACCGGCGACCAGGAGCAGACCCAATCCCCAGGACAAGCGTCGGGACATGAAAACGACCAAGGGGGCTGGAACCTTAGTAGCAGGCCGAAGCCGTGCCTGGGCCGCCCCGGGGACTGGGGTTCGTCATCAGCAATGATCCCAACTTTGGCTCGACCAGATCTCAGGGCTGGGGCAGGCCGACCAACTGCAAAGAAAGATCCCACATGTTGCTGGCCGTCTGGGGATTGCTGGCCTTGTCGGAGAGTTCCTGACTGAATTGGCGTCCGTCCTTGCGCTGGCGATTGCCCCAGCTCCAGTGGACCCCTGAAACTGCGAATTCGGGATCTGCAACCACCTGGGCGACCCGTTCGCCGGCCATGGCCTGGCTGACATAGCCGCCGGTCACGTTCTTTTGGAACCAGGGGAAGATGACCTGAAAGGCCTGGGGTGTGTTGCGGAACAGGGGAGAATCGGCGACACAACCTGGGTAGAGAGAAGTGAACACAATCCCAGTGGCTTGATGCAGGCGCCGATGCAATTCCTGAGTGGTGATCATGTTGCACAGCTTGCTGTCCTTATAGGCCTTACCAGGCTTGAAGTTTTTGCCATCGGCCATGCTCACCGGCGCCAGGAAACCGGCACGAAAACCAGCCAGATCGCCCAGATCGGCCGGTGCGGGGATGGGGATCTTGCCCCCCAGCTCTTTGGAATTGGCGGTGACCGTTCCCAGGATCACCAGACGACGGGAGGGATGGTTGGAGCGCTCCAGGTCGGGCAACAGACGCTGAATCAACAGAAAATGACCCAGATGGTTGGTGGCCATCGAGATTTCGTAGCCCTGGGGTGAGCGCTCGGGCTGCTTCAGCCTTGGCTTGTAGACGGCGGCGTTGACCACCACCGCATCCAGGGGGAGCCCGGTGGCGTGCACCGCAGCAACCAAACGGTTGACGCTGTCGAGATCGCCGAGATCGACCTCCAGGTGGGTGACGGCTGCATCAGGGATGGCCAGGGCCTGCTGGGCCCGGCGGGCTTTGGCCGTATCGCGGCAAGCCATCAGCACATGCCAACCGCGGCTCACCAAGGCCTGGGTCGCAAACAAACCAACTCCCGAGGAGGCCCCGGTGATCAGCACCGTGCCGGGACTGCTGGTCCCAGGGGGGACCGGAGCCGTCAAAGGGGCGGTTTGCTCACCGGAGATCGGGGGCATGGGGGAAGGGGAAGGGGCGAAAAAGCGGTCCGTGGCACGGTCCGTGGCAACGGACCTGGGCGAGGCCCGGCTGAAAGTTCAATTCCCCCCCAAATCGCCTGGCTCAGCCAGCCCACCCGTCCTGGTAGGTGGCGGCACCGTGGCGCTGTCCGTCTGGGCGGAGGCCAGGGGGCCTGGGGTTCGCTGGGGGGTGGGATCCTGGGCGTTTTCGGTAGCCTTGGCGGGGGCAGCAGGGGGCTGCCAGACCACCCGCAGGCGGTTGGGGGCAATCCACTGGCTTTGTTCCCGGGCCAGGGTCTTCTCCCCGGATATCAGGAACAGACGGTCGAAGCGTTGTTGGGCCTTTGTGAGTTGGGCGTTCTCGATCTGGAGCACAGCCGCCAACTCGCCCTGCCGGTCCATGCGGGCCTGATAGGCAGAAGCGACGCGGACCAGGCTGACGCCTGTGACCACCACCAGCCCAAGCTTGACGCCAAGGCCAATCAGGCTGCAAAGCAGATCCTGCTTGCCCAGGTGGGAAGCTCCCACCGCCGCCCTGGGTCTGGGGGCCCCGGTTGAGGGGGCCTTGCTGGCGCCTGCCTGGCGGGTCCGTTGTCGGGACCCGCTGCCGGCGGGATGGGGGTGTTCGTTGCTGGAGGAACGTCCCGAACGGCGGCGGGATTCAGGGGCGGAATCGAGGGATCGGGGGGAACGGGATCGCACCGGACTGGCCTCGGGTCATAAGGGACCGCTTCTAGCGGGCCCGGGCCCCATTGCCAAGGCCCTCGACCTCAGGCTTTGTAGAGACTGAAGCAAAGCCGAACGGCAAGCACACCGGCATGGGCGGCCACCACCAGGGCGATCAGGATTTGGGCCTGGGTGAGCGAGGTGACCATGTCTTGCAGATAAAAAACGGACCGCCCCATTCTTCGGCCTTAGCTGGCTACGGTCCAGCCTTCGCCGTGGCCCTGTCACAGCTCTTGATGGCATCGCCCCCCCCCGCCCCCCGGGCCACGGCCCTCGAAATCGGGGCCCTCGACCTCAACAGCCTGGCGCCATTGGCCCAACGGCCGGCCCAGGAGCTCCTGGCCCTCTCCGGCCAGGTGCAGCTCTCCCTGGAGTGGCCCCGGCCGCCCGAAGATCCCCGCGAGCTCTCCGAAATCCCGGAGGTGCGGTTGTGGTGCCTTAGGGCCGATGCTCTCTATCCCTGGCTGCCCCTGGTGCTGGAGCGGAGCCAAGGAACCCTGACACGCCATGTGGCGATGCTGCTGCCCCATAGCTTCAGCCGCACCGAGGGCATCCGCTTTGCCCCCGACAGCCTCGAACTGTGGATCAGCCATCGGCTCTTCCTCTTGGACCACTGGGCCCGGGCAGAGGGTCTGGACTGCCGCCAGGGACTGGGCCAGATGGCGGCCGTGCTCGGCTTTGAGCTGGCGCCTTCCTTCTGGGTGGCCCTCGGCGGGTCCTGACGGCGTGGCCAGCCTGTCCCGCCGCCAGGTCCAATGGGCCCCTGCCCAGGGAGCGCCACGGCCCCGGGTGGGTTTGCTGGCGACCAGTCGGCTGGAGGGGACCTGGCCCATGGCCATCGACAACTGGCTATTGGACAACGCCTTGGCGACCAGGGCCGCCGCAAGCGATGCAGAGCTCTCAGCTGGGTGCCTGCCAGCTGCCCTGGCGGGCACGCTGCGGTTCTACCAATGGCCGCGACCTACCCTCTCGTTGGGTTTCCATCAGCAGCGCCTGCCGGCCCATTGGCTGGAGTTGGCGGCCGCGGGTGTGCTTGATCTGGTGCGCCGCCCCAGCGGTGGCAGGGCCGTGTTGCATGGGGGCGGCGATCTCACCTATGCCCTGATCTGGCCCTCGCCACCCCCCCAGCGGGCCGAGGCCTATCGGCGGTCATGCCGGTGGCTGCAGCGGGGATTCGCCGCCATTAATCTGCCGCTGAAATTTGGCGAGGCCGCCATCAACCGGGATCGGGACAGTTGCTTTGCCACCAGCACCGCCGCTGACCTGGTCCATGCCGATGGCAGCAAGCGCATCGGCAGCGCCCAGCTCTGGCGCCGCGGCGCCCTGCTGCAGCACGGCAGCATCTTGATCCAGCCGCAGAGAGCCCTCTGGCGCGAGCTCTTTGGCGTCAATCCCCCCGTTCTGCCCGATCTACCGGTGACAACGGCGGAGCTGATCACCCTGCTGGTGGCCCAGGCCCAGCTCCATTTGCCCCAGGCCGAAACGGCCCAGGGCGTGGAACTTGTGACGCTGGAGCAGGCGGCCATGCCATGGGAAGCCATCGCCGCTCAGCGCAGCACCTATCAAGTCGTTGGCGCCTCAGCCCCCTGAACCTCGCCGCTGCTCAGCATGGAGCGGGCGACTTGGGCCAGGGCCAGACCCATGGGATAGGCATTGTGTTTTCGGGCCAAAGCCAGTAGGGGGGGAGGCACGCGGACCCCAAGCCGGCTGAAGACCAACTCACCCAGGTCGGGACGTTCGAGGGTGCCCGTGGGGAGGCCCGCTGGGCTCAGCACCAGGAGCCGGCTGACCTTAGGGTCATCTAGCTGCAGGACGGCCTGCCACAGGGGCGCCTGCTCGGCGATGGACGGCAGGCTGGCAAGGGGCTGGGCATGGTCACCGATGCGTTCCCCGTCCCAACGCTGGACTGGTAGGGATTGCAGGGGCCCATCGTCGAT
>CANGZM010000212.1 GCA_947458155.1 Synechococcaceae cyanobacterium | reverse complement strand
CGGCATGGTTAGCACCAGCAACGTCGGCGCGGATCGGCCCGCCGTGGCCCACCGCCAGGCCCGGCACCAGCTCGTTGTACTGGCGCTGGGGCCAGAGGCGCAGGCAACCGCTGCGACCGCTGCCGTCACCATTGAGGTAATAGACAGCGCTCAGGTGGGCATTGGGATGGTGGTGCCGTCCCACCACCTGGCCCGCCTCACCCACCACCGGCCAGCAGCGCTGCAGATGCAGCGCCAGCGCCGCCGGATCAAATCCCAGCTGCTGCAGGTATGTCCAGACATGACCCGCCAACCGATCGATCAAGGGCGCGAAGGCGGCGTGGCGCTGCAGTTGATCGACACCGTTGAGGTCGCCTGTCCAGGCGCAGAGCGGATCGGGGTTGGACTCCGCCTCTCCCCTCAAGGCCAAAATTGCCCTCATCATCAGGGCGGCTTCAAGCGGATCGGCTGGCAGGGCCACCTGGCCGAGGGCCAAGGCAAACAAAGGCTGGAGGGTCACAGCAGGGGAGGTCATGGCCATCGATCTAGCGCAATGCGACCCCGATCCTGCCTTGGGCCCCCACCGCCATCCCACCGACCTAACCTGACCCTGATGGCCCCCAGTTCCAGCACCAGTCCCAGCCCGATCATCCGCGCCGACGGGCTCAGCAAGACCTACCGCGTGGCCACCAAGGATCCGGGCCTTGCCGGCACCCTGCGCCATTTCCTGCAGCGGCGCTACAAAGATGTCGCGGCCGTGCGCGATGTCAGCTTCCAGATCCAACCCGGTGAAATGGTGGGCTTCCTGGGCCCCAATGGCGCCGGCAAGACCACCACCCTCAAGATGCTCACCGGCCTGATCCATCCCTCCGCCGGCAAGGCGTTGGTGGCCGGCTACACCCCGCACCGCCGCCAGGCCAATTTTTTGCGGCGCATCACCCTGGTGATGGGGCAGAAACAGCAGCTGCTCTGGGATCTGCCGGCCCTCGATTCCCTGCGGGTCAACGCCGCCGTGTACGGCATCGATGAAGTCGAGAGCCGCCATCGCATCCACGACCTGGCCGAGATGCTCGATCTAGGTGCAGAACTCAAGCGGCCCCTGCGCAAGTTGTCGTTGGGCCAGCGCATGAAGACCGAACTGTTGGCAGCCCTGTTGCACCGCCCCGAGGTGCTGTTTCTGGACGAACCCACCCTCGGCCTTGATGTCAATGCCCAGGCCCGGGTGCGCTCCTTCCTGGCTGATTACAACCAACGCTTTGGCGCCACCGTGCTGCTCACCAGCCATTACATGGCCGACATCACCGCCCTTTGCCCCAGGGTGCTCCTAATCCACGAGGGCCGCCTGTTCCACGACGGCAGCCTCGATGCCCTCACCCAGCGGCTGGCCCCTTGCCGGGAGGTGCGGCTCGAACTGGCCGAACCCTGGCCCCTTGAATCCCTGCGCGCCTACGGCGAAGTCGAGAGCTGCGAGGGCATGGTGGTGCACCTGTTGATCCGCCGCGACGCCCTCACCGCTGCCGTATCACGGCTGCTCGCCGAGTTACCGGTGCGGGACCTGGAGGTGCGCGATCCCCCCATCGAGGAATTAATCGGCAGTTTGTTTGTGCAAGGAACCCTGTCGTGAGAAATACTGCCATGAGCAACCGTGCCATGAGCAACAGTGCCGTGAGCAGCCCAAAAATCAGGCCCCTGCACCCTCTTCAGCATGGCTGGCGGGTGGCCCGGGCCCTGTTCGCCAGCCAGTACGCCCTGATGCTCGAATATCGGGCCGAAATTGTGCTGTGGGCCCTGGCCGGCATGGTGCCATTCATCATGTTGGCGATCTGGATCGAGTCCCCCGCCGGCGCCGCCATGGGCATGGGCCCCATCCAACTGGCCCGCTATTTCCTGGCCGCCTTCGTGGTGCGCCAGTTCACCGTCGCCTGGGTGATGACGGTCTTTGAGGAGGACGCCTTGCAGGGTCGACTCTCTCCCATGCTGCTGCAGCCCCTGCATCCCTTCTGGCGCTACCTAGCCTCCCATGTTGCCGAGCAGGCGACTCGGCTGCCCTTTGTCGCCTTGATCGCAACCCTGTTTTTTCTGGTGCTTCCCTGGGCATTCTGGCTGCCCAGCCCCCAACGGGCCCTGCTGACCTTGGCGGCCACCTTCCTGGCCTTCGTGCTCAACTTTTTGATCCAGTGCACCATGGCCTGCATGTGCTTCTGGAGCGACCGGGTCAACGCCCTCGAGCGCTTGATCTACATCCCCATACTGTTCCTTTCCGGCACGGCGGCCCCCCTTGATGCCTTCCCACCAGCCCTGCGCCGGCTGGCCGAAGCGACACCATTTCCCCTGCTGGTGAATTTCCCGGCCCAGTTGCTCTCGGGTGGGGAAGTACAGATCGCCGCCGGATTCACCGCCTTAGCTATCTGGATCACTGGCCTGTTCCTGCTGATGACACTGTTGTGGCGCATCGGGGTCAAGCGTTATGGAGCGATGGGAGCCTGATGGGTAACCCGCTTGGCCGCTACCTGTTGACGCTGAGCCGCCTTTGGGGCACCTCCCTGGCGATGCAGTTCGAATACCAGGCCAACCTGGTGCTGGAGGTGGTTGCGGCAATCGCCAACCTGCTCGGCAGCCTGCTGCTGCTGTCGTTGTTCTATGGCGAAGGGCGAGCGCTGGGGGGGTGGAGCTGGCCCCAGGCCCTTGTCGTTCTAGGGGTCTACACCCTGCTGGAGGGGATCACCAGCACCTGGCTGCGCCCCAACCTCAGCACGATTGTGGGCCATGTGCAGCAGGGGACCCTGGATTTCGTGCTGTTGAAACCAATCGATAGCCAGTTCTGGCTCTCCACCAGCCGGATTTCGCTGATGGGCCTGCCCGAAATCGCCACTGGCCTGGGCCTGATGATCTGGGCGGCAGGACAGGCCGGCATCAGGATTACTCCCTGGCTGTTGATCCAAACCCTGCTGATGCTGGTGGCCAGCGGGCTGCTTTTGTACAGCCTTTGGTTTCTGGTGTCGACCACCAGCATTTGGTTTGTCAAAACTTGGAATGCCACCGAAGTCCTGCGAGCCGCCTTGAGCTCCGGCCGCTATCCGATCAGCGCCTTTCCGACAGCTGTAAGAAGGTTTTTCACCATAGTGCTGCCGGTGGCCTTTCTCACCACCGTGCCCGCTGAGGCCATGCTCGGCCGCCTGACCCTACCCTGGCTGCTCCTGTCCCTGATGGTGGCCTGCATTGGCCTGGCCCTCAGCCGCGCCTTCTGGCAATTCGCCCTGCGTTTTTACACCTCTGCCTCCAGTTAGATCCAGCGCCTTTTTTGCTGCGCCATGGGCGGGGTCCGCAGTAGGCAAGCGATTGAGAAGCACTGCAAGCAATAAAAAGCCGATCCTTAAGACCGGCCCTTAGCTTATAATTGCTTGGCAAAAATCATACCGTGCCTGAACCAGCAACCACCTCAAGAATTTCCTGGGTAATGGCGGCCTGACGAGCCTTGTTATAATCCAACGTTAACGTCTTGGCCAAGGCCTTGGCGTTGTCACTGGCATTATTCATGGCCGTCATCCGGTTGGCCAGTTCACTGGCGGCGGCCTCTTGCAAGGCACGCAACAGCTGGTTGTTAAGGTAGAGAGGCAGCAAGGCATTAAGTAACTTCTCAGGACCCTGTTCAAAGACGAAATCAGAGGGCAGGGCAGTCTGGGTGTTTGCTACTTCAACGGTTTCGACCGTTAGCTTGCCGTCCTTAGTCACCAGGCGAAACAGCTCGTCGTCAGGGTCAGCAATGTCCTGGGGATCCAGGGGCAGCAGGGTCTGACAAACGGGTGAGGAACTAACAAGGTTGATGAACTTGGTGTAGATGATCTCCACCCGGTCACTGGCACCGGAAAGAAAATCAGCCAAAATTTCAGAGGCCACCTTATTGGCATCAGCGGCGGTCGGGACTTGTTCCAGTCCAGTGAAGGTAGCTTGAATGGGATAGCTACGATTGGTGAAATAAGTGATGGCCTTACGACCAAGCAGCACAAGATCAACCTCGTATCCCTGGCGCTTGAGCTCGGCGAAGCGCAGCTCGGTTTTCTTGATCACCTGGGAGTTGTAGCCCCCGCAGAGACCCCGATCACCCGT
>CANGZM010000211.1 GCA_947458155.1 Synechococcaceae cyanobacterium | reverse complement strand
TTCGTTGATGCTGGTGCCGCTTGCTGGAGCAGGCGCTGGGGCCGAAGGGGCAGTGGCAACAGGCGCTGGAGAGGTGGCAACAGGCTCTGGGGAGTTGGCAACAGGCGCTTGGTAAGTAGCCAGGGGTACGGGGGCGGAGGCAGTCAGCGGCGCTTGGGCCTCGACCGGTTGGGGCGTCGGGCCGTCAAGGCCGCTGGCTGGGCCAGGATTGGAATCGGTGGCGCTTGTCATTTGGTTAATCCTGCCTGGCGCAACAAGTAACTGCATTCTCCCAGCAGCTGGGCCGGATCCAACTCGGCACTGCCTGGTTTGAGGCTGAGCACCACCCAGCTTGGCTGTAGTGGGGTCGGATCAAGGCTGAGCAGATGGCGATGCAGCAAGCGGCGGAGTCGATTGCGCACCACAGCCCTTTTGCTGACCTTGCCACTCACGACAACGGCCCCACGCCAGGCTGATGGCCTGTGGCACTCGGGAGGGGGCAACAGGGCTGGATGGGCCGCCATCACACGCAACAACATTGAAGTGCCATGGAAGCGCTGGGACTGGCGGTAAAGGCGATTGAAGACCCGCGAGCCCCGCAGCCGGTGCCTTTGGGGCAGAACCACCTTGCGGCCCTCACACCGCCAGCCGTGCCCGGCCGCGGCGGCGGCGCGCCCGCACGACGCGGCGGCCAGTGTGAGTGCGCATGCGAACCCGGAAGCCTGAAACCCGCTTGCGTTTGCGGCTCGTTCCTTCCAAAGTGCGTTTGGTCATGATCTTGAATATTCAGCCGACTATCATATCAGTCTGGCGGCCGTTGGACCCAGACCCAAAGTTCTTAGCAAGGCCCGAGGGCCTTGAGATTGATGACCTAGGGGTCGATTTGAATCAGCCAGCTACCCAAATAGCTGGAAATCGGCAACTGACCCGGGGCCTGGGCAAGGGCATTGAACTGCGACATGGCGGCAGTATCAGGGTTAAATACGCTCATAAAGAGGCCAATGGTGTCCTTATCGGAAACGGGTGTGTCGGGGAAGATGTCAATAGAACGTCCATTGGCGGCCACTTCAATGGTGGCCGGTATGGTTTTTTCACAGCGGGTGCGCTTAAGCATGCCCCCCTCAGCCATCTTGCAAAATTTGAGCTGTTTTGGTTCTATGCTGGTATTAAAAGTAGCAGGAATTGTAATTGTTAACTTAAGAATTGCCGTTTTGCGATCTTTTGGCCGCAAAAGCAAGTAATACTCCGCTCGTTTAAGCCGGGCTGTTTCACTCTGAAAAAAATAGAGTTTTCGATAGTCTTTATTGTTCTCCCAGCGAAATTCCATCAAGCCAGGGGTAGCCTGAGCCAAGGCGGGCTGCACACTGGTGGTCAAGCCGGCGGTCGTGGTCAAGGCCGCTCCGCTGAGTCCCAGCAGCCAGGGCCGCAAGAAACTGGCGAAACGGGACATGGCAGACATGCGAATAGTGGCTGGAACTTTGATTCTCAACAGAGCCCCTGGCCCAGGACGGCTCTAGTGGTCGGCAGGGCAGCTGGTTGGATCGGCGCTCACCGATTCAGCGCAGGACGCCTGCCGGGCCCGATCCGGCCGCAGCCGGGAGGCCTCCCGCAGGTAGGGATGGACCAACGCCCGTGGCGCTTCCATCCAGGCATGGGCCAGCAGGCGGATGCAGCGGGGCAGATCGCCGGCCACGGCCATCTGCTGGCAGTCCAGCAGGGCGACGTCATCCCAATCACGGCGCCGTCGCGCGATGGCTGCAGGGAAACAGGCATCGAGATCGGCCGTCACCGAGAAGGTCACCGACAGCAGGCGGGAACCTACCAGGGCGTTATCCCGCACCAGGGTCTCGATGAGTTCGCTGACCGCCTCGGTGATGGCTTCGCTGGTATTGGCGCTGGCGGTGGTGGCCCCGCGCAGGGCCCGCAGCTCGAGGGCAGGATTCATGACCATGGTCAGGGGCGATAGAGCCACAGGGGCTGGCCGGACCAGGCGAAGTCAATGGTAACGGCCTCCACCAGCGTCGCCAAAAAAGCGCGGCCAGGCAGCAGGCCCAGCAGCCGTTTGCTGGATTTGCCAAATTCAACCGTGCGTGTTTTCTCCGGATCCAGCCCCGCCAGTTCCGCCGCCAGGCGCCGGGCCCTTTCCTCATCGCCCAGCTCGTCCACCAGGCCCAGGGCCTGGGCCTGGGAGCCCGTAAACACCCGCCCATCGGCAAAACTGCGCACCGTCGCCTCGTCAAGACCCCGGCCCTCGGCGACAGCGGCTACAAACTGGTCGTAGCTGGCGTCGATTAGCTGCTGCAGCAATTGCCGTTCGTCTTCGCTGAGGGCCCGGTCAGGGGACAGGATGTCTTTGTAGATGCCGCTTTTGACCGTATCGAAGCGGACGCCGACCCGTTCGAGCAGCCGCGAGAGGTCATTGCCCCGCAAAATCACCCCGATCGAACCGGTGATCGTGCCGGGATTGGCCACGATGCGTTCGGCGGCCACCCCCACGTAAACCCCCCCGGAGGCTGAGATGTTGCCGAAATCGGCCACCACACGGCAACCTTTTTGGCGCAAGCGCCTGATGGCCGCGTGGATCTCCTGGCTGTCGCCCACGGTGCCGCCAGGGCTGTCGATACGCAGCAGCAGGGCCGGGCATTCCCGTTTGCCCACCTCATCAAGGGCCTTGAGCACCCGGGTGCGGGTGCCGCCACTGATGGGACCCTCGATGGCGATGCGCGCCAGGGTTTTGCGGGTCTTTCGGCGCCAGGGCCAGGGCATCAGCATCACGTTCGATCGCAGGATCCTAAAAAGGTGGGCCGGTTGCGACGGCCAGGAGGGCTACGCGCGGTTCACCAACCCCCCCAGGTTCCGATGACGCCAGCCATTCGTTGGCTTCTGATGTTGCTGCCCTTTGCCCTCTGGGGAACGGCAATGGCGGCGATGACACCGTTGTTGGTTGGGGCCCAACCCCTGATGGTGGCCGCCCTGCGTCTGCTGCCCGCCGGCGTCGTGTTGCTGGCTGTGGCCGTTGCCCTGGGTCGGCCCCTGGCCGTGGACGCCCAAGACTGGCCCTGGCTGTTGTTGTTCGCCGCCGTTGACGGCGCCCTCTTCCAAGGGCTGCTGGCCATGGGCCTGGGCCGCAGTGGTGCCGGCCTGGGATCGGTTCTGATCGACTCCCAGCCCTTGTTAGTGGCCCTGCTGGCCCGTACCCTTTTTGGTGAGGCCATCAACCCGGTGGGTTGGGTTGGCCTGTTGCTAGGTGTGCTGGGCATTCTCTGCCTGGGGTTGCCCGCCGACCTGTTGCGCCATTGGTGGCTGGAGGGTCCCCGGGTCAATGATCTCCAGGCCTGGAGCCACGGAGAGCTCTGGATGCTGGGGGCGGCGGCGGCCATGGCGGTGGGTACGGTTCTTTGCCGCTTCGCCACAAAGCACAGCGATGCCTTGGTTGTGACGGGCTGGCACATGCTGCTGGGCGGCCTGCCCCTGGTGTTGGGGGCGGCTTGGATGGCCCAGGCCCCAGCCAGCGATGGCGGCACCAATGCCGCCACGGCCCTGGCGTTCTGGCCGCAATGGACGGCCAGCCAATGGGGGCTGATGGCCTATGCGTCGCTGCTGGGCAGTGCCCTGGCCTACGGCCTATTTTTCTGGTTTGCCAGCCAGGGTGATCTCACCGGATTCACGGCCCTTACTTTCTTGACGCCGGTGTTCGCCTTGTTGAGTGGACTCCTGTTTCTGGAGGAAAGCCTGCTGCCATTGCAGTGGCTGGGGGCCCTGTTGGCGCTCCTGTCCGTGCTTTTGATTCACCAGCGCCAGGCCCTATGGCAAGGACGCTGGTCCAACGTCTCATCAGAGGAGATGTCTTGAAGGTCTATCCCCTCCGCCCCGGCCCCTGGCTGCTGCTGACCCTTGGGCTGGGAGTGCTGATTTTCTTTTGGCAGCTGGGCGCCACCGGTTTGGTGGATGAAACCCCTCCCCTGTTCGCCGCAGCGGCGCGGGCCATGACCGAAACCGGGGAATGGCTCATTCCCCGGGTCAATGGATTGCCCCGTTACGACAAACCACCCCTGGTGTATTGGCTGATGGGGTTGATTTATGGCCTGCCGGCCCAGATGACCTGGAAT
>CANGZM010000210.1 GCA_947458155.1 Synechococcaceae cyanobacterium | reverse complement strand
GGCAAAAGCACCGTGGGCCAGCTGCTGGCCGGGCGCTTCGGCCTGCCGGTGCTGGATGCGGACCTCTACGCCCGTGGGGCCCTCGCCCCAGGCAGCCCCGGAGCCCGGGCCGTCCTGGCCCGCTACGGCGAGCCGGTGGCCGCCAAGGAAAGCGGCGACGCCATCGATCGGGCGGCCTTGGGGCGCATCGTCTTCGCCGATCCGGTGGAGCGCCACTGGCTGGAACAGCTGGTGCACCCCCTCGTACGCCAGTGCTTCGAGGCTGAGTTGCAGCGGCTGGCCCACGCGCCCGTGGTGGTGCTGATGATTCCGCTGCTGTTTGAGACCGGCCTGGAATCACTGTGCAGCGAAGTGTGGCTGGTGACATGCAGCCCTGAGACGCAACTGCAGCGCCTGATTGGCCGCGACGGGCTGCCGGAGCATGAAGCGCTCGCGCGCATCGCCGCCCAATGGCCCCTGGACCGCAAGCAGGCCCTCGCCGATCGGCTGATCCACAACGATGGCGATCCCGAGGCCCTTGTACAGCAGCTAGCTGCAGCCTTGGCCCTCAACCCTTGAGCTTCTGCATCAGGATCTGATTGGCCAGCTTGGGGTCGGCGCGGCCGCCGGTCTGCTTCATCAACTGACCCACAAAGAAGCCCTGCAATTTGTTTTTGCCGTCCCTGAAGGCCTCCACCTCGGCCGGATGGGCCGCCAGCAAGCCATCGACAATCTCGCCGATGGCGGCCGGATCACTGATCATGCCCAGGCCCCTGGCGGCCACGATCGCCTTGGCGGAGCCCCCCTGCTCCAGCAGTTCGGGCAGGATCTCCTTGGCGATTTTGCCGCTGATGGTGTTGGCCTCGATCAAGCCCACCAGTTCGGCCAACTGCTCGGGACGCAGGGGCAAGGAGGCGTAATCGAGGCGGTTGGCGTTGACATGGGCGGCGATATCGCCGCAGATCCAGTTGGCGGCAGCCTTGGGCTCGGCCCCCGCCGCCACCACCGCCTCGAAGTATTCGGCCATCGCCCGCTCATCGGTGAGCACCCGGGCGTCGTAGATGGACAGGCCCAGCTGGTCGGCGTAGCGGTGCCGCTTGGCGGATGGTAGCTCGGGCAGCTCGGCCAACCAGGCCTGGCGCTGGGTTTCACTCACCTCAATTGGGCCCAGATCTGGCTCTGGAAAATAGCGATAGTCGCTGGAGCCTTCCTTGATTCGCATGCTCTTGGTGAGCTGTTTGCCCTCATCCCAGAGGCGGGTTTCCTGCACGATCGGCTCGCCCGCCTCTATGGCCTTGATCTGCCGTTGAATTTCATACTCACAGGCCTTCTGAATCGCCGAGAAGGAATTCATGTTCTTGATTTCCACCTTGACGCCAAAGGGGGCGTCAGGTCCTTGCCGCACCGAGATATTGACGTCGCAGCGCAACGAGCCCTCCTGCATGTTGCCGTCAGAGACGCCTAAATAACGCATGATGCGGCGGATCTCCGAGGCGTATTCGGCCGCCTCGCGGCCGGTGCGCAGATCGGGCTTGCTGACGATTTCGGCCAGGGCGACGCCGGCGCGGTTGTAATCCACCAGGGAATGGCTGCTGCCGGCCAGGCGATCGCTGCCGGCATGCACCAGCTTGCCCGCGTCTTCTTCCATGTGCAGGCGCTCGATGCCAATGGTTTTGAGATAGGTCTCCTTGCCCTTTTCGGCTACTTCCACCTCAATCCAGCCGTCCTCGGCAATGGGCTGGTCGAACTGGGAAATTTGATAATTCTTGGGCAGGTCGGGATAGAAATATTGCTTGCGATCGAACTTGCTGTGGGCCGCCACCTTTAGATTCAGGGCCAGGGCGGCCTTGACGGCATATTCGAGCACCTTGAGATTGAGAACCGGCAGGGTGCCGGGTAAGCCACAGACCACGGGGTCGATGTGGGTGTTGGGGTCATCACCGAAGGCGGTGGAGGCGGGGCTGAAAATCTTGCTGGCGGTGCCCAGCTGCACATGGGTTTCGAGGCCGATCACCGCTTCCCAGGCCAGGCCGGCAGCGGCGAGGGCGGGGGAGGCGGCGACCTGGGGAGCAGCTGGGGCCATGGCGAAGCGGAAGCGGCTACAACCGCAGAAGCTGGGCCGATCCTAGGCAGGCGCCCCGATGTCCCTTACTCCCCGGCTAGGGCGGCCAAGGGTTGGCGGCGATGCAGTTCGTGCAGGCCCTCCAGCTGGTTGTGCACCGACACCAGTTGGTCGCGGATGTGGCGGCTGTTGTCGATGCGGGAGAGGGCCAGGAGCATCGTTTCGATCTGCGCTTTGCAGTCGATCAAGACGCGGCATTCGGGCGAGCCAGGTTCGTAGGGCATGACTTGAGGCTGTACGTGTACCACTGCAACCCAACCAGCCCGGCGAAACTGTCGCCATCGCTGCCATTCAGCCGGCCCGCCCGCCCCTGCCGCCACCGCCACCCCGACCGGTGCGTCCTTCGCCGCCGCGACCTTCGCTGCCACGTCCTTCGGAGCCACGTCCTTCGGAGCCGCGACCTTCGCCGCCGCGCCGATCGGCTCGCCCCTCGCTGCGGCGACCCCGCAGGGCCCCGTCAGGACGGGCCCCCGCCGATCGTCCGGCCCCGGGCCGGCCCCCTGCCGAAGGCCGGGAGCGCCCGCGGCCACCGCTCAAGTCAAGGGGAGGGGCGGAGAGCACCTTTGGCTCAAAGCCCGGTACCTCCTGGCGGGGCAGCGGTGCCCCCGTGAGTCGCTCGATGGCCCGCAGCAGTTCGTGCTCTTCGGCGGCCACCAGGGAGACGGCATGGCCGCTCTGGCCGGCCCGGCCGGTGCGGCCGATGCGATGAACGTAATCCTCGGCCACATTGGGCAGATCCAAATTGACCACATGGGGCAATTGCTGGATGTCGATGCCCCGGGCGGCAATGTCCGTGGCCACCAGCACCCGCACCTCACCGCTCTTGAAACCGGCTAAGGCCCGGGTGCGGGCTCCCTGGCTCTTGTTGCCGTGGATGGCGGCGGCCGAGATGCCCTCTTGCTCCAACCGTTCCGACAGTCGGTTGGCGCCATGTTTGGTGCGGGAAAACACCAACACCTGCTGCCAATCCTGGCTCTGGATTAGGTGGCAGAGCAGGTCTGGCTTGCGCCCCATGTCGCAGGGGTGCTGCACTTGCTGGACCAGGGGGGCCGCCTGGTTCTCCGGGGTGGCCTGCAGCTGCACGGGCTGGTGCAGCAGGCCCGTGGCCAGCTGGCGGATCTCGCTGGAAAACGTGGCTGAAAACAGCAGGTTCTGGCGCTGGGCCGGCATCAGGGCCAAGATCCGCCGGATGTCGCGGATGAAGCCCATGTCCAGCATGCGGTCCGCCTCATCGAGCACCAGGATTTCGACCCGGTCGAGCTTGAGGGCCCCCTGCTGCTGCAGGTCCATCAGGCGACCCGGGGTGGCCACCAACACATCGGTGCCGCGGCGCAGTCGGCTGATCTGGGGATTGGGGCTGACGCCACCAAACACCACATCGCTGCGTAGGTCGAGATAGCGGCCATAGGCCACCACACTCTCGGCCACCTGGGCGGCCAGCTCGCGGGTCGGCGTCAACACCAGGGCCCGCACCACGCCGGCACGGGCGGGCGGACCATGGCGCAAGCGCTCCAGCAACGGCAAGGTGAAGCCGGCGGTTTTGCCGGTACCGGTCTGGGCCGCCGCCATCACATCCCGGCCCTCCAGCACTGCTGGAATGCACTGGCGTTGGATCGGCGAGGGGGTTCGGTAGCCCTTGGCCGCCACCGCCTTCACCAATGGCTCGGAGAGCCCAAGGGCAGCAAAATCAGCGGCCAAGGCCGCCGCCGCCGCTTGGATGATCAGCTTGTCGGAGCGACCCTGCAGGGGAAGGTCGGCGGATTCGCCATCAAGGGCTGAGGCAAGGCCGCCATCGGCAAGCCGCCCCACCTGCCCGGTGGCTGGAGCTACCGCTGCCGCAGGGGAGCCCAGGCGACGGGGACTCCGACTGGGGCTGGGGCTGGAGGTGGAGCGCGAAGAAGGAATCAGATCAAGTTTGAGGGGACTTCCACAGTAGGTGGGGCCACCGGGGGGGGGCTTCCGGCCTTCATCGCCCTTGGCTGGCAGCCCCAGAGCTGCTGG
>CANGZM010000209.1 GCA_947458155.1 Synechococcaceae cyanobacterium | reverse complement strand
TCCCGGCTGCGGGATCAGTTTCAGCAGGTTGGCGATCGGGTTGAGGACAAATTGGAGGGTTGGCTTGAGGAACCCCCTTGGCAGGAGGGCGAACGGGGTCGGGGAGAACCGCAAGGTCCCTTCTCCTATGGTCCAGGCGGTCGTTGGGATCCAAGCGAAGACCAACATCCCGATGCCCGTGGTCGCGCCACTGGCTCCGACCCGCTGGAGGATTGGGACGACGACGCTGGGGCGCCTTGGCAAACGGCACCGGCCGAAGCCCCCGTCGAGTCCAGTGGTTCCCGTCGCCGCAGCCGCCCAGTCGAGAGCCCCATTCCCCGCTCCCGCCGTTCCCCCCGACCCTGGGCATCGGCAGAGCCGGAGGAAGAGGGGGACCCCTGGGTGTAATGCCCTAGGACACCTCGGGTGACGCGCTGTTGGAGACTCAGGTGCTGTCGTTGTTGGCGCCGCTTTGGTGGACCCCACCCTGACCTTTTCGGTGCCCGATGCCCTGCGCAAGGAGGGCCTGAGCCAAGCCGATTACGACGAAATCGTGCGGCGCCTGGGCCGCGCCCCCAACCGGGCCGAGCTGGGCATGTTCGGCGTCATGTGGTCGGAGCACTGCTGCTATCGCAACTCCAGACCCCTGCTGGCCCAGTTCCCCACCAGCGGTCCCCGCATCCTGGTGGGGCCCGGTGAGAACGCTGGCGTGGTGGATCTCGGCGAAGGTCAGCGCCTGGCTTTCAAGATTGAGAGTCATAATCATCCCTCGGCCGTCGAGCCCTTCCAGGGGGCTGCCACCGGAGTCGGCGGCATCCTGCGCGACATCTTCACCATGGGCGCCCGACCGATCGCCCTGCTCAATGCCCTGCGCTTTGGGCCCCTCGAAGATCCCCGCAATGGCGGCCTGTTGGAGGGGGTGGTGGCGGGCATCGCCCATTACGGCAATTGCGTTGGCGTGCCCACCGTCGGCGGCGAGGTTGGTTTCGACCCCAGCTATTCCGGCAATCCCCTCGTCAACGCCATGGCCCTGGGCCTGATGGAAACCGAGGACATCGTGCGTTCTGGTGCCGCCGGCATTGGCTATCCGGTGGTGTACGTGGGCAGTACCACCGGCCGTGATGGCATGGGGGGCGCCAGCTTTGCCAGTGCCGAACTGAGTGCGGCTTCCCTCGACGATCGCCCCGCCGTGCAGGTGGGGGACCCTTTTCTGGAGAAGGGCTTGATCGAGGCTTGTTTGGAGGCCTTCCAAAGTGGCGATGTGGTCGCCGCCCAGGACATGGGCGCCGCTGGCCTCACCTGCAGTTGCTCGGAGATGGCCGCCAAGGGGGGTGTCGGCATCGAGCTGGATCTCGATCGGGTGCCGGCCCGCGAGCAAGGCATGACGGCCTACGAGTTTCTGCTCTCGGAATCTCAAGAACGCATGTTGTTCGTAGTCAAACCGGGCCGCGAGGAGGCCTTGATGGAACGCTTTCGCCGCTGGGGCCTCCAAGCTGCTGTGGTTGGAAGGGTGTTAGCCGAAAACGTCGTGCGGGTCCTGCAGGGGGGGCAGGTGGCCGCCGAGGTCCCTGCCAGTGCCCTGGCCGACGACACGCCCATCAACCATCACGTGCTCCTGGAGTCCCCCCCTGCCGAGATTCAGGAGCACTGGAGCTGGCAGGAATCGTCCCTGCCTGTGCCATCTAGTGGAGGCGTGGTTCTGGCTGCGGGCCAGTTGTCCTGGGGGGAGGTGCTGCTGCGCCTGCTCGATGACCCCACCATCGCCAGCAAGCGTTGGATTTGGCGCCAGTACGACCACCAGGTGCAGGCCAACACCGTGGTGCCCCCGGGCGGTGCCGATGCCGCCGTTGTGCGTCTGCGACCCCAGCAGGGGGAGGGGGCGATGCTTGCTGGCCACCGGGGGGTGGCTGCGGTGGTCGATTGCCCCAATCGCTGGGTGGCCCTGGATCCGGAGCGGGGCGGCATGGCGGCCGTGGCGGAGGCCGCCCGCAACCTCAGCTGTGTCGGCGCCGAACCCTTGGCTGTCACCGACAACCTCAACTTTCCCTCCCCGGACACCGACACTGGCTATTGGCAGCTGGCCCAGGCCTGTCGAGGCTTGTCCCAGGCCTGTCTGGCCCTCGGTACCCCCGTCACGGGGGGCAACGTTTCTTTGTATAACGAAACCCGCCTGCCCGATGGCCGCATCCAACCGATCCAGCCCACACCGGTGGTGGGCATGGTGGGCTTGGTCAGCGATCTCAACCGGGTACGGGGGATGGGTTGGCGCCAGCCGGGCGATGCCATCTGGCTGTTGGGCCTGGCTCCTGAGAGCGGTGGAGATGGTTCCGATGACAGGATCAGCTTGGCGGGCAGCAGCTATCAGACGGTCATCCATGGCCTCTGCACCGGTCGCCCCCCCCGCATTGATCTGGAGCTGGAGGCTCGGCTCCAGGAGCTGCTGCGGCGTGCCATCGCCGCCGATCTGGTGGCCAGTGCCCACGACCTCAGTGATGGGGGTTTGGCGGTGGCCGCCGCTGAAGCCTGCCTGGCGGGGGGCCTGGGGTGCTGCCTGGAGCTGCCTGCCAGTGGGGTGCGCCGCGACCGTCTTTTGTTTGCGGAGTCCGCCGGTCGCGTCTTGGTGAGCGTGCCGGTTGGGGCGGCTGCCGGTTGGCGCCAGTTGCTGAGCGGGGCGGCTGCCTTAGGTGTCCCCACCACTTTGTTAGGGGAGGTGGTGGCCCAGGCCGAGCTGAAGCTGAGCATTGGGGCTGAAACCCTGATACGGCTGCCCCTGGATTCCCTGCGGGACAGTTTTGAGGGTGGTATTCCCCGTCGCCTCGGGGCGAACCCCCTTGGCGATTTGCCGCCCACGGTTTGAGTCCGGCGGCTTTCGCCCCACCCGCCCCTGCGTCGATGCGTCAGGATGCACGCAGTCAGGAGGCGGTCTGCCCCGTGCCAACCCGTCCTCCCCATGGCTTTTCCCATGGTTGAGTCCCCACTGGTTGAGATCCCAGCTGATCGTGCCGACAAGCCCGAAGAAGCTTGCGGTGTGTTTGCAGTTCTGGCTCCTGGGCAACCGGTCGCCAACCTCGCTTATTTCGGTCTTTACGCTCTCCAGCACCGCGGCCAAGAATCGGCGGGCATGGCGGTTTTCGATGGCCCCCAAGTGCGGCTGCACAAGGACATGGGTTTGGTCAGCCAGGTGTTCGATCAGGACGTCCTGGAGCGCATGACCGGCGAGCTGGCGATCGGCCATAACCGCTATTCCACAACTGGTAGCAGCAAGGTTTGCAACGCCCAACCGGTGGTGATCATGACCCGCCTCGGGCCCTTGGCCCTGGCTCACAACGGCAACTTGGTGAATGCGGCCGAGCTGCGCTTGGCCCTCGATCACCTCTCTTCTGAATTCACTTCCACCACCGATTCCGAGCTGATCGCCTTTGCTTTGCAACAGGCGGTGGATGGCGGCTTGGACTGGGCCGCGGCCATCCGTCAGGCGGTGGGCCGTTGCCGCGGCGCCTTTAGCTTGCTGATCGGCACCCCAGAGGGGTTGTTTGCGGTGCGGGATGGCCATGGCATCAGGCCGCTCGTGTTTGGTCGCTTGGGGGAAGAGGAGGAGGGGCAGTGGGTGGCCAGTAGTGAATCCTGTGGGCTAGACATTATTGGTGCCAAGTATGTCGATGATGTTAATCCTGGTGAGTTGATACATTTTCGTAGCGGTGATTTAGAGCCAAATCGGCAGATTTGGTGTGAAGAACCTGCCAAATTATGTGTCTTTGAGATGATTTATTTTGCCCGTCCTGATAGTCGATTTTTTGGTGAGTCACTCTACAGCTATCGCGTGCGTATCGGAGAGGCCCTGGCGCGTCAGAAACCTGTCCTGGCCGATCTTGTTATTGGTGTTCCTGATTCCGGTATCCCTGCGGCCATTGGTTATTCCCAGTTCAGTGGTATTCCCTTTGCCGATGGCCTGATCAAGAACCGTTATGTCGGTCGTACTTTCATTCAGCCAACCCAGGCGATGCGGGAAGTCGGTATTCGCGTCAAGCTCAATCCCCTGCCCGATGTGCTGGCTGGTAAACGGGTCGTGGTGATTGATGATTCGATCGTGCGGGGCACCACCAGCCGCAAGTTGGTTCAGGCTCTGCGCGATGCCGGGGCCACCGAGGTGCACATGCGCATCAGTTCACCGCC
>CANGZM010000208.1 GCA_947458155.1 Synechococcaceae cyanobacterium | reverse complement strand
ATCGGGCGCCGCCGTTCCAATGGGTCCCGGCTCCATTCCGGCAGGAGCCCCCAGAGGGCAAGGCCCACTTCCAGGCGGCCGTGTTCCTGGCGCTGCAGCAGCACCGGTTCCCCTGGTCGCACCTGGGGCCGAGGGGCGTAGTGCTGGCGCCAGCCCTCCGGCAGGGAACCCTGCAGGCGCGGCAGCAGCGCCTCCATCTCGGTGGTCAGGGCGTAGCGACCGCACATGGAACCAGCTTGGCCGGCCCCATCCTCTAGTGCAAGCAGGTCGGCTCCGTTCGGTTCTCACCCGTGGCCTTGGGGACAGGGGAGGACCGCACCTTCTAGGTTGGACTGACCGCCAGTGGAACTGTGGCATGGCTATCCGTCAAGATGACAACCGCCCCAATCGGCGCTTTGGCCTGATCAACTTGTTGTTGGTGGGTTTTGGCCTGTTGCTCTTGTTCAGCAACTTTTTGCCTAATCCTGCCAATCAGGTGCCGCGGGTGCCCTATTCGCTTTTCATCGACCAGGTGAATGACAATAATGTAAAGCGCGCTTATATAACTTCTGATCAAATTCGTTACGAACTCAATAAAGCTCCAGCCGAAGGTGCTCCCGTCCTGCTGGCGACCACGCCTATCTTCGACATGGAGTTGCCCCAACGGCTCGAACAGCATGGTGTCGAGTTCGCGGCGGCACCGCCGGCCAAGCCCAATCTTTTCACCACCCTGCTTAGTTGGGTGGTGCCGCCGCTGATTTTCATTCTTGTTCTGCAGTTCTTTGCCCGTCGCAGTGGCATGGGTGGCGCCCAGGGGGCGTTGAGTTTTACTAAAAGTAAGGCCCGGGTTTATGTTCCTGATGAAGAATCCCGAGTCACTTTTGCCGATGTGGCAGGTGTCGATGAAGCCAAGGCCGAACTCAACGAAATTGTTGATTTCTTAAAGACGCCTGAGCGTTATGTCGCTATCGGTGCCCGTATTCCCAAAGGAGTTTTGTTGGTGGGGCCTCCTGGTACTGGCAAGACTCTGCTTTCCAAGGCGGTGGCCGGTGAAGCCGGAGTACCATTCTTTATTATTTCAGGCTCTGAATTTGTTGAATTATTTGTTGGTGCCGGTGCGGCGCGGGTGCGAGATCTCTTTGAAGAGGCCAAAAAGAAAGCACCCTGTATAATTTTTATCGATGAACTTGATGCCATCGGTAAGAGTCGTTCCGGCTCCATGGGCGTCGTAGGTGGCAACGACGAGCGGGAACAGACCCTAAATCAGTTGCTCACTGAGATGGATGGCTTTGCCTCCAAGGACAAGCCGGTGATTGTTTTGGCCGCCACTAACCAACCTGAGACCCTTGACGCCGCCCTGTTGCGCCCGGGCCGTTTCGATCGCCAGGTGCTGGTGGATCGTCCCGATCTCTCGGGAAGGCGCACGATTCTGGATATCTATGCCAAAAAGGTGAAACTGGCCGAAGGGGTTGATCTCGACAAGATTGCCCATGCCACCAGCGGCTTTGCCGGCGCCGACCTGGCCAATCTGGTCAACGAGGCGGCCCTGCTGGCGGCCCGGGTGAAGCGCACCAGTGTCGAACAGGCGGATCTCAACGAGGCGATCGAGCGGGTGGTGGCTGGCTTGGAAAAACGCAGCCGCGTTTTGCAGCCCGATGAGAAAAAAGTGGTGGCTTTCCACGAGGTCGGTCACGCCATCGTGGGTCACCTGATGCCCGGGGGCAGCAAGGTGGCCAAGATCTCAATCGTGCCAAGGGGTATGAGTGCCCTGGGTTACACATTGCAGCTACCTACCGAAGAGCGCTTCCTCAACTCCAAGGAAGATCTCGAAGGCCAGATCGCCACCTTGCTGGGGGGCCGCAGCGCCGAAGAGCTGATGTTCGGAGAAGTCACCACCGGCGCCGCCAATGATCTACAGCGGGCTACTGACATCGCCGAGCAGATGGTGGGTACCTACGGCATGAGTGAAACCCTGGGACCCCTGGCCTATGACAAGCAGGGTGGCAATCGCTTTCTTGGCGGTGGCAACAACCCCAGGCGTTCCGTCAGTGATGCCACCGCCCAGGCGATTGACAAGGAGGTGCGGGGACTGGTGGACCGCGCCCATGGCCGAGCATTGAGCATCCTGCGCCAGAACAGACCGCTACTGGAAAGCATCAGCGAGAAGATCCTGGCCCAGGAGGTGATTGAGGGCGACGAACTCAAGGGGCTCCTGGCCAGCAGCGTCATGCCCTCCGCCGATGCGGTGCAAGCCGAACAGGTTCTGGTGGCCACCACCCCTTGAGGGCCCGGCTTAACCCATGGGGGCCATCTACCCCCCCTTGACCGCGGGGCCATGGATCTCCGATAAGGGTTCTTTGATGGAGCGGCCATGGCCTGCCTCGACGTCGCCCTTGCTGGCCTCGCCGGCGCTGATTTTCTCTCTTCCAGCGATCTGGACCGAGCCGAGGCGGAGGCCCTGCTCACATTGGCCGCCCAGCTCAAGGCAGGTAGCCAGCGCTTCGATCTGACGGGCCGGGTTCTGGGCTTGATCTTCTCCAAGGCGTCCACCCGCACCCGGGTCAGCTTCACCGTGGCCATGGCCCGCCTTGGCGGCCAGACCATTGACTTGCTGCCGCTTGTCACCCAGGTGGGTCGGGGCGAACCGATCGCCGATACGGCCCGGGTGCTGAGTCGCTATTGCGATGCCCTGGCGATCCGTACCTTCGCCCAGGCCGATCTTGCCGACTACGCCCATTGGGCTTCGATCCCGGTGATCAATGCCCTCACCGACGAGGAGCACCCCTGCCAGGCCCTCGCCGACTTCCTCACCCTGCGGGAGGCCTTCGGGCACCTGGAAGGCTTGACCCTGGCCTATGTCGGTGATGGCAACAACGTGGCCCATTCGCTCATGCTCACCGGTGCCTTGCTGGGGGTGAACGTGCGCATCGGCACGCCAGAGGGGTTTGCCCCTGATCCGGCCGTGCTGGAGCGGGCCGCTGCCCTGGCTGGGGGCCGCGCCGAAATCAGCGTTGTCCATGAGCCCGTCGCTGCCGTTCGCGGTGCCCATGCCCTCTACACCGATGTTTGGGCCTCGATGGGGCAGGAGCAGGAGCAGGCTGAACGGGAGCGGGCGTTTCGTGGCTGGTGCCTTGATGGCGAGTTGCTGGCGGAAGCCGATAGCCGGGCGATCGTGCTGCACTGCCTGCCGGCCCACCGCGGTGAGGAGATCAGCGCCGCCGTGATTGAAGGCGACCAGAGCCGCGTGTTTGATCAGGCAGAGAACCGAATGCACGTGCAACAGGCCCTGCTGGCGGCCCTGCTGGCTCCCGGTTGAGCTGAATGTTGAGCGGATTACAGCGCCAGGCTGGACAAATGCACAGCGAGACGGTACACCTGTACCAGAATTTTGTCATCCGCCGGTGCCCGCCCTCCAGCAACTCACCTCCGCCCAGCAAGAGCTCTACGACTGGTTGCAGGATTACATCGCCAGCCATCGCCACAGCCCATCGATCCGCCAGATGGTGGAGGCCATGGGATTGCGATCACCGGCCCCGATCCAGAGCCGCCTGCGCCATCTGCAGCAGAAGGGCTGGATCACCTGGCAGGAGGGCCAGGCCCGCACCCTGCAGCTGCTGGGGGGCGGCCAGGCTGGCATTCCGGTGCTCGGATCGGTGGCGGCGGGGGGGTTGATCGATCCGGCCGCCGACGATCGCGACCGTCTCGACCTCAAGCCCCTGCTGGAGAACCGCGACCTCTTCGCCCTGACCGTGAATGGGGATTCGATGGTGGAAGCCCACATCGCCGATGGCGATGTGGTGCTGATGGAGCCGGTGGCCGATCCCTCGCGGCTGCGGGACGGCGCCATCGTCAGCGCCCTAGTGGCCGGCAGTGGCACCACCCTCAAGCACTTCCATCGCCAGGGGCGCAAGGTGCGCCTGGAGGCCGCCAATCCGGCCTATCCGCCCTTGCTGCTTGCCGCCGACCAGGTGCAGATCCAGGGGCGGCTCGTGGCCGTCTGGCGCCAGCTCTGAGGACCGCCGGCATGTATGTTGGTTGGGCGATGGTTAAGACCACCGCATCAATGGGGCCATAGCTCAGCTGGTAGAGCACCTGCATGGCATGCAGGGGGTCAGCGGTTCGAATCCGCTTGGCTCCATTTGTTCTGGCTCCTCGCTTTGCGGGGGGTCTTTT
>CANGZM010000207.1 GCA_947458155.1 Synechococcaceae cyanobacterium | reverse complement strand
CGGACTTAAAATCCGCAGGTCGCAAGACTGTGGGAGTTCAAGTCTCCCTGCCCCCATCGCTTAAAAAGCTTGCGGTAGCAGGCCTTTCAGGTGTATTTGCCGCACTCCGGTCCGATCCGCCTCACGGTCTACGGGGTGGAGAAAAACCAGGCACATGGCGGTGGCCCTTGACTCCAATGGCGGCTGGCTGGGCAGCCTCAAGCTGGAGGCGAAACGCAATTGCTGAAGGCAGACGAGCCATTAGTTGAACAGCTCTCAAGGGATTCATGGCCCTGAGGTATCCACTGGCACAGTAAACAGCGGGTGATGGAGACGCGCCATCGTGATCGCGGCGATGGGTAATGAGAAATCTATTCTCAAGATTGATCAGCCTGACTACTTATTGAGCTTTTCGACGAGAATCGCATCGTTTTTCTTGTAGAGCTTGGCCTCTGTATCGATAAAGATATTGGCGAGTGCGTTGTACGCCTCACCCCAGGCATCAATGACTTCTTCTGTAGCGGCTTCTCCAAGCACGTCTTTCATTGCCTCTAAGAGCTTTGCACCAATCAGAGAGTATTGCTCAGGAAGGATACGGGCTTCCACATGCTTGTGAGCAATACTCTCTACCGCTTTAGCAAGTTCATCAAGACGGTCAATGTGAGTCGCGTAAGCATAAACAGATGCAGCCAGCTTCTTGGCCTGGCCATTGCCATGTGCATCAACCATCCAGGTATTTTCGAAGCCAAGCTTGTAGTCGGGCCGCTCCGCAAATGCAATTTCATACATTCGGGAGGTGATCTTCTCGCCGTGCTCCTTTACCGCGGGAGCGGTTGCTTTGACTATGTCTATTGTTTTCTGAGAAATTGTCATTCTTTGTTACCCATGAATGCATATAACAAGGCATTCATAGCACATCTTGCCAGCCCGACGCGCTCTAAGGCGACTCTCAACCTGGTGCCGCTGCATTGCGACACCTTGGTTTATGAAACCGGCGATGCTGAGCCGACCACGGCCTCCTCATTCGTGCCCACACCGGCCAGGTTCGAAGCCAGGGGTCTCCAGGACAAGTTTCTGGCTTGCGACAGCGCCGATCCCGAACGGAGCAGTGAAGTCAAAACCTGGTAGCCGGATTTACGCCTCAAGAAGCAGTTGCACAACCGCGGCGACCACTACACAATCGACGGATCGTTACCGATCGGTAGCCATGCGGCGATCTATGCCGGAGCGATCCAGGTGCCAGCCAACTGCCGCAAGCTATGCGCTGTCGCTCAGGCCCCAGCCTTCTCGCTTACCTCATCGTCCATCGTGCTCGATATCCCAAAGCGGGGAGAGGAGGGCCGCAGCATTGATTTCACTATGCCTGCCCGTTGGCAGCAGGCCACCAAGCTCGATGATGCTGGAGCTGTCTGGGAGCTGATTGGCAGCCTAAAGAAGGCGGCCGATGTTGTTGCCTATGACATCCAACATCACAGCCGAAAGTGCCAATGGCGAGCAGAACGTGGATTATTCCGGCGTGCTCAAGGATGGCGATGGCGCAGCGGATCTTAAAGCGGTGGTCGAAAAGCTCCAGGAGATTGCCAATGATGGCTCCTTACGGATGCAGATCGGCGAACTCGGTTTCCCCACCGGTCAGGCACTGATCGATTGGTTGAAGGCTGGGCAGAAGCCTTTTGATCCGAGCTATGAGAGACAGGAATCACCATGGCCAAAACTCCCTCACCCGCGGCCCGCAAAACCAACGGCTTGGGGTTCCTGCCCCAAGAAAGCCGTCATGGCTTTTTGATCCATGTACCCAAGGGATCGGCCAAGGGGGAGGTGATCTCGATCAGTGAATACTGAGGCGATCGCTTCAGCGGTGCGGCGATCACGGATCTGCCTGCCCCTCCCCGTGCTCCCCTCGCTGGGGAAGGAGTTGTGTGTGCTCTGTTGGGTGGTGGAGGAGGCTACACAACCCGTCGCCCAAGGCAGGGCGCGAGCTGCTGGGGCATGCGCAGCTGACTTTGTCGCTTTGAGCCCAAGTCCCGGCGTGGTAGCTACCATGGGTTATAACCCGATCAGGGGCATCCGATGGACACTGCGCGACTGATTCAATCGGGCCGCAGCCAGGCGGTGCGGCTGCCGAAGGAGTACAGGTTCAGCGGCAGCGAGGTGGTGGTGAAGCATTTCGGCAATGGGGTGCTGCTGCTGCCGATTGATGACCCCTGGCAAACCTTGGAGGCGGGGCTGGCGGCCTTCGAGCCGGGGTTTGTACTCAGGCGCGGGCAACCCGAGGAGCAGATCCGGTAGTCGATTAGCCCGTGATCTTGCTAGACACCAACATCTGCATTTACATCATCAATGCCAAACCGCCGGCGTTGTTGGAACGGTTCAAGAGTTACCGGCTGGGCGAGATTGGCCTCTGCAGCGTGGTAGCCGCCGAGTTGGCCTTTGGAGTGGCCAAGAGTAGCTCGGCCCGCAACCGCCACGCCCTGGAGATGTTCCTGGCCCCACTCACACTTCTGCCTTTTGATGAGCGCGCCGCTTGGGCCTATGGCGATCTGCGCGCCGAACTGGAACGCAGGGGCACACCGATCGGCTCGCTCGACACGATGATTGCGGCCCATGCCCTGAGCCAACAGGCCACGTTGGTCACCAACAACAGCCGCGAGTTTGCCCAGGTGCCCGGCTTGCACCTGGAAAACTGGGTGCCTGCGACTTAGAGCGGTTCACCACATCATTCCCATGCCCGCCGTCATCGAAACCCAGTTCCCGATTGCCAGGCTTTCGGCGGGGTCATTCAGAGAACGCGAGGCGAATACTGGTCAGACGCTTACACGATTGGGCAAGTGGTGGTGGCATAAGCCGTGACATAAGAAAGTGGTATTTCCGTACTACCAGGTCAGGTGGAGCTGGACGGTGCCCGCACGGTGGGCCATTCGCTCTTGCATTGCGCTCAAACTGGAGCCGATCCCGCAGGAAGGCGGCCCCCTGCCAGGCGGCGGCGGGAAGGCTCCACCAGAGCTGGTCGATCGGCGGCACCACTCCGGCGTTCACCACCCGGCCGCACAGACGCGCATCTTGGCGGCAGGCGTAACGCAGCGCGTTGGGCATGCAAGCTATCGGACACCACGACCCCCCCTCCACCTTGAGCAGCCGGGAGTGGAGACCGCCCAGGTTTTGCCAGGTTTTGCGGGCCGTGGGCTCGATCACCAGTTGCTCGGCACGCACCCCAAGGGTCTGCGCCAGGTTGGCCATCGTCACCGCCTCGAGCGCTGCCATCGACCCGCGACGGCGCCCCCAGGGCCAGGACCAGGCAATTCCCGGAGGGGTAGGACTGAGCTGACGGCTGGGCGATCTGATAGGCGGCTTCATTCCCCAGCACGGCGATCGGGAGAGTGAACAGGGCTCCGATTCATCGAGTCTTCATCTGAGCAGTCGCGCATTTGCGGCTCAAGCCGGACCGCATCCCCACCATGGATCATCCCGCCGCGTGGATGGATTCGTATCTGAGTTGTGGCCCGCCTGGTTTGGCCATCGCATCCATCATGATCCACGAGTCCTCGATCAGCAGCATCACATGGAAGGCTGTTATCGGCAAAGCCGGACAGCACGGTCCAGGGCATTCGTTGAATCTTCCCAGGCGCAAGCGTGGCGATTGGTTCAACAATTGCAAAGCCGAGATCGACCTCGTTAATCTCTTGCCTAAAGACTGCATTGTGCAACCAAAGCAGGATATTCAGCCAGAGGCCAAAGCGTTCAGCTCAGCAGCTCGGCGGCGATCTCCCTTTGTTGGCGCAGGGCCACTGCCCTTCATGGGCGATCACGGCATCGGCGAAATCACCGCCACAGGAAAGGTGTACACGCGGCGCAACACCCAGACAAAATCACACAGGGCAGGCAGCGCCACGGCGATCTGCTCAGCACCACGCAGTGCCGCTATGGCGGAACTGCGACTGGGCGGAATCGTCGCCCACCATCGCTCGAACCAGCACGTTGCTATTGGCGGTGATCTTCATGGCTCGCCAGTGCGCACTTCAATCCTGCCGCCTGGCAGGGTGATCAACTCATTTCATTGTAAGATATTTGTACTGACTGGCAGATGCAGTCAGGCGCTGACACCCTCCCGGAGGATCGTCTGGCGCAGGGGAGGTTTCATGCGCTCGCACAGGCGCATCAGATCGACAGGCCGCTGGTGTGATT
>CANGZM010000206.1 GCA_947458155.1 Synechococcaceae cyanobacterium | reverse complement strand
GGGGCCGAGGGGCAACAGCGGCAGCCTGAGGGGGAAAGCGCCGCTTTGGAGCTGGCCGATCAACTCCAAACCCATGGCTTGGGCAAGCCGGGGGCTGTGGGCGGGAGCCGCCGGAATGCGGCGGCCATCAACCCGGATTTCCCCCTGGCGCAGGCTGCTGTAAGGCACCCCGCCGAAGCTTGGTTTAATGCGCCGTGGGATCGACACATCCAGCACCGGCGCCTCCAAGGCCCCTTCGTCGCTGGCGATCTGGCGGGCGACGGCAGGGCTGATCAGGGGAATCGGGGCGGCGATCGCCACCAGCAGGGCGCTGCCATGGCCTTCGAAATGGCAGGCCCGCACCCAGTGGGGGCTGAGGCCGTGCAGATCAACGCTGAGGGCGGCTACGGCACCGGGACTGCGGGCATGGCCGCTGGGCAGGCGCTGGGGAGCCGGTTGGTGGCCGCTGCCGCTGCCCACCACCCAGCCGATGGCGCCCCCCACCAACACGGGTGAACCGGGGCCCAACAGGGCCAGGCCCGGCATGGCCAGGCCGATGCTGTCGGCCCCGGAGCAGCTGTAAAGGGCGTTGCCGAAGGGGCCCAGCAGGGGCCCCCAGGGGGTGCGGATCAGGCCCGGGGCGCTGCTGACCGCCACCAGGCCGTTTTCGACGATGCCCCGGTGCAGCAGCAGTTGGCCGCCGCCGATGGCTTCCAGATCGAGGCGGGTGTGCAGCTCCCGGCGGGGCTGCAGCAGGGTGGCTTCGCCAGTGGCGCCAAAGTCCACCGCCTCCCCCGCCAGCAGATCGGCCAGCACCCGCGCCACGCCGCTGATCGGCAACAGCAGGTCGCCGCCGCAGCCGCTGGCCAGACCCGCCACCCCGCCCAGCACAGGGTCGCGCAGGCGGATCGGCGGGTCCGCCGGCCCCAGGCTCAGGTGCAGGCTGGCCTGGTCGGTGAATTCGGCGTTGGCCGCTACCACCACATCGGTGTGCTGATAGGCCTCCGCCAGATCGGCCTGGGCCACCAGGGCCCTAAATTCCGCCGCCGACCGCACCCGCAGCTCGCCCTCATTCTGGCGGCGCTGCAGTTCGGATTCATTGCGGGGCGGCAGTTTGAGGGGGGCCATGGGGCCTCAGGGCGAGGGGGTGCGGGCTGCCGATAAAGTGGCTTTCATTCAAGGCGGTTGTGCATGGCGGATCCAACCGGACCTGGGGAAGGAAATTCTCCGGAGAACAATCCCGGCGATTCCGACGGACGGATCATCCAGATCGACCTCCGCAACGAGATGTCGCGCTCCTATATGGAGTATGCGATGAGTGTGATCGTGGGCCGGGCCCTGCCGGATGCCCGCGATGGCCTCAAGCCCGTGCATCGCCGCATTCTTTATGCGATGTACGAGCTGGGTCTCACCAGCGACCGCCCCTACCGCAAATGCGCCCGCGTCGTCGGTGAGGTGCTGGGCAAGTATCACCCCCATGGCGATACGGCGGTCTATGACGCCTTGGTGCGCATGGCCCAGGACTTCTCGATGCGCATGCCACTGGTGGATGGCCATGGCAACTTCGGCTCGGTGGATAACGATCCACCGGCGGCCATGCGCTATACCGAATCGCGGCTGCAGGCCCTAACAACCGACAGCCTGCTGGAAGATATCGAGAGCGAAACGGTCGATTACATCGACAATTTCGATGGATCCCAACAGGAACCCACGGTGATGCCGGCGCGCATCCCCCAGTTGCTGCTCAACGGTTCCACCGGCATTGCCGTGGGGATGGCCACCAACATCCCTCCCCACAACCTCACCGAACTGATTGATGGCTTGCTGGCCCTGATCGCCAATCCTGATCTGGAAGAGCGCCAGCTGCTGGCCCTGATCCCCGGCCCCGATTTCCCAACCGGGGGCCAGATTCTGGGCCGCCGAGGCATCCGCGAAACCTACACCACAGGCCGGGGTTCGGTGACGATGCGGGGGGTGGCAAATATTGAGACGATTGAGGCCAAGGGGCGCCCTGATCGCGATGCCGTCATCATCACCGAACTGCCGTATCAAACCAATAAAGCGGCCTTAATCGAACGAATTGCCGAATTGGTTAACGATAAAAAACTAGAAGGAATTGCCGATATCCGCGACGAAAGCGACCGCGATGGCATGCGCATTGTTATCGAACTGCGCCGGGATGCCTATCCGCAGGTTGTGCTCAATAATCTCTTTAAACTTACGCCGCTTCAGAATAATTTTAACGCTTACATGTTGGCGTTGGTAAATGGCGAGCCGGTGCTGCTGACCCTGCGCAAGATGCTGCAGGTATTCCTTGATTTCCGCATCGAGACCATCGAACGGCGCACCCGTTATTTGCTGCGCAAGGCTGAAGAGCGTGACCACATCCTGTTGGGGCTTTTGATTGCCCTCGACAATCTCGATGCCATCATCGACCTGATCCGTGCCGCGGCCGATACCGCCAGTGCCCGGCAAGGCCTGATGAGTGAATTCGGGCTGAGTGAGGCCCAAGCCGATGCCATTCTGCAGATGCAGCTCCGTCGGCTGACGGCCTTGGAGGCCGACAAGATTCGGCTGGAGCACGAAGATCTACTGGCCAAGATCACCGATTACCAAGACATCCTGGCCCGCAAAGACCGGGTGCTTGGCCTCATCGTTGAAGAACTGGGTGTGCTGCGCGCCCGTTATATCTCGCCCAGGCGCACCGAGATCCTGGACCTCGAAGGGGGCCTCGAAGACATCGACCTGATCGCCAACGAGCGCTCGGTGGTGATGCTTACCGAAAACGGCTATCTCAAGCGCATGCCGGTGAGCGAATTTGAGGCCACCAGCCGCGGCACCAGGGGTAAGGCGGGCACCCGCACCCAGGGGGAGGAGGCGGTACGCCTGTTCATCAGTTGCAACGACCACGATGTATTACTGCTCTTCAGTGATCGGGGGGTGGTGTATTCGTTGCCGGCCTACCGCGTTCCCGTCTGCAGCCGCACCGCCAAGGGCACGCCGGTGGTGCAACTGCTGCCGATTCCCCGCGAAGAGGCGATCACTTCTTTGCTGGCGGTCGACAACTTTGGCGACGATCGCCAGTTGGTGATGCTCACCAGCGGCGGCTTTGTCAAGCGCACCTTGTTATCGGCCTTCGCCAATATTCGCTCTAATGGACTCATAGCCATTTCCCTGGAAGAGGGTGATGCGTTGCGTTGGGTGCGGCTGGCGATCCCGGGCGACAGCGTCCTGATCGGATCGTTGAAGGGCATGACGATCCATTTCCGGCTCAGCGATGAAGAACTGCGGCCCCTGGGCCGCACGGCCCGTGGCGTGCGCGCCATGAACCTGCGCGGCGGCGACAAGCTGGTGAGCATGGATGTGTTGCCCGCGGAGCTGGCCGACCGGGTCGCGGCCGTAGCCGACAATGGCGAGGCCAGCGGCGAAGCCAGCGACGAGGCGGAGGAAGAGGGTCTGGAGCTGGCGGGCGTCGAAGGGCCATGGGTGCTGGTGGCCAGCGCCAGTGGCCTGGGCAAGCGGGTGCCGGTGAGTCAGTTCCGCCTGCAAAAACGGGCGGGCATGGGCCTGCGAGCGATCAAGTTCCGGCGCGATGGCGATGTGCTGGTGGGCTTGAAGGTGCTGGGGGCGGGTGAGGAGTTGCTGCTGGTGAGCGAACGGGGCGTGATTGTGCGCATGCGAGCCGACGCCGTGCCCCAGCAGTCCCGCGCCGCCACCGGCGTACGTCTGCAACGGCTCGACAGCGGCGATCGCCTCGCCGAAGTGGTGCTGGTGCCACCCGCCCTTGAAGGCGAAGACGGCGAGCCGGTGGCTGACCCTGACCTGCCAGCTGCATCTGCGGATACCCCCGCAGATGCCGGTGATGACGAAGGGACTGGGGAGCCCGGGGCTGGGGAGGCTGAAACTCCTGACTGATGTTCTGGTAATTGGCGCCGGTCCGGCGGCCCTGGCCATCGCCGCCGATCTGGCCGAGCGGGGCTTGGCCATCACCGCCCTGGCGGCGGGCGATCCCCACACGCCCTGGGTCAACACCTATGGCATCTGGTGCGAAGAGGTCGATTCTCTCGGCCTCGGCTCCCTGCTCTCCCATCGCTGGAGCGACACCGTCAGCTACTTCGGCCCCGGGGGCACTGCCCCAGGAGGCAGTGCCTCAGGAGATAACGGGCTCCTGCAGCACGGCCGCG
>CANGZM010000205.1 GCA_947458155.1 Synechococcaceae cyanobacterium | reverse complement strand
GCGGTGGCCTTCACCCGGGTTGAGATGGTGACGGCCCCAGCCACCTCGGTGCGGCGCGCCATTGAACAGGACGCCAGTGTCGGTCTGTTGTTGTTGCAGGGGTTGTCCTCCCGCATCCTGCAAACCGAAACCATGATCGAAACCCTTACCCACCGGGATATGTCGTCCCGATTGGTGAGTTTTTTATTGGTTCTTTGCCGCGATTTCGGGGTACCGGGCAGTGAGGGAATCACCATCGATCTGCGCCTCTCCCACCAGGCCATTGCCGAGGCCATCGGCTCCACCCGGGTAACGATTACCCGTTTGCTGGGTGATCTGCGCACTGATGGCCTGGTGCAGATCGACCGCAAGAAGATCACGGTGTTTGATCCCATTGCCCTCGCCAAGCGCTTCAGCTAGCGGCCAGAGATACTGGAGGCGATCCGGAGACTCCCTTGTCGGCCTGGTTGTTGATCCTGGCCCTGCTCGTGCTGGGTGGGGTTCTATCCACCCTGGGCGATCGCCTCGGCTCGATGGTGGGCAAGGCCCGCCTCAGCCTGTTCAACCTGCGCCCCCGCAAGACGGCTGTGGTGATCACGGCCCTGACCGGCAGCCTGATCAGCGCCCTTTCGCTGGGGCTGATGCTGCTGGTGAGCGAACGGTTGCGGGTGGGGCTGTTCCAGTTGGACCAGATCCAAGACAAGGTTCGCGAGGGCCGCGTCGCCCTGGCCCGCAGCCAGCAGGATCTGCAAGCCAACCGCCTTGAATTGGCCCAGAACCGCGTCGAATTGCTGCGCAGTCGCCAGGAACGCAACCGGGCCGAACAGGGTCGCCAGCAGGCTCTGCAGAGCCGCAGCCTGGCGATCGAAAGCAAGCGGGTCGTGGCCGGCCAGTTGGCGGCAGCCCAGCAACGGGTCGGCTCCCTGCGGCAAGAACTCCAGCCCCTGCAAAACCAACGCCAGCAGCTCGAGCGCGAGCGGGATCGCCTCAGCCGAGACGTCAAGGGTCGGGATGCGGAAATTCGCCGCACCGAGGCCGAATTGGCGAAGGTGCGACGCAGCATTGCCGCAGGACAACAGGAGCTCAAGAGCCTGGAAACCAAGGTGATCGCCCTGCGTCGCGGCGATGTGGTGATTGCCAGCGGCCAGCCCCTGGCCACGGCCAAGGTGAAATTGCGCCGGGGGGAAGAGTCCAAAGCGGTGATTGATACCTTGATGCAACGGGCCAACCAGACGGCCTTCGGCCTGCTGCTGCCGGGTCAGAAGCCCGATCGCCAGATCCTGCTGGTGCCCCGCATTGATGTCGAAAAACTCGAGCAGTACCTGCAACGTTCCGGTACCTGGGTGGTGTCGATTCGCTCGGCGGCCAATGTGTTGCGGGGTGAGAATCGGGTGCTGGCCTTCCCCGATCTGCGGCCCAATCGCCAGGTCGTACGCCAGGGGGAATCCCTGGCCCGCACGGTGCTGGAGGCCGATGTGCGCAGCCCAGAGGAGATCCGCAGCCGCATGAACCTGCTGCTGGCGGCCTCCTTTGCCCGGGCCCAGCGCCAGGGCACCCTGGTGGACGGCCTGCAATTTGATGTGACCGCCTTCAATACGCTCGGCCGCGCCCTCAGCGCCCGCCCCCAGGGCCTGCAGGCCACCCTGGAGGCCGTGGCCCTGGTGGCCGCCGATACTCCCGATCCAATTGTGGTCGAGCTGCGTTGGGTCGGGCCCAATGGCGGCGGCAGATGATCGCTCGCCGCGCTGATGCTGATGCAGATGCTGATCCAGGTGCAGATGCAGATGCAGGTGCTAAAGCGCCAGTGTCAGGAGCCCTCGCCGCCCTTGATCCGGGCCGCAGCAAATGCGGCCTGGTGCGCACCGATCTGCACCGCAGCCAAATCGTGGCCGCCCTGGTGCTGCCGCCGGAAGCCGCCCTGGCCCGCCTGCGCCAGTGGCAGGCCGAGGCGCCCGTGACCCTGCTGCTGCTGGGGGCCGGCACCGGCTCGGCCCCCTGGCGCACAAGCCTCCAGGGGCTGGTCGACTTCGAGCTGATCGAAGAAGGGGGCACCACCCTGGCGGCCCGGCGGCGCTACTGGCAGCTGATGCCAGCGCGGGGCTGGCAGCGCTTGCTGCCCCAGGGCCTGCGCCAGCCGCCCAGGGACTGGGATGATGTGGTCGCCCAGGTGCTAATCGAGCGCTGGCTGGGGCGGGAGCTGCCAAGGCTGGGCTGTTGAGGTAGCGCGGCTGGCCCAAGATGCGTAGCACGGCGTTCTGGGTGAGCGAGCAGGTGGCCCACCAGTGACTGCGGCAGGTAGCCCGCTGCCTGGATCGCCCAGCTGGCTGCTGGAGCCGATTTTATGCAGCCAGCGCATAGCTCTCCTCCTTCGCGGGTGAAATAGGCCATATCTTCCAACTAGCCATAGGCTCATTACATCAAATCCCCATGGAGACGGCCCTCTTGGCTGACGCTACGCCCAGCCGAGTGCCAGGATTGCCATGGTGCTGCCAACTTATTTCCTTGCTCCGTCCAGCGCCGCAGACGCCTCGCTACTGCCTGAGCTTTACGGCTGCAGGCCTGAGGCCAGAACTGGCTGCTGTGATCGCGAGTATCCACCTCGATGAGCAGGGCGACTGGGCCCGCACCAAAGCAGCGGTCTTGGAACGCAACGCCCTGCAGACCCGTTCCGCCAGCACGGGTAAGCGCCTGGAATCGGAGCTGCGCCAGAGGCTGCAGCGGCTCAACGGACCACAACTGAAGCTGCTGGCGAGGGGATCAAGCGATGAGCGCAGTGCCATGGCCTGGTTGGCGGTGCTCAAGCGCATTGAGATCGCGGCGGACCTGGCGCGGGAGGTGTTGGAAGGGAAGCTGGGCAGCCAAGACCCTGAACTGCGTCGCTCGGATATGGCTGCCTTCTTCGAGGACTGCGAGCGTGATCACCCTGAGCTGGCGGCCCTGGCGCCTTCCTCTCAGCAGAAGGTGCGATCCGCCCTACTGCAGATGCTCAGGGATGCCGGTCTCCTGGTCGGCAAGGCGGGAAAAGGGGGAACACTTGGCACGGTGCAGCGGCCGCTCCTCTCGCCGCAGGTGCAGGAGCTGGTGACCAGCGACGATCCGGCCCTGTTGGCCGGATTCCTGCTCCACACGCCCGCCAAGCCGCCAGCCAAGCCGCCAGCCAAGCCCAAAGCCAAGCCCCCAGCCAAGGCAGCCGCCAAGCCTGCAGCCCAAAAGGCCGCACCGGTCCGGAGGGCGAAACCATGAACAGCGTCAGCGGCCTCGACAAGCGCCTGCAGGAGGTGCTCACCCGCCCCGAGTTCCTGGAGATGCGGGGAGTGGCCAAGGAGGTGCCGATCTTCATTCAGACTTACAGCCCCGCCGATGAAGACCAGCTGCGGGTTGTGGTGAAGGGGGCTGAGCAGTTTCTGCGCAAGCAGGGGCTGCGGGTGAAGCACGTTGACTTGTTTGAGCTGGTGCTGCAGTTGCTGGAGGCCAAGGGCTACCTGGATGTGGTGCTGCAGGAGGAGCCGAGCTGGAGCAAGAGCGACCTGCTCGACACCCTGCAGAACGTCGCCGAACCCACCACAGCCTTGGTGCCAAAGCTGATGGTGGAGCTGGGGGACGACACCCAGATCAGCCTGATCACCGGGTCGGGTCGGATCTACCCGTTCCTGCGCACCCACACGATCATCGAAGCGCTGCAACCAAAGATGGTGCGCCACCCGGTGGTGATCTTCTTCCCCGGCGAGTACTCCCAGGACGCTGACGGGGGCTCCTATCTGCGCCTGTTTGGCAGCACGACGGCCAGCAAGATCGAAAACCCCCATTACCGCGCCACCAACCTCGCCTACTTCGACATCAAGAGCTCATGACTGCCACCACCATCCAAGGGCTCTTCGCCAAACCGGTCGACCGCCCGATCGACGGAGTGATCAAGGCCGACGACGAGCGGCACCTGCAGGTCGAACTCGACGAGTACGTCGTCACCCGCGAGGTGAGCAAGGGCCTGGGAGCCTTCACCGATGCCTACCTGCACAACCCCACCGCCAATGGCGTCTGGATCTCGGGGTTCTTCGGCTCTGGCAAGTCGCACCTGCTGAAGATGCTGTCGCTGATGCTCGACAGCGAGAAGCGCCTCCCGTCAGAACAGCCTGGCGCCCAGGACAGCCGGCCGGTGGAGATCCTGCTGCCGAAGGTGGAGGACGAGATC
>CANGZM010000204.1 GCA_947458155.1 Synechococcaceae cyanobacterium | reverse complement strand
GCCTGTCCCACGGTTGGGGTATAAACAATCGGCATTACTGCCTCGATGTGGTCGGCCAGAAAGCGGTGGAACAGGATGAGATTGCGCTCCCTTAATGTCTGCATATAGGTGTAACGGTCCATGGGGCTGGCCAGGGCGTCGAAGGCCTGCCAGCAGCGCTCCACCTGCTGTTCAATCGTCTCTACCTGCCAGGGCAACAGGGCCTCTAACTCCAGGGCGCGGCGCTCCTGGCGGCTGAAGGCGGTGCCCTTGTTGAGCTGGGGATTGTTAAGGAGTTCGGCCCCCCTCAACGTGGTGGCCAGTGGGGCAGGGGGGGGCGGAGCGACCACGGCATCACACAATCAGGCACTCCCATCCTGCCCCCCCCGCTCGCGGCGCCAGGGAAGCCGTTGGCCCGCATGGAAGGGCACCAGGGCATGGTCGCTGCCAGAAGCATCAGCCAGGTGAAGCCGCGTTGGCACCTCCAAGCTTTGGCGCCGCAAAACGATGCGCTCTTCGTTGACGGGCAGGCCGTAGAAGCGGGGACCGAAGCTGCTGGCGAAATCTTCGAGGCGATCCAGGGCACCTTCCTGCTCGAAGACGGTGGCGTAACTCTCGATGGCGTAGGGACTATTGAAAATCCCGGCGCAACCACAGGCGGATTCCTTGGCGTGACGGGGGTGGGGGGCCGAATCGGTGCCCAGGAAATAACGAGGATGGCCGGAGGTGGCGGCAGCGCGCAGGGCCAGGCGATGGCGCTCCCGCTTGATCACCGGCAGGCAGTAGAAATCGGGTCGCAAGCCACCGGCAAACAGGGCATTGCGGTTGAGATGCAGATGGTGGGGAGTGATCGTGGCGGCCAGATTGGGGCCGGCGGCGGCCACAAAGTCCACCGCTTCGGCGGTGGTGATGTGTTCGAGCACCACCTTCAGCCCCGGATGGCGCTGTAGCAGGGGCGCCAGGTGCCTCTCCAGGAAGACCGCCTCGCGATCAAAGATGTCCACCTCGGCATCGGTGACCTCGCCATGGATCAGCAAGGGCAGGCCGCAGCGCTCCATGGCCTCCAGCACCCCCGTCAGCTGGCCGATGTCACTCACGCCTGCAGCCGCGTTGGTGGTGGCGTGAGCTGGATAAAGCTTGCAGGCCGTGAACACCCCCTGCCGCTGGCCCCGTTCCAACTCAGCGGCATCGATGCTGTCGGTCAAATAGGCGGTCATCAGCGGAGTGAAACCGCTGGCGGCGGGCAAGGCTGCCAGGATCCGCTGCCTATAGGCCCTGGTGGCCGCCACCGTGGTTAGGGGTGGGGACAGGTTGGGCATCACGATGGCGCGGCCGAAAACGGCCGCCGTCAGCGGTGCCACCGCTTCCAGCAGGTTGCCGTCGCGCAGATGGACATGCCAGTCGTCTGGCCGCCGCAAGCTGAGGCGTTCCGCAGAGGCATCAATCATGGGCGCAGATGCTCGATATAGCCTACGTTGACGTCATCCTTATCGGTTTGGAGATAGAGATATCCCGATCCATCGGCCAACACGATACCTCTGTAATTCCAGTCGACATCAAGCGAATCACGCTGGTGGATTGTGGCTAGACAATCGGGTCCAACTTGCAAGGTGCCCCGGTAAGTGGCTTCCTCCACAGTCTCGCCATAACTGGAAATGGCAATTCCACGAACGGTGCCGTTGTTCCAGCGTTCATGTTGAACAGTACCGTTGCGGCGCCAGGCGCCTTGGCGATAATTGGCGCCTTCCTGCTTGCTCACAGCGGCCCCATTGAGAAGACTGGCGGTGCAAGCAGTATTTGGTTGCCGGAACCAGCGTGATATGGAAAACACATCGGGCAGCAGCCCAATCGAAAAACGGGGGATGCCGTTAAGGTCAAGAACCGCCTGGCTCTGGCGTAATGTGTCAGCAAAAGTGCGCTGAATACGTACCCGACAGAGGGAGATTGGCTCGAAACGACCCGTATAGGGAGCCTCGCTAAATTCGTGACCTGTGCGTTGTAAACGAACCCCGCGGATTTGGCCATCGGCGCTCCAGGTTTCCTGCAGCAAGGCCGCATAGGGCCCCCCTGGCAGATTCCCTTGGCTCATCAGCACATATCGCCCCGGCTGGGGGGCCGCACAAGGCTGCAGCGGCACCCCTGCCGCCGGGATCGCCGCCCCTGGCGCCACCCCCTTGGCGGCCGCCGCCCCAGACCCTGCTTCGGCCTTGGCTGGAGCGGTCCCGGCGGCAACTGGCAGGCTGGCGGCCAGGGGAGCGGCCAGCAGGGGGGATCCCAGCAAAAGGAGGGAAAGGAGGGATGGGCGCGAGCGGGTGGCCAAGGGGGGAATGGGAGGCGACGCCCTGCATCCTTAGCGCATCTGAGCTCCCCTGCCCAGTTGACCCGGTGCCCACGACAAAAAAGGGCAGTCCAGCCAGACCCATGGCCCTGCCTGGGAGACTGGCCAGGACGAACCGGCTGAAAGGGAAAACAACTGCGATGCACTTCCCATGGGGCCAGCGCGCCGGTGTGATGGGGGTGATCAATCTCACCCCCGATTCGTTTAGCGATGGCGGCCGCTGTGAAGGCGCTGGGGCGGCCCTGCGCCAGGCGGAGCGTCTACTGCGCCAGGGGGCTGATGTGCTCGACCTGGGGGCCCAAAGCACCCGCCCCGGTGCAGCTGAGGTGGGGGCGGAGACAGAACTGGAGCGATTGCTGCCGGCCTTGCATGCCATCCGTGCGGCCCAGCCGCAAGCGATTCTCTGCATCGATACCTTCTGGGGGGCAGTGGCGGAGGCGGCCCTGGCGGCAGGCGCGGACTGGATTAATGATGTCAGCGGTGGCCGCAGGGACCCCAGCCTGCTCAGGGCGGTAGCTGGCCATCGCTGCCCATTGGTGCTGATGCACAGCCGCGGAGATAGCCGCACGATGGACCAGCTATGCGATTACAACGATCTGGTGGCGGATGTGCGCCAGGAGCTGGAGCAAGCCAGCCAGCGGGCCCTGGCCGCCGGTGTGGAGCTGGGACAACTGATCTGGGATCCAGGCCTCGGTTTTGCCAAGACCACGGACCAGAATCTCGAACTGCTGCGCCGGCTCGACGAACTCAAGGTGCCGGGGTTGCCGTTGCTGGTGGGGCCTTCGCGCAAGCGCTTCATCGGCGAAGTGGTGGCTGAAACACGCCCGCGCGCCCGTATTTGGGGCACCGCAGCGGTCTGCGCCCTAGCGGTGGCCCGTGGCGCCGATCTGGTCCGGGTCCATGACGTTGGACCCATGGCCCAGGTGATGCTTATGGCAGGAGCCCTGGGGAAATGCTGATTCGCTGGCCTTCAGGGGCGACCATCACGAGCAGAGGGTTTGAGGATCATTCGGATTGACCTGCAACAATGCGGGGTCGCTTGCAGGCTCTTGCGCATGTCCTTCCGTCCAACCCGTGCCTGGGCCCTACCGCTAGTGCTTGCGGGGCTTGTAACAGGCTGCGCCCAGGATGGCGGCAGTGGCGTCCAGAGCGCCAAGCTGGCGATGATTCAGGGACGGGGCAAGCTGGTCTGCGGAGTGGATGGCAAGCTACCTGGCTTCAGTTTCGTGGGACCGGACGGCAGTTATTCGGGCCTGGACGTCGATGTGTGCAAGGCGATGGCCGCTGCAATCTTTGGCGATGCCAGCAAAGTGGAATACCGCGATCTCAATTCAAGTGAGCGTTTTGCCGCTCTGGCCAGTGGCGAAGTGGACTTGCTCTCGCGCAACACCACCATGACCCTGAGCCGGGATGCGCCCGGCGGCAACGCCCTCAGTTTTGCCCCGACTACCTTCTATGACGGCCAGGGAATGATGGTGCCTGCGGCCAGCGGCATCACCACCCTAAAGGCCCTGGCGGGCAAACCAATCTGTGTCGAGAGCGGCACCACCACCGAACTAAACCTGGCCGACCGCATGCGGGAGATCGGGATTGCCTACACGCCCCTGAAATTCCAGACCGGCGACCAGACCTATGCGGCCTATCTAGGTGGCCGCTGTATAGCTGTGACCAGCGATCGTTCCCAACTGGCGGCCAAGCGCTCCAGCTTCCCCAATCCGGCGGCCCACACTCTTCTAAACGATGTGATGAGCAAGGAGCCGCTTTCCCCGGCCACCACAAATGCCGATCCCGCCTGGGCGGATGCCGTGCGCTGGACGGTCAACACCCTTATCCAGGCCGAAGAATTGGGCATCACCAAGGCCAACATCACCAGCAAATTGGCGGAGGCCAATGC
>CANGZM010000203.1 GCA_947458155.1 Synechococcaceae cyanobacterium | reverse complement strand
CGGTCATCGCCAGGGCGCGGCGCTGACGTTCACTCTGGCCCTGGGGAAGCTGGCCCAGGTGGGCCAGCTTGGCCGCCAAAAACAGGCTGGCCGAAGCATTGCGGCAGCTGGCCACACAGGCACCGCAGCCAATGCAGCTAGCGGTGTCGAAAGCACTGGCCGCCTGATCACGGCCGACCAACAGGGAATTGGCCTCCGGGGCCTGACCGGTGTTCACCGAGCAATAGCCGCCCGCCGCCCAGACCCGATCCAGGGCCGAGCGATCGACGCTGAGGTCCTGCAGCAAGGGAAAGGCCCGGGCTCGCCAGGGCTCCAGCACCAGCACCTCGCCATCACGGAAGCGGCGCAGGTAGAGCTGACAAACGCTGGTGGCGGCCTGGGGGCCGTGGGCCTGACCATTGATTAAAAAGCCGCAACTGCCGCAGATGCCTTCGCGGCAATCGTGCTCAAAGGTCACCGGCCGTTCACCGGCGCCAATCAGCCTTTCATTGAGCAAATCGAGGGCCTCCAACAACGACAAATCGACGCTCACCTGCTCCAAGCGGTGGGTTTCAAACCGTCCCGGCTCCCCGGGCCGCTGCTGACGCCAGATTCGCAGGGTAAGGCTCAAGGTGGCGCTCATTGGTAATCGCGCTGGCTGGGGGTGATTTCGCGGAAAGACAGGGGCTCGACATGGCGCTGGGGCGCCCCCTGGGGACGCCATTGCCAGGCGGCAATATGGCCAAAACGGGCATCATCGCGCTGCGCTTCGCCGGCGGCGCTCTGGTACTCCTGGCGGAAATGGGCGCCGCAGGATTCCTGCCGCGCCAGGGCATCGCGCAACATCAAATCGGCCAGGCCGAAATAATCCTGCAGGCGCAACGCCTTCTCCAATTCACTATTGATGCCGCGGCCAGCGCCGGCGGCGCCAGATTCGTGGCAGGCCCCCAAATCAGCCACGCCGCCCTCCTCGGCAAAGGCCTGGCGCAGGTCCTGCACCTCGGCAATCGCCTGCGCCAAGCGGGGCCCATGGCGGCTGATGCCGCAGGCATCGATCATCAGCTGGCCCAGTTGCCGGTGCCAGCAATCCACCGGACGCGGCGCCCGCGGGCCGCCCCGGGGCGCCAGCAACGCCGCGATGCGGGCGCCGGCCTCGGCCCGCGCCTGCTGGCAGGCGGGATGGTCCGGCCCCACCTCGGGCTGGGGCTGCCCCGCCAGCCAGGCGGTGACGGTGGCAGGGGCGATGAAATAACCATCGGCCAGGCCCTGCATCAGGGCGCTGGCCCCCAGGCGGTTGGCGCCATGCTCGGAGAAATTGGCCTCCCCCAACACAAACAATCCCGGCACCGTGCTCATCAGGTGGTAATCGACCCACAGACCTCCCATGGTGTAGTGGGGCGCGGGGTAGATCCGCATCGGCGTGAGGCGGGGATCCTGGCCGGTGATGCGCTCGTACATCTGCAACAGGTTGCCGTAGCGCGCCTCGATCGCTGCCTTGCCATCGCGGGCGATGGCGTCCGCCAGGTCGAGATACACCGACCGTCCCCCGGGCCCGACACCATGGCCCGCCAGGCACTGTTCGCGGGCCCGCCTTGAGGCCACATCTCTGGGCACCATGTTGCCGTAGGTGGGGTATTGGCGCTCCAGGAAATAATCCCGCTCGTGCTCCGGAATCGCCTGCGGCTCGCGGCCATCCGCCGGCCGCGCCGGCAGCCACACCCGGCCGTCATTGCGCAGGCTTTCGCTCATCAAGGTGAGCTTGCTCTGGTAGGCGTCGCCGTTGGGGATGCAGGTGGGATGGATCTGGGTGAAGCAGGGGTTGGCGAAATCAGCTCCTTTGCGATAGGCCCGCCAGAGGGCGCTGACATTGCTCTTCACCGCATTGGTGGAGAGGTAGTAGACGTTGGAGTAACCACCGCTCGCCAATACCACGGCATTCGCGGTGTACGTCTCCAGCTCACCGCTGACGAGATGCCGGCAAACCACTCCCCGCGCCACGCCATCTACCAGCACCAACTCCACCAGGTCGCGGCGGGGCAGCAAGTCAATCCGGCCCGCTTGCACCTGCCGCAACAGGGCCTGGACGGCGCCATACAACAACTGCTGGCCCGTCTGCCCCCGGGCATAAAAGGTGCGACTCACCAATGTGCCGCCAAAACTGCGATTAGCCAGGGTGCCGCCGTACTCGCGGGCGAAGGGCACCCCCTGGGCCACGCACTGGTCGATGATCGCCGTGCTCAGCTCGGCCAGACGAAAACAACCGGCCTCCCGGGCCCGAAAATCACCCCCCTTGACGGTGTCGCGAAACAGGCGGGTGACGCTGTCTCCGTCGTTGGCGTAGTTCTTGGCAGCGTTGATGCCTCCTTGGGCCGCCACCGAGTGGGCCCGCCGAGGGCTGTCGTGATAGGTGATCAGGCTCACCATGTAACCCTGTTCCGCCAAGGAGGCGGCCGCCGAAGCCCCCGCCAGGCCGCTGCCCACCACCAACACCCGCAGCTGGCGTTTTTGGGCTGCACTGATCAAGGGCAAATCCTGGCGATAGCGTTGCCAAGCGCCCGCCAACGGACCGATCGGCACCCGGGGGTGATGGCGCGTGCCCCCCCCCGCACTCACGGCTGCGCCCCCCAGGCCAGGACCAGGCTCACCAGGCAGAAACCACCCCCCAGCAGCACCGCCACCAGGCGCCCGAACCAGCGCAGCAGGCCCGCGTTGGCCCCAGCCAGCAGCCCCAGGCTGCGGTGGGCACTCTCAACCCCCTGAAACAGATGCAGGGCCAGCGCCAGCCCCGCAGCGCCATAAAGCGCCCACCCTTGGGGCTGGGCCAGCACCCCCATCACGGCCGCCAGTTCGCCACCGGCGGGGGGGCGCACCCAGCGCAACTGGGCCAGGTGCACCACCAGAAACAGCAACAACAGCGCCCCACTCCAGGGGCTGGTGCGAGCGGCCAGGGCGGCCAGCGCTTCCAGGCCACCGCCCCGGCGACTACGGCGCCCTGCCTGCACCCGAGGGGCGGCGGTGGCATTGGCCCACGCCTTAGCCGCCGCCTTGAGGGGATGGAGCAGGAACAAAACCACCAAGGCCGCTTCCAGCAGAGGAAGGGGCCACCAGCTGTGCAGGCTGGCGCTCCAAGCCTCGAAAACCTGCTGATCGAGCAAGGCAAGCCCCACACCAGCCAGATGGACCGCAAGAAACAACACCAGAAGCAGTCCGGTGGCGGCCAGCAACACGCCTCAATCCCCTCCGTGAAAACCCGTTCTACCAGCGATTCGCGGTCCCATGGGATGCTGAAGGGCGTCGCAGGCTTCCTTTGCGCTGGCAGCGTCCCTCCACCCTGCTGAGCGTGTTTCTCACCCTGCTCAACGACAGGCTCGGGGAAAGCATGGTGTTTCCCCTGCTGCCCTACCTGCTGGCCGGGCTCAGCAGCGATGGCCGCACCCTGGGGGCCCTGGCTGGCACCTATGCCCTGGCCCAGTTCGCCGGCACCCCCTTGATCGGCGCCCTCAGCGACCGCTTTGGTCGCAAGCCGGTGATCACCGTCTGTGTGGCGGGTTCGGTATTGGGGCTTTCCCTGTTTGCCGCCACCTTGATCTTGCCTTGGGCCCAACTCTGGCCCGAAGCCCTGGCGGCCGGCGTGCCCCTCGGTTTGCTGTTCCTGGCCCGGTTCATTGATGGGCTCAGCGGTGGCACCGCCGCCACTGCCACCGCCGTCCTCGCGGACATCACCCCCCCGGAAGAACGGGCCAAGGCCTTCGGGCTGCTGGGGGTGGCCTTCGGCCTGGCCTTCATCCTGGGGCCAGCACTGGCAGGCCTGTTGGCCCGTTTCAGCCTCACCCTGCCCCTGTTACTGGCGGCGGCCTTCGCGCTGCTCAACCTGGTGGTGGTCCTGAAGCTGCTGCCCGAAACCCTGCCCCCTTCCCAGCGCCTGCCCTTGCCCAGACGGCGGGCACTGCAACCCTTCAATCAAATAGGTCGCATCCTGGGCCAATCCCAGGTGCGCTTGCTGGCCCTGGCTTTCTTTTTGTTTTTCCTTTCATTCAATGGCTTCACGGCCATGCTGGTGCTGTTTCTGCGCCAGGCCTTCGCCTGGGGCCCCGAGCTTTCAGCCCTCGCCTTTCTAGTGGTGGGTGTGGTGGCCACGGTGGTGCAGGGAGGGCTGATCGGGCCCCTGGTGGCCCGTTTTGGCGAACGCAGGCTGTCCCTGACGGGGGTCGGGTTCGTCAGTGTTGGCTTTTTGCTGATCGCCCTGGCCCAACGCACGACGGCGGTG
>CANGZM010000202.1 GCA_947458155.1 Synechococcaceae cyanobacterium | reverse complement strand
GGGCCACCCCCGAGGCCATCACGGTCCGGCCCGGCTCGGGTGCCCCGTGGGTCCAGGCGGTGTAGCTGGCGCGCCCCCAGCGGCGATCGAAAGGGCGCTGCGGCACCGGACCCAGGGCGAGGGGGGCCGCCCCATTGCCCTCTGCGGCCCGGGCCTGATCTGGGGCCGGGGGCGGATCGATGAGGCGGACGGGCAGGGCCCTTTGCTCCAGTTGCTGCTGCAGACGCCGCCGCCATTCGGGGGTGGAAACCCCTTCGAGGGGGTCGTGGCCGGGGGCAGCCAGGGGCTCTGCGGGGAACAACCAGGGCACCAAGGGACTGGCCCCCTGCTGGGCCACCGGTCCCCAAGCCAGCAGCAGCAGGTGTTCGGCCCGGGTCATGGCCACATAGGCCATGCGCTCCGCCTCGGCCTGCTCGGCGGCACGCTCCTGGCTGTGGGCGGCATATCCCACGCCCCAGCGCCGATCCAGGTGCAGATCGAGGTGGGGTTGGGCAGCGCCCCTGGGCTGCCAACGGCAGCCCAGGGGCGCGCCGCCGCCGCGGCTGGCTCCGGGGGCCTGCCAGAGATAGGGGCAGATCACCACAGGGAACTGCAGGCCCTTGCTGCGGTGGATCGTGACGACAGCCACGGCGTCGTCGATGCGGTCGCTGTTGGCCTGATGGTCTTCCGGCAAGGGGCGATCTTCGCTGTGGCGGAGCCGCCGCAGCCAATCGGCCAGGGCGGCGGGACCCAGGCCTTCGGCGTGGCGCTGGCGTTCCACCAGCCCGGCCACCTGTTCCAGATCCGCCAATGAACGGCCTCCCCCATCCGACAGCCGGGCCAGGTTGTCACTGCCGAGCAGATCCGCCAGCACCCCCAACAGGCCGCGACGCTCCAGCCCGGCGGCCAGGGCCTGCAGCCGGCCCGCCAGGGCACTCCAATGGCCGGGATCCGCCGAGTGAACGCTGCGGGCGCTCCAACCGATCAGGGGCGAGGCCGCCAGCAGCCGCAGGCAATTGGGATCGGCCGGATCGGCCAGCGCATCCAGGAAGCGCTGTAACAGGGTGGCCCCCGCCGTGGCGAAGACATCCGCCTGGCTGACCAGGCGCGAGGCAATGCCCTGGCGCTGCAGGGCCTGCCGCAAGGCTTCCGCCTGGCGGTGCCGGCTCACCAGAAGACAGATATCTTCCGGGCCCAGGGGGCGTGTTTGGCCGCCCTGGCACAACAGGGGTCGGCGGGCCAGTAAGTCGGCGGTTGCCGCAGCGATCAAGCTGGGCAAGCGCCCTTCCCATTCCGTGCGGCTGGGCGCCTTGGCCTCGGGCTGCTTGCCATCGGACTCTTCCTTCTCCTCCTCCTCCTCCAGCTTGGGACCGAGCCATAGCAACTCGATCGCCGGTCCAGGCGGCCCGGACCGATCGGCGCGGGCCAGCACTGCTGGCACCTCCAGGCCCGAGCGCACCAGTCCGGGCGCCAGCAGGCGGTTGAGCCCGTCGATCAACTCCGCCGTCGAGCGCCGATTCTCATCGAGCTGATACAAAGCCTGCGCTTCGCTCCGGGCCGCCAGATAGGTGGCCAGGTCCCCGCCACGGAAGCGGTAGATCGCCTGCTTGGGGTCCCCCACCATGACAAGACGGTGGGCCCCACTCCCAAAGGCCAGTCGCAGGATGCGCCACTGGATCGGATCGGTGTCTTGAAATTCGTCGATCAGGGCCGCGTCGTAGCGGGCCGCCACGGCAGCCAAAAGGGGAGTGCCCTGCCCCAGGGACTCCACTCCCGGATCAAGGGCCTCCAATAAGCCGGCAAAGCTGGTGGCCCCACTCCGCTGCCGCCGCTGGCGTAACTCCCGCCGACCCCAATGGCAGGCGTGGGCCAGCAACGCCTCCGCCGGGCCATCCACCAGAGCCGCGACCGCCTCCAGCAGGGGGCGCTGGGGCAGGCTGGGAGCCGCCGACCCATGGCCCTCGGCCTTGCGGGCCTGACTGCTGAAGGCCCCGGGATGGAAGATGTCGGTGAGGGGCTTCTGCTGCAGCACCGCCTCGTAATCGCCGGCGGCGACCTGCGCTTCGGCCTGGGCCAGCCAAGCCTCCACCTTGGCCCTGGGACCGCCATTGCGAAAACGCCGCGAATACAAACCGGTTTTGGCGCCGCTGGCGCTATGCCATTGCTCGGCGGCGGCCTCGAAATCCTGCTGCAGGGCCTCGCTGCGCTGCTGCCACTCCTTTCGAAACAGGCTCCAGCTGCGTTGCCAGAGGGCGGGCCACTGGTCGGCAAAGGGCACCTCCAGGTCCAGGCCGGCGGGCAGGGGATCCAGCGCCAGGGCCGGATCGCCATCCAGGCGCAGCAGCAGGGAGGCGAGGGCTTCAGGGTTAACCCCGCAGGTCCCCAAACCGGCAAGGCTAGGGGCGTGTAAGGGCAGCACCTGCCCCTGCCAGTAGTCATGCACCACCTCTTCGATCAGGCGGCTGGCATCCCCCTCGAGCCGTTGCTGGGGGGAGCAGCCGGCCTCCAGGGACTGGCGCTCCAGGGTGCGGCGGCAGAAACCGTGAATGGTGGTGATGTCGGCCCCATCGAGTTCTTCGAGGGCCAACAACAACATGCCCCGCAGGCGATCCACGGACTGGGCACCCTGAATAGCAAGCCGCTCCAACCACTCCTGCAGCACTGGATCGACGCTGGCCGCATCTGGATCCGGAGCCGGCCCTGCCAGGGAGGCCAAGGCCTCCTGCAGCCGCCGACCAATGCGATCGCGCAGCTCGGCGGCGGCCGCCTCCGTGTAGGTGACCACCAACAAGCGGCGCAGGCTGAGGCCCTCCTCCGTCACCAGGCGCAACACCAGGTGGGCCAAGGCAAAGGTCTTGCCGGTGCCGGCGCTTGCCTCCAGCAGGCGAATGCCGCAATCAAGGGGAAAGCTGTTGGCCTCAAAGGGTTGCAAGCGAGGGCTCATGACGTCACGCTTGGCTTCTTGTTTTGCTTCACCTCGGCGGCCAGGATCGGGCCGTAGAGCTGGGCGGCCAAGGGGCCAAAGTCCCCATCGATCAAGCTGCTGGCGGAAAGATCGGCGCCAAAGCAAACCACCATTTCCTCCCTGAGCCGTTCCCCCCTGCGGCGGACATGGCCCTCCCAGACCTGCGCCGCCTGGGCGTCGCCACTGCCGGCCTTGGCCTGCTCGTGGCTGATCCAGGCCCAACCCGAATCCGGCGGCACTGGCCAGCACAGCTGCCTGCCGCGCCGGGCGAGGGTCTCCAACCGCTCCAGCTCCAGCCTGGCGGCCTCAACGTCCAGGGGTTTAAGGATGAGGGAGGCGGCAAAGCGATCGGGGCTGTCGCGGGCGATCAACACCCCCTGGCGAGGCGAAGTAGCGCAGGCGGCGGCCAAGACGAGCTGCAGCCAAAGATCGACGAATTGGGCTGTGCTGGCCTTGGCGGGGTGGCAAACCACCACACTGTCGCCCTGCCACTGGGGCGCCGCCTGCCAGTCCCCCCAGGTCAGCGGTTCGCAACTGGGAGGCCCCAATGCCGCCCTGGCGTCCTGCAGGGTCTGCCAGCGACGTTGCAAGGTGCGGGCTTCCAGCTCGCCGCCGCCCAGGGGGGGCAGCTGGCCAGTGCCACGACACCAGAGCAGCCAATCCCCGCTCGCCCCAGGCCCAGCCATGGGGCCATCCGCCACCAGCCCCTGACGCAGCAAGGCGACCCGTGCCCGCTCCGGCAGGGTAAGGGGTTCCAGGTCCTCGATCGGTCGGGCCCACTCCCCAGGCCGCAGTCCCAGTTCGCGCAACCAGGTCTTCTGGGGAGCCATCAGCCACTGGCGCAGAGCCTCAAAATGCTCCTGGGGCCCTTCTTGAAGGGTGGGTTCTGGGCTGGAGGGGCGCCGGGCCGTCCGGCCCGGCGCTGCGGCTTGGGGAGGGGGCTCGGGCATGGGCCCGGCCGCCCAGGGCTGGCTCGGGGGGGGGTGCTGCTCCAGCAACTGGCGGGCGGCCAGCAGGCGACGGTCGCAGCTGGCGGGGGGGAGATCGCCGTGGGGCAAAAAATTACGACGATCGAGGGGGCTGGCGGCGTGGAAAATCTCAAGCCCTGCGGCCTGGGCGCCTAATTGCTCCTGGAGCCACTGCAACCATTGGCGCACCGGGGCCGAGGGCGGCCGTTCCTCCCCCTTGCGTTCACCCCGGCAGCTCCAGGTGATCAACAGATGGTCCCGGGCCGAAAGCAGGGCTTCCATCAGAACGTATCGATCCTGGTCTGCCGGGTGGGGATCCCCCAGCAGGCGCTGCTGCTCCATCAGGTGAAACGCCGGCCGGTTGCGCTGGCGGGGG
>CANGZM010000201.1 GCA_947458155.1 Synechococcaceae cyanobacterium | reverse complement strand
GGTGACATCCGCGAGGCCTTCAAGGGCAACGACTACCAGATCCTGCTGGTGGCCAACAAGTTCCAGACTGGCTTTGATCAGCCGCTGCTCTGCGGCATGTATGTGGACCGGCGCGGACACGACCTATGTGGTGGATTTCGTGAATGAACCAGACGACATCCTGGCGGCCTTCAAGACTTACTACGCCACGGCCAAGCTGGCCGTGGCCACCGATCCCAACCTGATCCTCAATCTCAAGACCAAGCTAGATGCCCAGGGCCACTACGACGAGTTCGAGATCGATCGGGTGGTGAAAGTTCTCCTCGACGATAGCCGCAGCGACAAGGTGCGGCAAAGCCAGCTGATGGCAGCGATCGAGCCGGTCGCCCAGCGACTGATGACCCTCTATAAGGAAGCCAGGCTGGCCTATCGCCAGGCAGAGGACATCAACGACGGCGATACTCTCAAGCGGGCCAAGGATGAACTGGCTGCTTTGACGCTGTTCCGCAGCGACATCGGCACCTATGGGCGCTTCTATACGTTTCTTTCGCAGATCTTTGATTACGCCAACACCGGCCTGGAGAAGCGGGCCATGTTCTACAAGGCTCTGCTGCCCCTGCTGGAGTTCGAGCGCGAGATCAACACGGTGGATCTCTCAAAGGTGGTGCTCACCCATCACCATCTCCGCGATCTAGGCACCAGGAAGCTCGATCTCAAGCAGGGCGCCAGCCCTGCTATCCCTGGCATGGGCCCTGGCGGTGGCGGGGTGCAAGACAAGAACAAAGTGGAGCTGGCAGAGATCATTGCCAAGCTCAATGAGCTGTTCAACGGGGATCTTGGCGATAACGACAAGCTTCCTTATGTCTGCAATGTGATTCGCGGCAAGCTGTTGGAATCCTCCACCCTGAGTCAGCAGGCGGCCGCCAACAGCAAGAAACAGTTTTCCAATTCGCCGGATCTCAACAAGGCGCTGCTAGATGCGATCATCGGCGCTTTCGATGCTCATCAGCTGATGAGCACCCAGGCACTCAACTCAGAGGCAGTACGTGAGGGAATGATCGACATCCTCCTGAATCACACCAACCTTTACGAGGACCTGCGTGATCAGAACAGGCACACCATGTAGCGGTGCAGATGATGACCGAACGTAGTCGGGGGCTGGTGCTGGTGGACCTACTAGCGGCTGTGGCGACGGCCAATTTCCTGGTCTTGCAGGGCAGCGCGGAAGGCCGCCGAGCTGAGGATCGGCGAGTTGTGGTCGAGGTCGGGCACCAGAACCAGCTCTGCCACGCCGGGCTGGAAGGCGCGGTGCAGGGCGACGGCGTGGCGGGTGGGCACCACCTGATCGACGGCCGCCGCCACGATCGTGGTGGGGGCGCGCACCAGGGGCGCCTCGGCGGCCGCATCCCAGCGATCGAGCAGCAGCAGATCGACCGGCAGCCACGGCATGGCGCCGCGGGCCACCGCCAGCAGGCTGTCGAACGGCACCAGCAGCACCAGCCGCTGCACCGGCTGCGTGGCAGCCAGATGCACCGCCGGTCCTGTGCCAAGGCTGCGGCCCACCACCGTCACCGCGCTGTGGCGCCCGGCCACGTGGGCATACAGGGCTTGGGCGTCGGCGCGCAGGGCCGCTTCGCTCGGACTGCCCTCGCTGCCACCGAAGCCGCGGTAGTGGAGCAGATAGAGGGCGGTGTTCGACAGCAGGGCGGCCAACTCGACGCGGGTGAGAGACACGTCCTCGGCATTGCCGCCGAAGTAGATCAGCGCCCGGGGACCGGGGTGGGGCCGATGGGCCACCTGCACCCGCTTTCCCTCAACCTGCAGCTCCAGCCGGTCGGATGCATCGGCGGCGGGCTGGGGGAAATAGATGAACGAGCGCTGGTTCAGGAAGACCAGCAGGGAGACAACGGTGTAGCCCAGCGCCAGCAAGCCGGTCCAGCCCAGCAACCTACCCACAGTCATCGGTGCATTGCCCAGCGCCCTTCAGCAGCTCAGGATGAACGGCGCCAGGCAGAGATCGACGCTCAGCTTCATGGTCAGACATCCCGAACGGCCGCCGGGATGCGCCAGTTGCTCGAAGCCCTTGAACCCAGGCGTGGTGTGGTGGAAGGCGGTGGGGAGCCAGCAGCCCCGTTTGCCCCACCCTCGACAAACCAACCCTCAGCTCCCATAATGGGAGAAAAGGGCTTCGCGACGTGCGCATCATCGCCAAGCGGACCTTGGTGGAATTCTGGGAGTCTGGCCATGGCGATGCTGAACAACCCCTCAAGGCCTGGCATGCCCTTGCCAAGGCGGCCAACTGGAGCCAACCCACTGAGATCAAAGCCAAGTTCTCAACCGCCAGTTTTCTCGCCACCAATCGAGTGGTGTTTAACATCAGCGGCAACAAGTATCGACTTGTTGTTAAAGTTGTTTATGAACTCAAGACAATCTATATCCGATTTATCGGCAGCCATGCTGATTACGACAGGATCGATGCCTCAACGATATGAGAACTACAATGCATCCCATTAAACCAATCCGCAATGAGGTCGATTACGATCTCGCTCTTCAGGACATTGATCGCTGTCTAGATGCAGCTGAAGGAAGTCCCGAACAGGACCGACTGGAGGTGCTTTCGATCCTGGTAGACGACTATGAAGCCAAGCACCATTCCATCGATCTTCCCGACCCGATTGCGGCCATTGAGTTTGTTTTGGAGCAAAGGGGGCTTTCGCGAAAAGACCTTGAAGATGTCATTGGTAGCAGCGGACGCATTTCTGAGGTGATGAATAAGCAACGCCCGCTGACATTGGCCATGATTCGTAAGTTGGTCTCGAAATTTGATCTTCCTGCTGAAGTGTTGATTGGCAGCCCAGACGATTCCATGACCTACCGCAACACCTCCCGTGTCCCATCAAGAAGTCGGTCCTTTGTTGTTACGCGAATAAAACGATCGAAGGCCCGAATGGCTTCCAAAGCAAGGTGAGCCGCGCCACAATCAGCCGCGCAGGGCATCGAGGTAGTTGGCAACGCGGTTGAGCCCGCTGGATGGCCCGACCGCAGACCTCGGCCACCAACTGCCTGCGCATCGGACTTAGTGAGCGGCTCCTGGTATAGCGGGGCGAGCGAGGAAGGCACGGGAAGGCTACTCCGAGTGCATTTGCACTTACCATGCACGAAAGCGAGCGAATACGCAATCGCCGGGTAAATCTGGAGGGCGATGCCGCCCTGAGGAGAAAAGCCAGCGGATCCAGGCCGCATTCATGGTGTGGCCGCCATGGTCGTGGGCGATGCCCCGTAGGCAACTAAACTGCCATCAGGCTCGGGCTCGGCCGCTGCTGAGCAGCAGCGCCACTCCGGAGACGATCACCACCAGGGTGAGCATGCCGAGCAGCACTGAGTAGTAGGGCTGCAGGTTGATGGGGCCGAACTTGCCGGTGTGGAGCTTAAGCAGCCAAAAGGCGTCGATGCCGCGCTCCAGCAGCAGGCTGTAGAGGGAGCCACTAGCGGCCGTCAGCAGCAGCGGCGCGGCGGCCAGGGGAACCGCGACGCGATGGGCGCGGCGGAACCGGGCGCTGAGGGTTCGCGGCATCGTTTTCACTCTTGCCTCCTCACTCTTGCCTCAGTTCTTTGTGCAACATCGCCTCACCGCTGCAGGGCATCCACAGCCCCTGGTTCTGATGGGTGCCCTTGCAGCCCAGCTCCTTGGCGCGCTGCTCCGCTTCGGCCTGGGTCTTGTAGAGACCCTTGGCGTGGGCGAGAACCTGGTTTGGCAGCTGCAGCACGCACAGCAGCGCCACCGCAGCCACCGCCAAGCGTTGATCAGCCAGGCGTTGATCAGAACGAAAACAGAGCATCGCATTGGTGGTACTCGGGTTTGTTGAGTCCCTCATGCCTGAGCATGCGGCGCAACTCAATGATTTCGCGCCGCTGGGCCACGATGATCGAGCGCGCCAGCCTCCTGATCGTGGGGTTGTTGCTCTTCTTGAGGGCGTCGTGGGCCATCACCAGCGCACCGCCATGGTGGGCGAGCATCCCTTCGAGAAACCAGGTGACGCGGTTCTCCCGTGTGGGCGTGGAGCCCATCATCTGCATCGCCTGGATGTGAGCGGCGCTCATGCGCTCCAGGCTTTCGATGCTGTTGGGATCGCCACCGGTCTTCAAGGCCACGGGATAGACGGGCGCCTCGGGATACCAGGCTTTGCGCCATTGCCCCATCGCCTTGATCTCCTGGGCCTGGTCGCGCCAGATCTGCTTGGCCAGCGCACCCACGCCTGGCTGGCCGATGTCGAACACGAACTCACTCATCCGCAGGGCACCGGTGTGGTGCTGGACCAT
>CANGZM010000200.1 GCA_947458155.1 Synechococcaceae cyanobacterium | reverse complement strand
GATCTCGATCCCGTGGATCTCGATCCCGTGGGTCGCGGCTGCGACGGTCGAGATCGGGGGGGGGACGATCGTCGGCATCGCGGCGCCAGTCCCGGCGTTCGGGGGAATCGAGGGTGTCCCGATCCCAGCGTGCCGGCTGGCGCCAGTCGCGGTCGGCGGCGGCGTTGTCCCAGGAATTGGGGCCAGGGGAGCGGAAACGATCTGCTGCGTAGGAGGGGGTGCGGGCTGGAGTATTCCATGGATCTGAGCGCCCATCCCGGTCCCAATCGTCCCAATCGTCATCGGCAAACAGTTCATCCTTGAGGGAGCCAAGGGTGTTTTTAAGGCCCTGGAGGGGACCGCCTTCGGGCCGGCGTTCACTCATCAGGCGACGGTTGAGCCCGAACAGGGCTTCCTGCAAGCCGCTAACCGCCAGTTCCAGCTCGGTTGGCTCCTCTTGGCGTAATAGATCCTGTACCTCACGGAGGGCCAGTTCGACCGACCGTTGTTGGCGTTCAGCGCCATAGGGACCGAGCTCCAGGGCCGCATCCCGAAGCCTGCGTTCCGCTTGGGCGACCAGGGTCAGGGCCCGGTTGCGGCGATCGACGGAGGCCCGCTTGCGGCGATCCTCCACGGATTTCTGTTCGGCCTCCTGGAGCAATTTCTGGATTTCGTCTTCGCTGAGATTGGAGCCGCCCTGAATACTGACGCTCTGTTGGCGGCCGGTGGTGCGGTCGGTGGCCGAAACCTGCAACAGGCCATTGGCGTCGATGTCGAAGGACACCTGTACCTGGGGAACGCCGCGGGGAGCCGGCGGGATGCCGGAAAGGCGGAAGCGACCAAGGGATTTGTTGTCTTCCCCCATCTGCCGTTCGCCCTGTAAGACATGGATCTCCACGGAGGACTGATTGGCTTCCGAGGTGCTGAAGACATCGGATTTGCGCACCGGAATTGCCGTATTGCGTGGAATCAGCACCTTCATCAAACCACCGATGGTTTCCAATCCCAGGGAGAGGGGCGTGACGTCATTGAGCATCAAATCCCGCAACTCGCCGGTGAGGATGCCGGCCTGTACGGCTGCGCCGATGGCCACCACCTCATCGGGATTGACGGATTGACAGGGTTCCCGCGGCACCAGGGTGCGCACCATTTCCTGCACCATTGGCATGCGGGTGGCGCCGCCCACCAGCACCACATCCTCAATGGAATCGGCGCTGAGATTGGCATCCCGCAGGGCCTTCTGCACCGGCCTCAGCAGGCGGTCCAGCAGATCGGGACATAGGGCTTCAAAAGTACTGCGCTCGAGGGTGGTTTCGATATGGAGGGGTCCCTGGGCCCCGGTGGCGATGAAGGGTAGGGATATGGGGGTGCTGCGCACCCCGGAGAGTTCAATTTTGGCCTTCTCGGCCGCCTCGGTCAGGCGCTGCAGGGCCTGACGGTCACGGCGCAGGTCGATGCCGTGCTGGGTTTGAAAGGCATCGGCCAGCCAGTCCACGATGCGTCGATCCCAGTCGTTGCCGCCCAGCTGGGTGTCACCACTGGTGGCCTTGACATCAAATACACCGTTGGCGATGCGCAGCACTGAGACATCAAAGGTGCCGCCGCCAAGATCAAAGATCAGAACCCGCTTGACGGCGCTGCGATCGAAGCCGTAGGCGAGGGCGGCCGCCGTAGGCTCGTTAAGGATGCGCTCGACAGTGATGCCGGCCAAGCGTCCGGCGTCCCGGGTTGCCTGGCGCTGGGCGTCGTTGAAGTAGGCGGGCACCGTAATCACCGCCGCCTCCACCGGTTCGGCCAAGTAGGTGCTGGCATCGTCGATCAGCTTGCGCAACAGGCTGGCCACCAATTCTTCGGGGGCGTATTCCCTTTCGGTGACGGGACAAACCACGCGCACGTTGCCTTGGTCGTTGGCCCGCACCGTGAAGGGCACCGCGAGGCTGCCTTCTTCGAGTTCATCCCAGCCCCGGCCCACGAAGCGTTTGAGGTTGGCGAAGGTGTTGCGAGGGTTCAGGACTAGCTGGCGCCTGGCCAGCTGACCGACCAGCAGCTCCTGGTCCCGGTTGAAACCCACCACCGAGGGGGTTGTGCGGCCGCCCTCGGCATTGGCGATGACCTGGGGCCTACCGCCCTCAAGAACGGCCACCACAGAGTTGGTGGTGCCCAGGTCGATTCCGACGATGCGCCCCATGCCCTTCTTGGTGAAACCCGTAAGCAAGCGCAACGCTACTGGGCAGAGCTGCAGGGGTTAAACAGACCTTAAACGGCCTGAGCCGGTCCCTGCCTAAATTTTTAGCCAGAAATTGCTTTTTTGACCGAAACAGCGTGATTGCTCCCCAAATTCTTCAGACGAGCGCCGCATGACCAGTTCTACTAAGGCTGAAGCCTTTACTTTGCGCCGAAGGCCCCCATTAGAAAAGTTGATCGACAATGGTTTTCGCCAGTCAACAATTTTAATGGCGGCCACGGTGGCCTTTGTGTTGCTGGCGATTTTTGCCACGGTATTTCTCGGGGCCAGGGAGGCGATCAGCACGTTTGGCTTGAAATTTCTCACCACTTCGGCCTGGGATCCGGTGAATGAACGCTATGGAGCGTTCACAGCCATCTACGGCACGCTTGTGTCATCCCTGCTGGCCTTGCTGCTGGCGGTTCCCCTGGGCATCGGAACAGCAATCTTCATTACCGAGGATCTGCTACCTAGTCGCCTACGCGATTTGATCGGCATGATGGTGGAGCTGTTAGCGGCCATTCCCTCGGTGGTGCTCGGATTGTGGGCGATCTTTGTGATGGAGCCTGCGATTCGTCCGGCCCTGGTCTTCTTACATAAAACCTTGGGCTGGTTACCGTTCTTCTCGACGGTGCCCCAGGGTCCTGGCATGGCACCGGCAATTTTGATTCTGGTGGTAATGATTTTGCCAATCATCACTGCCATTGCTAGAGATGCTCTAAATCAGGTTCCTACCGAGCTGCGTCAAGGAGCCTATGGCATTGGAACGACTAGGTGGGGAGCTATATTTAACATTATTTTACCTGCAGCAATCTCGGCTATTGCAGGCGGAGTTATGCTGGGCTTGGGAAGGGCGATGGGCGAAACAATGGCTGTAACAATGATTATTGGTAATGCTCTCAATTTTAACCTATCATTATTGGCACCTGGCAATACAATTTCCTCTATGCTCGCCAATCAATTTGGTGAAGCCGACGGCATTCAGGTTTCGGCTCTGATGTACGCAGCTCTCATTTTGATGTTGCTTACTTTTGCAGTCAACATCTTGGCCCAATGGGTCGTTCGTCGTTTGAGTCTCCGTTACTGATTGAAACCCATGGCTATTCCAATCACTAATTCTGGCCCTGGATCTGTCCCTGGATTCAAGCGTGGCTCATTATTTTTCAAACCCAATCTGCCCCGCAACCGTTTTAATGTTTTGTTCAACAGCATTGCTGGCATATTTGCCACAATAGCTGTCCTGCCTCTTTTTCTGGTGCTGGCTTATGTCCTGTTCAAGGGCGGCAGCCTGCTGCGGCCCGGTCTGTTCACCCAGTTGCCCCCAGCCCCTGGGTTGAGCGGGGGTGGCATCGGCAATGCCATCCTCGGCACCTTGCTGGTTACCCTGTTGGCCTCCCTGATCGCCATCCCGGTGGGTGTGGGAGGCGGCATCTATCTGGCGGAATACTCCCGCAAAGGCTGGTTTGCCCAATTCGTCCGCTTTGGCAATGACGTATTGGCTGGGGTGCCATCAATCATCAGCGGTGTTTTTGTTTACGGCGCCATCGTGGCGACCAGGGTCTTTTTTAATCAAAGCTATAGCGCCTTGGCCGGTGGTATCGCCCTGGCGGTTTTGATGTTGCCGACGGTGATCAAGACCACCGATGAAGGCCTGAGGCTTGTCTCCAATGACCTTCGCTTAGGGGCCTATGGGGTCGGTGCCTCACGCTTTGTAACCATTACCCGCATCACCTTGCCCGCCGCCCTGACCCCCATTGCCACCGGCATGGTGCTTGCCATCGCCCGGGCGGCGGGGGAAACGGCACCGCTGATTTTCACTGCTCTGTTTTCACCGTTCTGGCCCGAGGGAGTCTTCAATCCCATCGCGACGATGTCGGTGCTGATCTTCAATTTTGCCATTATGCCGTATGAGGCCCAAAACCAACTGGCTTGGGCGGCATCTTTCGTTTTGGTGATAATGATTCTTCTGGCTAATCTGCTGGCTCGTAAGCTGGCTGCACGCACCAAGGTCTAACGATCCCTCTTTTTCATCCAGCCTGCTCCCATCCTTTCTTCCCAGGACCATGACATTCACTACCCCTGCGCGCAGCGACCAGAATTTTTCCTCCAGCTCGGG
>CANGZM010000199.1 GCA_947458155.1 Synechococcaceae cyanobacterium | reverse complement strand
GGAGGAGCGCAAGGCGACGATCATCCAGGAGCTGGCCGAGGAGGGTTTGCTGCTGGAGCCTCTCCAGGAGGAGCTGGGCCTGGAGCTGGATCCCTTCGATTTGATCTGCCACATCGCCTACGACCAGCCGCCCCTCAGCCGCCGCGAGCGGGCCGCCAGAGTGCAGAAACAGGATGGGTTCAGCCGCTACGGGCCCCAGGCCCGGGCGGTGCTGGAGGCCCTGCTGGCTAAGTACCAGGATGGCGGCTTGGTGGACGAGCTGGCCGACGTGAAAATCCTGCAAATTCCGCCGTTCAGTGCCATGGGCACCCCGATGGAGTTGCTGCATCGCTTTGGCGGCAAAAAGGCCGATTTCGAGCGGGCGGTGCACGACCTGCAAGCGGCCCTGTATGCGGAGGCCGCCTGAGATGTCGGCCCGCACGGCGGTCAAGGCGATCCAGGACATCATGCGCAAGGACGTGGGCGTCGATGGCGATGCCCAGCGCCTCTCGCAGCTGTGCTGGCTGTTTTTCCTCAAGATCATCGACGACCAGGACCAGGCCCTGGAGATCACCGAAGACAACTACCGCTCCCCTATTCCGGAGCACCTGCAATGGCGCCGCTGGGCAGCCGATGGGGAGGGCATCACGGGGGATGGCCTGCTGGAGTTCATCAACCAGGAACTGTTTTCCTATCTCAAGGAGATGCCGCTCAAGGGCTCGCACCCCAACCGGGCCCAGGTGGTGCGCGAGGTGTTTGCCGATGCCTACAACTATATGAAATCAGGTCAGCTGCTGCGGCAGGTGATCAACAAGGTGAATGGCATTGATTTCAATAACCTCGCCGACCGCAAGCATTTTGGCGATGTGTACGAGCAGCTGCTCAACGATTTGCAGAGTGCCGGCAATGCCGGCGAGTACTACACGCCGAGAGGCGTGACCAGCTTCATGGTCGATCGCATCGATCCCCGACCCGGCGAGTTGCTGCTGGACACCTCGGGGGGCACCGGCGGCTTCGTCACCTGCTCGATTCGGCACATGCGCGAGCGTTATGTGAAGACGCTTGCCGATGAGCAGGCGATGCAGGCCTCCCTGCGGCTGATCGAGAAGAAGCCCATTCCTTACATGCTGTGCATCACTAACATGCTGCTGCATGGCATCGAGGATCCCAGTTTCGTGCGGCGTGACAACACCTTGGCCAGGCCCTATCGCGATTATGGGCCGGCCGATCAGGTGAACGTGATCGTCACCAATCCACCCTTCGGCGGCCAGGAGGAAGATGGCATTCAGGACAACTTCCCGGCCCAGTTCCGCACCCGCGAAACAGCCGATTTGTTTTTGGCCCTGTTCATCCGCCTGCTCAAACCCGGCGGCCGGGCCGCGATTGTGTTGCCCGATGGCACCCTGTTCGGCGAGGGCGTCAAAACACGGCTGAAGGAGCGCCTGCTGGCCGAATGCAACCTGCACACGATCGTGCGGCTGCCCAATTCGGTGTTCCGCCCCTACGCCAGCATCGGCACCAATTTGCTGTTTTTTGAAAAGGGATCCCCCACCCAAGAGATCTGGTACTACGAGCACCGCGTGCCCGAGGGCCAGAAGGCCTACTCGATGACCCGCCCGATCAAGCAGGAGCATTTTGCTGACTGCGTGGCCTGGTGGGGCGGCCCCAGCCGCGAGGGCCGCGCCGAAACCGAGCAGGCCTGGCGCGTGCCGATCGCCCAGATCCAAGAGCGCAACTACAACCTCGATCTCAAGAACCCCCACACCGTGGCCGCAGACCACGGCGACCCCGAGGAGCTGCTGGCCAGCCTGCAGACGGCGGAGCAGAAAGCCACCGACCTGCGCGACCAGCTCAAGACGATCCTGGCGGAGGCGCTGCTGCGATGAACGCCGAGCGCTTGTTGGCCCATTTCGAGCGAATTAGTGAAGCGCCGGATGCGATTGCTCGATTGCGGCGTTTCATCCTGGATTTGGCGGTGCGGGGGAAGCTGGTGGAGCAGGATCCGGAGGATGAGCCGGCGGCGGAGCTGCTGGCAGCCATTTCCTCAGAGACACAACATGCCAAAGGGCGCAGGAAGGTAAGTCCACACTCTGCAGGTCTCGTCCGAGAGGGCCCATTTGGGGTTCCCAGCTCATGGGCATGGACACAACTTGGCGCCATCGGAGATTGGGGATCTGGCTCGACTCCTTCCAGGGGGAGGAGCGATTATTACGGCGGAGCTATCTCATGGTTTAAGTCAGGTGAGTTAAGTGACAATAAGTGCCTTCGTGAGTCAGAGGAGAAGATTACGCATTTGGCCCTGGAGCAATGCTCGTTCCGCCTGAGCAATCCGGGTGATGTCTTGATCGCAATGTATGGAGCGACGATTGGTAAGCTTGCCATCCTTGGAGAGGAAGCAGTCACGAATCAGGCTGTTTGCGCATGCACGCCTTACTGGGGCATAGACACTGAATACCTTTATTTGTTCCTGCTTGCCCAACGTGATGAGTTCAGGCTGGCAAGCGAAGGGGGAGCGCAGCCCAATATTTCGAAGGTCAAGATTGTTAATACTCCAATCCCCCTCCCCCCCCTCGCCGAACAACACCGCATCGTCGCCAAGGTGGACGAACTGATGGCCCTCTGCGACCAGCTGGAGGCCGCCCGGCAGCAGCGTGAGCAGGGCCGCGAGCGTCTAATGGCCGCCACCCTGCAGCGCCTCAACCAACCCGCCGAAGACCCCACCAGCTTCCGCAACGACGCCAGCTTTGCCCTGCAGGTGCTCCCCTCCCTCACCACCACCCCGGCCCAGAACAAGCAGCTGCGCCAAACTATCCTGAACCTGGCGGTGCGGGGGAAGCTGGTGGAGCAGAGTCCGGAGGATGAACCGGCAATTAGTTGGCTACTACAACGAGTAGAAGGCAATCACTCAAGAAGGTCCCGGAAGACAGTTGCGACTAGCGTTGAAGGATGCCAAGACTCAAGTATCTCAGTACTGCCAGAGACCTGGCTCTGGGTCGTTCTGGATGATCTGGTTTTGGTTATGGATTCTGGCTGGAGCCCACAGTGCGAGGACCACCCGAGATCATCCATTGAAAGCTGGGGCGTCCTTAAGACAACTGCTGTACAAAGCCTCTTTTTTGACGAGAGATACCACAAGGAGCTGCCATCAAATCTGCAGCCTAGACCTCAGCATGAAGCACGTGAAGGCGATATTTTAATTACGAGAGCTGGGCCAAAAAATAGAGTCGGCATCAGTTGCGTAATCGACAAGATCGAGCCTCGCCTTATGATTTCTGATAAAATAATTCGTCTTCGACTGGCCGACGGTCTGAGCCCTTGTTTCGTAGCGCTTGCCCTCAATGCAGGTCGCTCTAGCGAAGCGGTAGAGGATGCGAAATCAGGGATGGCAGTAATGCAGATGAACATCTCCCAGGTCAAGTTGAGAGCTGTTCCCATCCCCCTCCCACCCCTCGCCGAACAACACCGCATCGTCGCCAAGGTGGATGAACTGATAGACCTCTGCGACCAGCTGGAGCAGCAGCTCAGCCAGGCCGATCAGCAGCGCCGGCGGTTGCTGGAGGCGCTGTTGGCGGAGGCGTTGGGCGGCAGACTGCCCACAGCGCAAGAGGAGAGCCATGCAGTCATCGCCTGAGGAAGCACCGGCAGCTCAGAATGGGGGAGACGACGGTTTCCAGTCGATCCACATTGCAGGCTTCTGCTCCCTGAAGCATGTTGTTCTGAAGCCAGGTCGACTCACCTTGCTCATCGGCCCGAATGGTGCCGGCAAGTCGAATCTGCTGCAGGCAATGCGTTTGATCCCGTTTTTGCGGTCGCGTTCGCTGCAGCGCTATGTGGCGGAGCATGGTTTTGGTGCCGCTCTGTTGCACTACGGCCCCAAAACCACAGAAGCGATCGAGCTTGGTGTTGAAATCCGCGATCAAGGATCCATCTTCCGCTACGACGCTCGACTGGCCTTCACACCGGATGACAGCCTGTACTTCCAGACCGAAAATGCTGTTTGCTGGCATCCAGATGGATCCGGTAGTATCAGTTCCCCCCTTGGCGGGGGACACCGTGAATCCAAGCTTCAGGAAGAAAGCCCTGAAGATAAAATTATAGCGACCGTGAATTGGTGGCTGGGTCGGATGACCTTCTACCACTTTCACGACACCTCAGCTCAATCCAAGCTACGCACCCATGCCCGTCGGGAAGACGATCGCTGTCCCCGCTCCGATGGCTCTAATCTCGCGGCCTACTTGCTGCGGCTAAAGGAAAGCGACCAGGACGACGACCGCAAGTCCTGGCAACGCATCAACCGCCACTGTCGCCACATTGCGCCGGCGATTAAGGAGCTGGATCCGGTGGCAGTCAATGGCAGTGTTCGCCTCGATTGGATCGATGACCGCGATCAACGCTTCGGCTGCCATCAGTTCTCGGATGGCACCCTGCGGGCCCTGGCACTGATCACGGTGCTTTCCCAACCCACGGCGAAGCTGCCGCGATTGATCAGCATCGATGAACCGG
>CANGZM010000198.1 GCA_947458155.1 Synechococcaceae cyanobacterium | reverse complement strand
GGTCAGCCTCTGGAGCATCCGAGACAAGGAGAGCACTCTCCTTCGCAGCACCCCCAACGTCCTGAATCCCAGCTTCTGGGCTCCGTCTATTTTGATTAGCAATGTGTCGCTTTTGGGAAGGTGAGGAGCGTGCCATTGGCTATTTTCATTCCGCAGAGCCTTCGAACAAGCCCCTGAGTGGACAGGCCACCCCCACCTCTCTGCTACGGGACCCTCAGCTCCATGCCTGCCACTCAGGGGCAGCGTTCGAACAACTAGACGACCTTAATGAGATCCCGCAAATTTAACTTAATCAAACAATGTCAAAGCATGAAGTATTGCTTGATTTCTCTGGCCATTTACCCTGAAACAATCTAACTTGTACATACCCTAGCGCCCCATGTGCTCGGGTTTCGAACAGCCCGCCTTCAACCCTTGGGGAGCCGCCAGCGATGCAGCCCATACGCAAAAACCCCTTTCAAAAACTAAAGCTGCTCTCCCAGGCATGCCTGGCCTGCCTGGTCTGGTTCGCCCTGGTGCCCGCCTTGGCGCTGGAGGCCAACCGGCCGGCTGCTGGGTCGGTCAGTAGATCTGCCGTCGGCGCGAGTCGGCCAAACATCATTTTCATCATGGCCGATGACCTCGGCAATGCCGACCTCGGCTACCGGGGCAGCGACATCAAAACACCGAATATCGACAAGCTGGCCCGGGAGGGCGTGCGGATGGAGTCCTTCCATGGCATGCCCGTCTGCACGCCGTCCCGGGCCGCTCTGATGACGGGCCGCCACCCGATGCGCTATGGCCTGCAGACGTTGGTGATCTTCCCCAACCACACCTACGGCCTGCCAACGGATGAACGCACCCTGCCCCAGGCTCTGAAGGAGGCGGGCTACCAGACCTCGATGGTGGGCAAGTGGCACCTGGGCCATGCTGACAAGAAATACTGGCCGCAAAACCGGGGCTTCGATCACTTCTACGGCAACCTCGTCGGCGAGGTTGACTACTTCACCAAGATGCGCGGCGGCATCGTCGACTGGCAGCGCGACGGCAAGTTCATGCAGGAAACCACCTACTACCTGCCGCTGATCGGCGACGAGGCGGTGAAGCAGATCGAGCGGCAGGACAAAACCAAGCCGTTCTTCCTCTACTTCGCCTCCCTGGCACCCCATGCCCCCTATCAGGCCCAGCAGGCCGATGAAGATCGCTACGCCGCCAGCATCAAGGACCCGACCCGCCGCACCTATGCCGCCATGGTTACCTCGGTGGACGACCAGGTGGGCCGCATCGTGGCCGCCCTCGACAAGCGCGGAATGCGCGAAAACACCTTGATAATCTTCTCCAGCGATAACGGTGGCCCCCGTAGTGCCGTGGTCGCCAGCGGTGCCCATTCCCGCCAAGAGCGGGCCGCCAGCGGCGTCAAGCAGGAATCCCTGCCGGCCAGCAACGGCAACCTACGCGGCGGCAAGGGCAGCCTCTACGAAGGCGGTGTGCGCGTGCCGACGATCTTCAACTGGCCCGGCACCTTGAAGCCCGCCGTGATCAATGAGCCGGCGCAGATGGTGGACATCATGCCCACCGCCCTGGCCCTGGCCGGCGCGGCACCCAACCCCGCCAGCAAGCCCTTCGATGGCAAGAACCTCCTGCCGATGCTCACCGAAGGCAAACCCTCGCCCCACGACGACCTCCTGATCAACGTCGAAGCCTTCCGCGGCGCGATCATCAAGGGCCAGTGGAAGCTGGTGAAGATCGCCTTGCTGCCGGGCAAGATCGAACTGTTCGACCTCAAGGCCGACCCCGGCGAGAAAAACAACTTGGCCGAGCAGCACCCTGAGGTGGTGCGTGATCTCGAAGCCCGGCTGCAGGCCTATGCCAAGCAGCAGAAGATGAGCGAGTGGCTCAAGGCCCAGCCCGACTACCTCGGTGCCCAAGGCGAGCAGACGATCCTCGATCCCGACTTCGACATCGATGACGGCGGACTGCCTCAGCAGCAGCCGGTGCTGCCCAAGCCATGAAGCCGCCATTCCGGTTCCTGGCGGTGGCGCTAGGGTGTCTGCTGCTGAGCAGCGGCGTGATCTCAGGGGCCTGGGCCCGTCCCGACCCAGCCGCCCCACCCAGCGACGGCTCGGTGCTGCCCTTCCCGCCGGTGCCCAGCGCCAGCATCGCCCGACCACGGCTGCAGGACTCGCTGCACAAACGCCGCGCCCAGCCGCAGCACCTCAAAGCCGATGCACCCAACGTGCTGATCGTGCTGCTGGATGACGTCGGCTTCGGCCAGGCCTCCAGCTTCGGCGGCGAGATCAACACGCCCACCCTCAGCAAACTGGCCAGCCAGGGCCTCAGCTACAACACCTTTCACACCACCGCCATCTGCTCCCCCACCCGGGCGGCCTTGCTCACCGGACGCAATCACCAGCGCGTCGGCAACGGCACGATCGCCGAACGGGCCGTCGACTGGGATGGCTACACGGGTGTGATTCCGAAAACCTCGGCCACCATGGCCGAAGTGCTGCATCACTACGGCTACAAGACGGCGGCCTTCGGCAAATGGCACAACACGCCGGCCGATCAGACCACCGCCATGGGGCCCTTCGATCGCTGGCCGACGGGCCACGGCTTTGATTACTTCTACGGCTTCCTCGCCGGTGAAACCTCCCAGTGGGAGCCCCGCCTGGTGGAGAACACCACCGCCATTGAGCCGCCCCTCGACAAGAATTACCACCTCAGCGAGGACATGGCCCAGCGCAGCATCGTCTGGCTGCGTAAGCACCGGGCCTTCTCGCCCGACAAGCCCTTCTTCCTCTACTGGGCGCCCGGGGCCGCCCATGGCCCCCACCAGGTGGGCAAGGAGTGGTCCGAGAAATACAAGGGCAAATTCGATGCCGGCTGGGATGCCTACCGCGAGCGGGTGTTTGCCCGCCAGAAGCAACTCGGCTGGATTCCCGCCAACACCAAACTGACGCCCCGGACCGCGTCCATGCCCGCCTGGGACAGCATTCCGGCGGCCCAGCGCCCCTTCCAACTACGGCTGATGGAGATCTACGCCGGTTTCGTGGAGCACGTCGATGTACAGGTGGGCAAGGTAATCGATGAGCTCGAGCGCCTGGGGGTGCGGGATAACACGATCGTGATTTACATCTTCGGCGACAACGGCGCCAGCGCCGAAGGCCAGAACGGCACGATCAGCGAGTTGCTGGCCCAGAACGGCATCCCCAACACCGTTGAGCAGCAGATCACGGCCCTGAACGCCATGGGCGGCCTCGATGAGTTGGGCGGTCCCAAGACCGACAGCATGTACCACGCCGGCTGGGCCTGGGCCGGCAATACGCCATTCCAGTACACCAAGTTGATCGCCTCCCATTTCGGCGGCACCCGCAATCCGATGGTGATCTCCTGGCCCAAAGGAATCAAACCCGACAAAACGCCCCGGGCCCAGTTCCACCATGTCAATGACATCGCCCCCACGCTCTATGAACTCATCGGCATCAATCCGCCCACAATGGTCGATGGATTCAAACAGGATCCGATCGATGGGGTGAGCCTGGCCTATACCTTTGCCAATGCCAAAGCGCCCACTCGCAAAAAGGTTCAGTACTTCGACAACAACGGCAGTCGCGCCATCTTCCAGGACGGGTGGCTGGCTGCCACCTTCGGCCCTTTGGTCCCCTGGCTGCCCGGCGCGCCTGGGCTGGCCGCCTGGGATTCGGCCAAGGACAAATGGGAGCTTTACAACCTCAACGCTGACTTCTCCGAAGCTGATGATCTCGCCACCCGCGAACCGCAGCGACTGGCCCAGCTACAGAAAACGTTTGATCAGCAGGCCCTGGCCAACAAGGTCTATCCCCTGGGTGCCGGCATCTGGCTGCGGCTGCACCCCGAAGACCGCATCAAGTCGCCCTTCACGAGCTGGCAGTTCGATGCCACCACCACGCGCATGCCGGAGTTCACGGCGCCAGGGCTGGGCCGGGAGAGCAACACCGTCAGCATCGATGCGGAGCTCAAGGAGTACAGCTCTGGTGTGTTGTACGCCTTAGGGGGATCGGGGGGCGGCCTCAGCCTCTACCTGGACCAGGGCCAACTCGTTTATGAGTACAACATGATGATCATCGAGCGTTACACCGCCCGTTCGATCAACAAAATCCCTGCAGGTAGGCACCGCATCGATGTTATAACCAGCCTCGCTAATGCCCAGCCGCTCTCACCGGCCTTGGTGGTGCTGAAGGTGGATGGCCAGGAGGTGGCGCGCACCACGGTGAAACGCACCGTTCCGGCTGCCTTCTCCGCCAGCGAAACGATTGATGTGGGCGTGGATCTTGGCTCAACAGTGTCGCTCGACTACTTCGAGCGCCGACCGTTCCGTTTCGATGGCACGATTCACAAAGTGGAGGTGAAACTCTCTGCCACCCCCCCTCAAACCCCGTAATACCCCCGATACCAGCGGGCGAAGTGCTCGACGCCGGCCTCAATCGAAGTGGACGGCCTAAATCCCACCCAGGCCTCTAGGGCGCTGGTGTCGGCGGCGGTGGCCAGCACATCGCCGGGCTGCATC
>CANGZM010000197.1 GCA_947458155.1 Synechococcaceae cyanobacterium | reverse complement strand
GCCTGGCCCGCTATGACGCCGAGCCCACTCCCCTGCCGGTTGAACGCCGGCTGCTGCTAGTGCAGCTTGAGGCTTTTCCCGCGGAGGTGCGGCAGCGTCTGAGCTGAACTCGGTGTGGATATTGTTTCCCTGCGGAAAGTTTGAGCTTGGTTAACAGAAAGCAAATGCCTTGTATCTGTGGTTATAGGAATCTGCCAATAGAAAGTTAGAAGGAACTGATAAGTCAGACTGCGTGGGTTCGGCTTATATCGCGCCATTGGCTGCTGTGGTCAGCCGATCTTGGGATTGTATCGTGACGAACATGTGGTTATCGGACCCGCAAACCACGCCTATGCTTGGGTGGGACTCGTCAAGGAGCACCGCACAGCAATAGTTTTGCGGGAATCCATCCCTATGTCGCAGCGAAGTTCACGGAAAGGGGGGCTTGCGGGGAGTTGTTCTCGGAACCGGCTAAGATAGAGTTAGGCGTCAGCATATTGAGGTGGACGTGAATTACCGCAATTTATCAAGAACGCATCTCAATAATGCCGAGAATGAACTCGCCACGAAAACCGATCATCGACTGAAATACGCCGTGCTTGAGCTGCGAATGGCGATGGAGGCTCTCACATATGACCGCGCACTTGCATATAAAGATGAATTTCCGCCAAGCGAATACGAGACGTGGCAGCCACGCAAAGTCATGTCAGTGCTACTTGAGATTGACCCTACGGCAGATAAGGACAGCTCGCTGGCCATTGGGCTAGAAGAGCAATATGGCGTACCCGCGTCCAAAATGGATTCACTGGGCTCCGAAAAAGTCCTAGGAATGAGTGCTCTACGAAAACACTATGACGCATTAGGCAGTTATCTTCACGTACAATCGATGAAGCACGTGCGAGAAGGGAAAATCCTCGACTTCAATAAAGTCCGCGCCCGCTGCGAAGAGATAGCTGCTTTTGTTAGCCAAGTTTTATCCTCACCAATCTTTAACGTCACGTTTGGCAATTTCGCAACCTTGAATTGCTTTGAGTGTGAACAACCTATCCGCAAGCGCATTCCATTTGGTAAGCGAGAAGTGGTAGCCGAGTGTTATCAGTGCAAGGCCACCTACACTATTACCGACGAGGGGAATGGGAAAGTTAAGTGGGTGCCGCAGCAACATGAGGTTCAGTGCGCTAACGTTAATTGCCGCGAGACGATTGTTGTATGGCAGCATGAGCTAGAGGTTGGGCGTCATTGGAAATGTAATAAATGCAACGGAGGCAACATCCTTGTTCTCTCAGTCAAATATACAGATAACGCCTTATAGTCCGGTCCAGCTGCAGGCCGACAGCTAAGCTGGCGGCCTGCAGCTGACCTCCGTCGTTAGAAATCCTTAAAAAGTTATGCGTGCATTTGTAAGTCACATCTCCGAAGAGTCTGCTTTAGCCACATGCCTAAAGGATTGGATTGAATCAACCCTCCTAGGTCAGTGTGAAGTTTTTATCAGTAGCGACTCAGCAGCGTTACCTGGAGGGGTTAAGTGGCTCACGAAGATCGACGAGGCACTAAAGTCTGCAGACGTAATGCTCGTCATATGCAGTGCTGCATCGATAGTCCGCCCCTGGATTAATTTCGAGACTGGATGCGCATGGTCTCGCGGTATACCCGTGATCCCACTTTGCCATTCTGGAATTCAAAAAGGCACTCTTCCGCGGCCTATTAGCGATTTTCAAGCAATTGACCTGCTCGACCCGAAGTTCGCACAGCTTTTACTAGAAGCGCTACAAGTTCACTTTCGACTGGCCAAATTACCTCGCATTAACAATGCTGAAATGCAATCGGAAATCAACGAGGCTATTTCAAAAATGCAAAACTCAACGATTCAGCCCGCTAATGTTGGCGTAACGCCTCTAGAGGTATCCACAGAACTGCGAGATGAGGGGTACAAAATCCTTCGCTTTCTAGGCCAACGCTCAGAGCGAGCAAATTTAGAACAGATTTCCTCACATTTTCGTTGGAACAGTCAGCAGACTAATTTCTTCCTCGAAGAGCTTGATGATCTCGGCCTCATCTACACGTATGCGAGCATGCTCTCTGGTATAAGTTACATCCTGAACCCTAAAGGCCGCAAGTTTCTCTTCGAGCACGGGATGCTCTAACAATGTAATTCGAGCGAAAGTTTCTAACTGGCGGTTCAACGCGGACGCCAACACTGGCCATGGCCAGTGTTGGTACCCTACGCGCTTCGCGCTCCGGCGCCGGTTAACCTGGGCGTTAGGGATACCACCACCGTGTTCCGTCAGCTCTCCGGCTGTGCGATTGCATTCGGCCTGCCACTGCTAGCATTACAGGTGTGAATGGCACTCACCGCAAGACCCTTGAGAAGTTGCTCGCAGATCCCGTCAATGGGAACATTGAGTGGACTCGAATCGAATCGCTGCTCAAGGCAGTTGGCTGCAGGGTTGTTGAAGGAGCAGGCTCATCCGTCACGTTTGAGTTTAACGGTAGAAAAATGACTCTCCACCGACCTCACCCTAACAAAGAAGCACTTCGCTATCGGGTCCTGGCCGTTCGGGACTTCATTGAACGCATGGAAATCAAGCCATGATCAATTCCATGGTCTACAAAGACTACACAGCCAGTATGGTCTTCGATACCGAAGACAAGATTATTGTTGGTCGTGTCCTGGACATCGACGACATTATCTCGTTTCACGGCGAGACGATAGCTGAGTTTGAATCTAACTTTCATGCAGCCATCGAAGATTATCTAGCCGCATCCCAGGCACTTGGTTCTTCGCCGGAAAAGCCCGCAAGTGGCAAACTAATGCTGCGGATCTCACCTGAGGTACATGCGGCAGCTATCAAGGCGGCTGCTCAGAGCGGTACCAGCCTCAATAAGTGGGCGGAGGGGGCACTTGGCCAAGCTGCTCGAAAGCCATCCACCCGTGAGGTTCGCAACGCAAGAAGCACAAACCAATCCGAAAGCAGACCCCCTAAGGCAAGCAAGGTAAGCCTGGCCTAAGGCACATAATTCATATTATATGATCAGACTTACGTAAATCGTATTCTTGGGCAGACCAATGTTGCTTTTGGCTAGCTCAATCCCTAGCTTGCAGTGACTTTACTGTAAGATCACTTTCTAACAGCCTGACAATAGTGCAATTCTTTTCTGGCATTAGAGCAAGTACTGCATCATTGCTTGCATTTAGCGTGATGATGAGTTCTACATCTGCAATAGCTGCACCGCCTAGACTGACTGGTTTCGCCTATCGTGAGGCTGGTTTCAGCGGCTGTCAAGGAAGTGCTGTTCTTAAAGGGCAAGATCCAGTAAAGGGAAGGCAACTGGCCGCCTGGGAGTATGGAGGCAAAGGGCCAGGGATTGTAAACTTTGTAATTGCTTTTGACGGTGTCATGTATAATTTAGCGGCCCGCAATGCGCAATTCGAGGATGGTGATGGGAAGACACGCTCAACTTATGAAGCCAAATACGGAGTCTACAAGATCTCGCTAGCTTTTGTCCTTGCGGGACTTAAAGGGACTGAAGTCTTGGAAGGCGATGGCTCTATACGTATTGAGAACACCAATCAAGTTGGCGATGCAAATGTTGTATTGATTAGTGCAGAGGAAGGCTGTTGATAGTTGGCTGTTCAACAACAAGGCCCAGCATTTGTGGCCAGGAAAACTTCATTAATCTCTTGTGATCCTGCCCTCAGCTGATCTTGAATGTTAGCCTAAAAATAACAAGTTACACAAAGAGAAAGTCATCTTCAATTTAAGCACCCAAGTAAACCAGGTAGGGTAACGATGGCTGGCAAGCCATCCGATGAGCTTGCCAAGGGCACTCAGATGAGTACCCTGAAGCAAGCAGGTCTAAGAGGTTCAGAACAGCCATGAAGTACGCAGTAGTCATTGAGAGGGCTGGAGAAAACCTCTCGGCCTACGTCCCAGATCTACCAGGCTGTATCGCCACTGGTAATACTGCCTCTGAAGTTGAACAGCTAATTGCCGAAGCGATTACGTTTCATTTGGAAGGATTAAGGCAGGACGGCATCGAGATACCAGAGCCCTCTTGTGCCGTTGGGTATGTCGAACTTGCTGCGGAACCTGAATGAGTTGAGCGATGAGCCCATCCGATCAGCCCCCCGTCGCCGAGCCAAGCCACTGGGATCAGCGCTACCAAGAGGGAAGTGACGGCTGGGAGCTGGGGCAGCCCGCCCCACCGCTGGCCCAGTTCCTGCGTAGCGATCCGCTGGCGCCCCGATCACCGGGCAAGGTGCTGGTGCCTGGTTGTGGACGCGGCCATGAGGTTGCCCTGCTCGCAGACCTCGGCTTCGGGGCCATCGGCCTGGATTTCAGTGGCGAGGCTTTGCGTGAGGCTCGCAGGCTCCATGGCGAGACCCGGGAGACGTTGCAGTGGCTGCAGGCGGACCTGTTCGACCGGCAGGCGTTGGCGGCGGCGGGCCTGACTGCCGGCAGCCTCAGCGGCATCGTGGAGCACACCTGTTTCTGCGCCATCGATCCCGGCCAGAGGCAGGAGTACATCGCCACTGTTTGCAGGCTGCTGGCACCGGGC
>CANGZM010000196.1 GCA_947458155.1 Synechococcaceae cyanobacterium | reverse complement strand
TCGGGGGGCGGTGCCGGCGGCACCGTGGCCCAACCCCTGTTGCCCTCGGCGAGCCGCTGTTGCCAGATCTCGTTGGCCGCATTGAAACTGGGCCGCAGCGGCGCCTGTGCTGCCGCCGCTAGCCAGGATTCAAAATCTGCCTCGCTTTCGACGACCACATCGGTCTGGTTGGTGGCGAAATAGCCGCCGGAAAACATCGAATCCCGCAGCCGATAGCGCCCCTGCCGAGAAGGGGTTAGGCGGTAATCAATCACACTGCCGGGGATCAGATCCTGTTTGAGGCGGAAGGCGGGAATGTAAAAGCCATGCAGCACATCCATGGAGATGAGCCGAAAGTAGATTGGGCGATCCACCGGTAAATGCAGCTCGCTGCTGCGCACCCCGTTGGGGTAGATGAATTCCCAGGACCACTGGCGGCCGATCACCTGGATCGGGCCGATCTCCGTGCTGTCTGTGCTGATGGGCAAATTGCCAGTGGCGATGGGCAGGGATGCGTCCTCTAAAGGCGCCGCCGTGGCCAGGCGTTGTTTACCCCCCAAGGTGGCCAGGGTGTGGTTGACGCCAATGGTGTGCCAGGCAATCGCTAACACCACCAGCAGGGGAATCAGGGTCCAGATGATTTCCAGGGTGAGATTGCCCTCGATCGGGTCGCCATCATCAAGGTCGTATTTGGGGGCACGGTTGAACAGCAAGGTCCAGGCGATCACCGCCGTACAACCCACCAAAATGAAGCTGCCAATCCCCGTCTCCAGGGCAAACAGATTGTCCACATAGGGAGCGGCCGTTGAGGCCTGCACCGGCAGCCAGCGGTAGGACTGCTGCGCCATCGTCCAGCTGACCAGGGCATCGAGCCCAAGCCCGATGGCCACCAGCACCAAGCTGGGCCCGACGGAGGGCTGGCGGCGGCCCGTGCTGGTCATGGCAGCGCCTCCCGGGGATCAACTCCCGCCGCCAGCAGTTGGTCGGCGCTGACATGGACCCCGAATTCGGCGGCCAGCTGGGCCCCCAAGGTGCCGTGCAGTCCCAGCAAAGCAAACATCAGTACCCCGGCCACCAAATAAAGCCATTGCACCTGTCGACCGTAGTCGCGGCGCCAAGCGAAACGCTGCAGCCCGCGCCACACAGTCATCGCCACAATCGCCATCAACAGCAGCACCCCTCCCACCCCATGCCAGAGCATGGTGGTGATGGCGTCCAGGCCGAAATCGCTGCGCACCCCCACCAGGGGTCGGGCCAGCAGCATCTCGTAGGCGCCGGCCGCCACGGTGAAAAAGCTGATCACCGCCGCGGCCACCAGGTTGTACCAGCCGACGTCATGGAAGCCGGCGCGGGTGACGGGCAGGGCCAGGAAGCGAAACACCCGCTTTTCCACCGGATACAGCGCCCCGACCCCATCGCAGGCGATGGCGATCACAAACAGGCCAATGCTCAGGTGCACCAGGTTGGGATGGATGGGCAGGCCGTAGGGCAGGCCGTTGGCGCCGAGCTGCTGCAACAGAGGCTGCTGCGTCACAGCCTGCCCTCCCGCATCGCTTCAACCACGGGCACCGTGTGCAAGCCATAGGTCCAGACCAGGCTGCTGCCCAGCACCATCTGGGCCAGGATCAACACCGCCAGCAGGCCGCCGCCCAGCAGAAAGACCCGGGGCAGCACGCGGGGATCGCGGCTGCGGATGACGTAGCGCCAAGCGCTGAGCACAGACAACACCCCAGCCAGCGACCATCCCAGGGTGCTGTGCCAATTGAGCAGGTCACGGGAGCCTCCGTAGGGATTGGCCAGTCCGGCCTCAATCTCGCCAAAGATGATCGCCACGAAGATGGCCACCGTGGCCAGCAAAAGATTCCAGAAACTGACCTCAAACAGGGCCGGCCGGCGGGCCGTAAGGCCAATCACATCAAACAGGAATGCGATCAAACCCATGGCGATCACGAAGTGAACGACGATGGGGTGGATGGTGTCCATCCACGGCAAATTGTGCTCGTTGAGGGGTGGCAGCAGCACCGGAGCACCCGGAAAAAACCAGGCTGGTCGCCCCGGCGCATCCAGCCAAACTAATGGGACGGTTGGCAAACCGGCCCTTAAACGCGGGTCATCGCCGTGATCTTGGCCAGCTTGATCGCCTCCAGCCCCTGCAGTTCTTCCAGGCTGATCAGCTGATCCTTGAGCAGGCCGGCAAACACAAACAACAGCCCGGGTTCGCGGAAGTCAAAACGGCCTTCCATAGCATGGCGCTGGATGCTGAGGAAATCGTGCAGCTCCCAGAGGCTCTCGGCACTATTTAACTCGGTAAGCCGATTGCGCAGGTGCTCAATCAGGCCGGCCAAGGCCCGCTCATGGGCCCGCTCAAAGGCCTGCCGCGCAATCGTTTCCTCGCTGGCACTCCAACCGGTCAATGGCTGTTCCATCGGCTCGCCCAAACTCTTTGACACCTTTCGACGCTATCGCGTGAGGCGGATCGACGAGAGCTGCAGCTGGTCCAAATGCTGGCGCCGCACCCCTGCCAGCCCAAACCAGGGCACTTGGGGGTATTCGTGGTGTTCCCAGTGATAGCCAAAGTGATAACAGGCCAACAGCGATAACCAGGGTGGCAAGGCCAGGCTTTCGGCCCGGTGCCGGTTGCCGCAGGCCTCAGCGCGGCGATGGGGCAACACGGTGCCGACCACAAACAGCTGCAGGGCGCTCAGCAGCAACGGCAGAATCCAGGCCACCAGCACCCGGATGGCCGCCTGGGGCCAGGGCGAATCCCCAACCAATGTCAGCAGGCAGGTGAGCAGGCACCAGGCCGACACCAGCGCCAGCAACCTGGGCCAGGGCAGATAGGCCCCCAGAAAGCGGCGAAACCAACCGGCCAGTCCGCTGCCGCCATGGAAATCGGGGTCCCGGGGGCTGCCAGGGGCTTGATGGTGGCGCCGGTGATTGAGGCGGCTACGGCGCCAGGGCAGCAGGGCATAGAGGGTTAGAACCAGCTGGCCCAGCCCATCATTGGCCCGGGGCTGACCCGGCAGCAGGGTGCGGTGCATGGCGTCGTGGCCGACGATGAACAGGCCGCTCTGCACCAAGGCGCGCAACACCACCACCAGCACCAGGGTTGGGGCAGACCAGGTGTGCAGGTCACTGGCCAAAAGCCAAACAAGAGAGGCGGTCCACACCAGGAGGACCGCCAAGGCGAAGGCCAGGCCAAAAGTGGGGCCCAGGAGCACTGCGGGCAGGGGCTCCCGGGCGCCCACTGTCAACGGCGGAACTGCAGCAGCTCGGCCGGGGATGCCAGCAGGTCGATGGCGACGAAGTAGATCTTGCCCTGGGGATCGAGCAGGAACCTCCAGGCCACGTTCATGCCGACGCCAGCGCCGAACCAGGGGGTCTGCACCTTGCCAGTCACCTTGATCTGGTTGAAGCCCTCGTCGGTGGGCTCGCTGTAGCCCCGTTCCGGCAGCAGCCGCAGGTTTTGGCAATCTTCGCGCAGGAAGCGCAGGATGGCATCGGTGCCAACTATGGGTTTCTGGAAGGGCGGCTGCAGGGCACCGTCGGGCAGGAACAACTGAATCAGGTTGTCGAAATCATTGGCGTTGAGCAGATCCATGTAGGCGTTGACCGTGGGGTTGATCACCCCTTCGATGAACACCCGTTTGCGTTCCGCCTCGGCGGTGGGAGCCGCCACCGGTTCCATCACCCGCTGGCCTTCGCCCTTGGCGGGGTCGAAGCCCATGTCAACGACGAAATTGCGCAACAGGGTGATCTGCTGGCCTTGGTCCACCGCCTTGACGGAATTCAGCACAGCAGCGGCGTTGGCCGAAAGGCGATATCCCTCGGGGATGGGGGCCACCAGCCCCTCCTGCATCCACTGACCGAGTTTGTACCAGAAGCCCAGCTTGATATTGACCGACCAGTTGGCGTAGGTGCGACCGACTTCGTTGTCGGTGCGGTTGGCCAGATCGCACATCAGCTGGCTCTGTTCGGCAAACGACATCGCCTTGATGTCGTTGAGCAGCCGTTCGGCGAACTGCATTCGGGCGGCACCCGGAGCCGCGATGGTGATGGTCTGTCCCATTTCCAGATAGGCGTACCAGATCAGGGCCAGTTGGTCCTCGGCGTTAAGGAGCTGGAACCGGGCCGTGATCGCCGGCACAACATCAGCGGAGAGGGTCTCCGGGAAGATCTGAGTAGCCCTGTCGAGGGTGAAGGTCAAAATCCGTACCGAATGCAAGTGTTCGTAACAAATGCTAACACTTGCATTCGGGTTCAGAAGGCGGTTTTCCCCTGTCGAGGGCGATGGGGGGCCAGGTTTTCGCGCTCCTGGCTCCCCTGCGCATCACCCTGCTGCCTGGTTGGCTCACTCTCAGGGCGACCCCAGTCTCAGGGCTTCAATTCGAAGCAATTCTTTTGCTGCAGTTTGCCCAGCGAGGCATTGAGCCGATCAAGGGCCTCGGCCACACTCACCACCTTGGCTTCGTATTGTTGGGCGAATTTGCTGTAAGCATTGGCATCGGCCTGGCGCAGCAAACGGGCCTGGGCCTCATTGAGGCGCAACTGGCGCAATTCCGCCACG
>CANGZM010000195.1 GCA_947458155.1 Synechococcaceae cyanobacterium | reverse complement strand
TCCTGGCGCTCGACGGCGCTGAGGCCATCGGCATCGGGCAGGTGGGCAGCCATGGTGGTCAGCCATTCGGCCAGTTGTTCGAGTTGCTGCACCGGTGGCAGCACCCCCAGACCCCTTGCCAGCACCTTGGCGGTGGAGCCGGCACCTGCCTGATAGACGAACCGTCCATGCAGATGCTGGGGCAGTCCCTGGCGCAGGCGCCGGAAGGCCGGTTCTTCCATGGGGGTTTCAAGCAACAGATTCGGTTTTTCAGGCTTGATGCGCGAAAAGCCACAACGTTTAGCCAGCAGTTTGAGCTGCAGCAGTTGCAGCAGGCTGCTCACCGGCGCTGGAATGGGGCCGTAGCGGTCGGTCCAGGCGGCCGCCAGCTCCACCAGGGCCTCCTTGCTGCCGCAGGTGGCGGCGGCGCGATAGGCGGCCATTTTTTCGTCGTTTTCGCTGATCCAATCGGCCGGGATGAACGCCGTCACCTGCAGATCGATCTGGGTGTCATCCACCGCCGGGATGTCTTGACCCTGCAATTCGGCCAGGCATTCCTGCAGCATCTCCATGTAGAGATCGAAGCCGATGGCCTCCATCTGGCCGCTCTGCTCCACCCCCAGCAGGTTGCCCACCCCCCGGATCTCCATATCGCGCATCGCCAATTGATAACCGCTGCCGAGCTGGGCGAATTCCTGAATCGCCCGCAACCGCTGCCGCGCCGCCTCACTGAGGGAGGCCTCGCCGGGGAAGAACAGCCAGGCATGGGCCTGGATGCCGCTGCGGCCAACACGGCCGCGCAGTTGATACAGCTGGGCCAGGCCGAATTTCTGGGCGTCCTCCACCAAGATCGTGTTGACCCGGGGTATGTCCAGGCCGCTCTCGATGATGGTGGTGCAGAGCATCAGGTCGGCTTCGCCGGCATTGAAGGCGACCATGGCGCTTTCCAGTTCCCCTTCGGCCATCTGGCCGTGGGCCACCAGCAGCCGCAACCCCGGCACCATCTGGCGCAGCTGGGCCGCCACCTCTTCGATGCCCTCCACCCGCGGCACCACGTAAAACACCTGGCCGCCCCGGTCGATCTCCTGGCGGATGGCACTGCGTACGGCCTCCTCATCCTGGGCGGCCAGGTGGGTCTTGATCGGCCGGCGCAGGGGCGGCGGCGTGGTGATCAGGCTCATCTCCCGCACCCCCGAAAGGCTCATGTAAAGCGTCCGCGGGATCGGCGTGGCACTCAAGGTGAGCACGTCGACGTCCTTGCGCAGGGCTTTGATCTTTTCTTTTTGATTGACACCAAAACGCTGCTCTTCATCGACCACCAACAATCCCAACTGCTTGAAGCTGGTGCCTTTGCCCAGTAGCTGGTGGGTGCCGACGACGACATCAATGGAGCCATCGGCCAGCCCTTCGCCGATGGCCTTGCGTTCGGCGGTGGTGCGGAAGCGGTTGAGCAGGGCCACCTTGAGGGGATAGGGGGCAAAGCGTTCGCTGAGGGTGCGCCAGTGCTGCTGGGCCAGCACCGTGGTGGGGGCCAACAAAGCCCCCTGCTTGCCGGCGGTGACAGCCTTGAACAGGGCCCGGATCGCCACCTCCGTTTTGCCAAAACCGACATCGCCGCAGACGAGCCGGTCCATCGGCGCCGCTTCCTCCATGTCCCGCTTCACCTCGCTGATGGCCTTGGCCTGGTCGGGGGTGGGTTCGTAGGGGAAGGAATCCTCGAGTTCGCTCTGCCAGGGGCCATCGGGGGGAAAGGCAAAGCCGGCGGCCTTGTGGCGTTCGGCGTAGAGCTTGACCAGGTCCATGGCGACCCGGGCCACGGCCTTGCGGGCCCGCTCCTTGGCCTTGATCCAGGCGCTGCCCCCCATGCGGTTCAGCTCGGGCGGGGCCTCGCTACTGGCCCGGTAACGCCCCAGACTGCCCAGCTGGTCGGCGGCCACCCGCAACAGACCATCGGCGTATTGCACCACCAGGTAGTCGCGGGATTCGCCGCCGAGGGCGAGTTTCTCCAGTTTCAGAAAGCGGCCGATGCCGTGGTTGCGATGCACCACGAAATCGCCGGGCAGCATCTTGCCGGGATCGACGCTGCGGCTGGCGGCCCGCCGCCGCCGCCGCACGTAGCCGCCGGCGCTGAGGCTCTGCTGACCAAAAAATTCCCGATCGCTCAGCAGCACCACCTTCCAAGCCGGCAGTTGCAGGCCCTCGATGGCAGCGGTACCCCGCCACTTCAGGGCCACCGGGGTGTTCTGCTCGATCAGCCGCTCGATGGCCGGGAAATCGCCGGGATTGGGCACGAAGCGGCTGATGCAGTCGTGCTCTTCGAGCAGGGCTACAGCGCGGCTGGGCTGGGCTGACACCAGCCACACTTTGACCTTCTCCTGCTGATACCCCTTGATCAGACCGGCCAAGCGCCCGAATTGGTTGGGATGGGCGGGCACGGCCCGGGCCGCCAGATCGAAGCCATTGGGATGCTGGTCGCTTTCCTGCAGCTCGGCCAGGTCGAAACCGGCGAAGGTCTCGGCCAGCGCTAACGCCTCGGCGATGGGACGGTGCAACGTGGGCGGCAGCAGGGGCTGGCCGCCGCTGTCGGCCAACTGCCCTTCGCTGGTGACTTCTTGATAATGGGCCGCCGCATGGTCGAACCACTGCTGGCCATGGGCGAGGCCATGGCGACGCTCATCTATGACCACCATGGTGGTGGCCGGCAGATAGTCCAGCAGGCTGGCCGGCTCGCTCCAGGCCACACCCATCAGCCGCCGCATGCCCTCGGGGGTGCCGCCTTCGAGCAGCTGATCGAGGGCCTGGGGGCTCAGCAGCGTTTCCAGGTCAGCGGGCATGGATTGGCGCAGGGCCTCGGCCACCAGCGGCGCGAAGCTGGTGGGGGTAAGGCGCACCTGCTCGATGGCGTCAAGGGAGCGCTGGCTGGCGGGGTCGAATTCGCGCAGCTTCTCGAGATCCTCACCAAAGAGTTCGAGGCGAACCGGCAATTCGGCACTCACCGGAAACAGGTCGACGATGTCGCCGCGGCGACTCCAGCTGCCCTCCTGCTCGACGCTTGGCACCTTGACGTAGCCGAGACGAGACAGGGTGCTGGCCAATTCGGCCAGGTCGATGCTGGTGCCCCGCCGCAGCACCAGGCACTGGTTGGCCAGGGCCCCGGGGGGTGGCAAGTGGGGCTGCAGGGCCCGCTCGGTGCAGACGATTGCCCGGCGGCTGGCGGTTTTGCCGTCTTCGGCCACCAACTCGGCCAGCACCTGCAACTGCCCCCAGGTGATTTCAGTGGTGGGGTCAAAGGGTTCGTAAGGGGAGCCCTCACTGGTGGGATAGAGATGGCTGGTGGCCCAGCCCATCAACTCGAGCAGGGCGGCCCAGCGGCCCGCCTCCTCCAGGGTGGGCACCACCACCAGCAACGGCGCTTCAGCGGCAGCGGCCATTGCGCTGGCCACCAGGGCCCTGGCCGCCAGGCCCGCCCCAGCCAGCCGCAACCGTTGCGGCCGCTGGCAGCGGGCCAGCAGCTCGCTAGTCAGGGTTGCCTGCCGCAGTTGGCGCACCAGGGCGGTGAGGGTCATCGAGGGCGGCCAAAGGAGATGATCTTCGCAAGCGGCTCCGCGGCCCTAGGGTTCAGGGCAATCACCCCGAGCTGCGGGCCCGGGGTGGACCGCGGCTCTGCCATGCCCGTTTATCAGTGCCCCTCCTGTCGTCGCCAGCCCGTGGCCCTGCGGCGCCGGCCCCGGCGGCGTTTGGCCTGCCAGCGCTGCGGCCGGGCGATGCTGGAACAGGTCCCTAGCGGCAGGGGCTATCGGCTGGCCCTGATGGGTGCCTTCACGATGTTGGTGCTGGCGGCTCTGCCCGATGCCTTTCAAAAGGCGTTCACCCTGGCGGCAAATACTTCGTTGCCGGTGCTGCTCGAACGCTTCTCGCCGGAGCCACCGCCGCAGGAGCGGCCCCTGGCCCTGCTGGACGACAACATTTTTGCGATCTTGAGCCAGGCAGATCGGGATTGGTTGCCCAAGGCCGAGGAGCTGGTGGATGGGGGGGTGCGATTCAGCTACAAACGCCGTCCCGGCGATCCGGAAATGACGGTGGCGGAACTGCGGGCCATGATGGCCTCACCCCCCACCTACGAATCGGAACAGCAGGCCATCCGCAGCCTGCTGGCCAGCCTGCAGGCGGCCGGGGTACGGCTCAGCATCGAACCACCGCGTAAGCAGGGTGCCGCCGCCGAATGGGACCACATCCGCGGCACCCTGCGCATTGATCCGGGTGTGTTGCGTAAGGGCACCGTCGACTTCGCCCGGGTGTTGAACCACGAAGCGGTGCATGTAGCCCAGAGCTGTGCGGCGGGCCACCTGCGGGCCCGGCCCCAGAAATTGGGGCTGGATCGCCGCATGGCGCCCGAGCTGGCCGCCCACCTGCAGGAACCGCTTTATCAGGACACCAATAGCGAAGAGCTAGTGCTGGAGGAAGAGGCTTATGCCACCCAGAACAGGCTGGGCAGCGGCGAGGACCTGCTCAAGGAGTACTGCCGCCTCAAGGCGGACAAAACCTCAGCGGCGGGCTGAAGGCAGCCCGGAATGCGCG
>CANGZM010000194.1 GCA_947458155.1 Synechococcaceae cyanobacterium | reverse complement strand
GGTGCAGGGTTTCAGGCTAAGGGCGGTGCTAGCCGCGCCGTCCGGGCCGGGGGGAAGCAGAAGGCCCAGGCCCTGCTCGATCTGCTGGCCGAGAATCCGTACCAGCAACCCCCTGCCTACGAAGCTTTGGTGGCAGACCTTTGCGGAGCCTGTTCCCGCAGAATCAACAACCAACACCGACTTGGTCTACCAGGTGCAGGAGATAGTGCAGACCGTCAAGGTGTTGCGTATGAGGACTCACTGCCAGTGATGGCTGCTGGTTCTGATGCGCCGGCGCATTCCTGCGGCAGACACCCCCCCTTGCCCGTCAGCAGATGGGGCCAGCGACCACCAACTTTCCGCCAGCTCTATGGGGAGCAGGAATGAGACCTGGCTACGGCCCTAACGTTGCTGTTGACACTGCGGCAAGACTGCCGAGGCCCGAGCCGCCAGTTCCCCCCAGCCGGGCCGAGCTGGACGACCTGCTCAGGCCCCTGGCTGCACAGCTGATCTGGTGGCAACCGGCGGAGGATTCGCTACGCAACCCCGATCGGGTGATCGCCCAGGTGCTTGATCTCGGCACGTTCGAGGCTGGCCAGAGGCTGCGCCAGGTGCTCGGCGATCGTCGCCTGGCCCAGGTGCTGCAACGGGCCGAGGCGGGCTGGTTCTCGCCCCGCTCGTGAAACTATTGGCAACAGAAACTCGGCCTGGCCCGCTCAGGCGCCGTTCCACCGCTGCCTCGGCGCCACTTCGGGGTTCGTGATGGCGGTGATCACGCCGCCGCTTGAGCCTCCTAACCCCTCACCATGAAATCCTGCCTGAGCGGCAGCAGCGGCTCTGGCCCTCGCTGGCAGGCCTGGCCGGAGTTGGCTTTGTGCTCTACTGCGGTACCGCCATCGCCCTGCGCTATGGCCATCGGGTGTCGGTGGATTTCGATTTCTTCTCCGACCGGCCCCTGAATCGCCAACGCCTTAGCCGTGCGCTGCCCTGGATGAACGCGGCCCTAAGCGGCGGTTGGAGCAGGCCGTGCTGGCCGTTGTTGGGATCCCCAGCCTGAAGCGCATCGGCAGGGAGCTGGGGCCATCGCAGCCCTGAAGTGCCCTCAGATCTCCCCCAGTTCTCCTCCGGATCCACCGCCAATGCCGGGCACTGCCCCAGGTCAACAATCATCCGAGGTCGTAACGTACGCTTTGAGTCCATCATGGGTGAGCTCATGGTGAGCCAACCACGCGAGAACTTGGCTGAACTGATCGACAGCACGCAACGCAGCGGCGAACCGGTGGTGCTCACCAGCCACGGCCGCCCGGTGGCCGTGGTGCTGGATCACGCCCTGTTTGAGCGGCTGGTGGCGGCCGCCGACGACAACAGCGACCGCCAGGCCAGGGCGGACGACGACACGGTGCCATGGGAGCAGGTGAAGGCGGATCTCGGGCTGCTCTGAGATCCGCAGGCCCGTGTCCCAGCGCTACGACGTAAGGCTGGCGCGGCGAGCCGTCCGCTCACTCGCCCATTTGCAACGGCAGGAGCAGTTGCGCATCCGCCCGCCATTGATCTGCTAGCCGAGAATCCCAGGCCACCAGGCTGAGTGGCACTCCAGGGAGAATCCGGTGTGTTTTAGGTGCGGGTGGGCGATTTCCGGATCCTCTATGAGGTGATGGATTGGTTGCTAGAGGTGCAGGTGGTGCGGATCGGGCACCGCCGGGAGGTCTATCGCTGAGGGATCCCCAGCTCTGGCTGATTCTCCTATCTCTTTGCGGCGATCAAGCCGTTCTGGCCGGACTCCTGGCACGTTGCCTCTGCTCAGCCGCCATGGCTGCACGCTGGCGTGCGGCGATGACAGCAGCGATGGCAAGGCCCTGGCCCCAATGAACACGGGTACCCGACGACCAGCAGCAGAGATGGACGCTTTTGGAGTTGTCTACCCCCACCCTAAACATTAATTAAAAAGCATAGCTTTACCTTCATCTCCAAAATTTTGGGGAAATAGCTCACAAGTTTTCCAAATTCCTATGCTTATCCTTTCTCGCTTCTCCAGCCCATGCGCCAGTGCCAAGGGCAGCACCTTCAATCCCGACCACAGCCGCCGCTGGGCATTGTTGGCCAAGCCAACCCTTGGTGTTGTCTTAGCGATGGGGGTGCTTACCGCCGGCCAGGCCCAGGCCATGGTTGTAAATCTGGGCGGGCAAGATTTGGAAGTGATCCCATTCACAGGGAGTTACAGCAATAATTTGGATGAAATGACTTCGATACCGCTAATACCACCGGAACCGCCACTACCTGAATGCATTGGCCCCGGCGCCCGTCGAGTTTGGATGACCGCCATTACTGGAGTTCCCCCAAACGAGTCTATTACACATCACTATAACTGTGTCTTTGATTTCTGTCCTATCACTGTCTGCGGACTTCTTCCCCCTGTTGGCCCTTCAGAACCTCCGAAGATATGGAACCCCGAGGCAAGTACGTGGTTCCTTGTCTTTAATCCCACCACGGGGCAGCCCTTCTTCACCAACACGCTTGTCCCTATTGACGCGGTCTGGACCCTATCCACCCCCTTCTCTTCGTCGACTGCTCCCGTCCCCGGCCCCCTGCCTGCCCTTGGCGCCGCCGCTGCCTTTGGCTTCAGCCGTCAGCTAAGAAAGCGAATCAAACGTAGCAACCACGCCGTTTCCACCACCTACAGCCTCTGATCCTATATCTGGCACCTTTTGCAGCTGCCAGAGCATAATTGGCCCTGGGCCTTTGGCCTTTTTGAATCCCTAGCCAGCGGGCAAGTTTAAGCGACCGCTGGCTATCAATTAGCCCGCCGGTCGCAGCTATTTTGTGCATAACTGATTTGCATCTTTATATACTTTTCTTCAGCTTCTATAGTCCTAAAAGGTTATACGATTAAAACAATAGCTTCGTTTCCCAGGAGCTGGCCCTGGCCCCATTTACCTGCCTGCACCTCTCCGCCAGGTGCTGCCATTGCAGCGACAGCGGTACCTCCAGCACGCCGCCCCACGGCAGCACCAGCTGGCCAGCGGCCACCCCCCTTGCGGCCGGCGCCCTTGGCGCCACTGCCGCCGGGTCCCGTCGGAGGCGCCGAGACCCAGTCAATCTTTCCAGATCGATCCCCACCTCGATGCCGCTGGGATCGCGATTCCTGAGGAACCAGCTCGATATGGGGCTTGCCACGACGACCGTATTACAATCAGATCAACCGTCGTACAGCATCTAGGCTGAGTCATGCCACTCACCGTCAGGCTGGACAGCGAAACCGAACGCTGCTTCCAGGAGCTTCTGGCTGCAACAGGCCAGGACAAGAGCTCGCTCATCCGCCAGCTCATCCGTGATCGCTGGCAACAGCGCAGGCCCTCCCCCTCGATCACCGAACAGCTGGGCGGCCATCCCAATCACTTCCTCGACACCATGCCACCCGGCAGCGCCGAACGCCAGCAACGGCGACGGCTGCTCTCCGAGCACCTCCAGGCTCGCCGGCTGGATCGGCGCTGATGCGTCGGATCTTGATCGATTCGGGAATCTTGCTCAGCTACTACCAGCAGCAGGAGCCCCTGCATCAGGCGGTGGTGGCCTTCTTTGATCAGAATGCCGTCCAACTGATCACCTCGCCGATCTGCATCGCCGAAGTGCTCTGGTTGTTGGGCAATCCCGGTGATCCCCGCGTCCTGAGCGCTCAGAACCACCTGCTTGGGGCCGTCAGCCGGGGTGGCATCGAGGCGATCAACCTGCTTCCGGAGGATTACGCCCGCATCGCCGAACTCAACCAGCGCTACGCCGATCTGCCCGGTGATTTCGCCGATCTCACCTTGGTGACACTCTCGGAGCGGCTGGAGATCGCCGAGATCCTGTCTCTGGACAGCGACTTTGATGTCTATCGGCGTTTCCGGCGTGAGCCCTTCCGCCGGGTTTGCCTGCCGTGAGCTAAGGGGGCTGAGGTGGTTGCCTGCTTACCCAACACAAGAGTTAGCTCGGCGTGGAACGGCTCCGGCAGGCGGGTGGCTGCCACGGCCACGGCGGCATCCAGGGCCAGCAACCGCACCGCCGGATGGGATGCCAGCAACGCTGACAGCCGCTGGCGATCCCCGTTCGCCCACCAGATCATCAGGCTGCTGGGGTGGGGGTAATCACCGCCTAGACCCCCGCTGCTCACGGCCCAACCTGGGCGGCTGCCAGCAGCCGCGTGGCCAGGGCTTCGCCACTGCGCATCGCCCCCTCCACCCGCCCGAAGCCAGGCCCCTCGATGAAGTCGCCGCAGAAACCGACGCGGCTTTGGCGGCAGAGGGCCAGGGCCTGGGGCAGACCCGGCAGCTGGGGAAAAGCGGCCCCCCAGCGCATCAGCTCGCTGTGGACCCCGGGCCAGGGGGCTTCCCCTGGCGGCAACGGCCCCGGAGGCTCTGGAATCCAGGCCGCCAGAGCACCCTGCAGCCCGCGCTCTAAGGCGGCGATCACCTCCGCCTCCCGTTGTTGCGTTGGCGCGCTGCCCAGATGCTTGGCGATCGACGAGCGGGAGCCATAGACATTGAGATGCTCGCCGGCAAAGGTGCCGGTGGAGTGGGCCACCACCGCACAACGGCCGTCCTCAAGGGGCTGAATGGCGACGCGCCGCAACCCCCAGCGCTGCTGG
>CANGZM010000193.1 GCA_947458155.1 Synechococcaceae cyanobacterium | reverse complement strand
TGGTTCGGCGGAGCAATCACCCTAGGTAATCTGGCCAGCGTGCTAGTGGTGTTATATGTATTGTTGGTGGGTTTGCCATTGCCTGCGGCTGGCATCAGCCTGCTGGTGCAGCGCAGCCTGGACCTAAGTCAAGGCAGTCGCCGGGCCCTGGAGCAGATTCTGCGCTACCTGATCTTCTCCCTGGGGGTGATCTGGGCCATGGCCCGCCTCGGCTTCAACCAGACCGGGGTGCTGGCGATCGCCGGCGGCTTGTCGGTGGGGCTGGGCTTCGGCATTAAGGAAGTTTTCTCCAACATCGTCAGTGGCCTGTGGCTGCTGATTGAGGGGTCCGTGCGCCCCGGGGAGGTGTTGATGCACGAGGGGGAGGTTTGTGAGGTGCGGCGCCTGGGGCCCAGGGCCACCACCCTTTGGCGGGGCAGCGATAACGCCGAGCTGGTGGTGCCCAACCAGACTTTCTTCGTCACCGCCACCACCACTTACACCGGTACGGACCGGATGCGTCGCTGTTCGCTGCCCATAGGCGTGGGCCGCAGCCAATCGCCAGAGGCGATCCTGGCCTTGTTGCCCACCATCGCCGCGAACCATCCAGCCGTGCTCGTCGGTCCAGCGCCCATGGCACGTCTGATGGAGTTCGGCAGCGAACGCTATGGCTACAACCTGGAGTTTTCGATTAACGATCCCCTCAAAGCCGAAGTGGTGATGGCGGAACTGCGGTTGGCTATCTGCCAACGCTTCCAGGAGCTGGGAATGGACCCGCCCAGTTGAGGCCACAAGCTCAGTGTTTGGATGGGCTTTGGAGATCGGCGACAAGTAGGCGGAACTCCCGTTCCTGGCCCAGCACCCTGGCCTCTTCGACAGCACTGGGAAGCAGCTTGGCAAGCTCGGGAGACAGGCCACCAGCCGGATAGGGGCCCTCGTCAGCCAGTTGGCGAAAGCGTCGCAGGGCGGAGACGGGGCGAACCAGCAGGCATACCAACAGGGCAAGGGCACTGCCCATCAGGTAGTCGATCCAGCGGGTGGGGATATACCAATCGGCAAGCACGCCGTAGCCGACAAAGGTGACGCCGCTGGAGATCAGGGCCGTGCGCAAGTGGGAGTCCAGGCCGACGGCCAACACCAGGGCGGTGGTGCCCCCCATAACCAGGGCCACGGCCACACTGTTGAGCCCGATCGTGTTGAACACCAGCCAGGGCATCAACACCCCCAGGCTTACGCCCACCATGCGGTCCCTGACCCGGCCCAGGGTGGCCCCAAGACTGTCGTTGAGCAGCAATACCACCCCGAAATAGAGATATTTGGGATTTTCGGCCCCCAAGCCCAGGCCGATGGCCAGGGCCAGGCAAGAGACCACCAGCTTGCGCCAGAAAAAGGGATCACTGAAGCGTTGCGTCATGTTGCGCGGTGCCATCTTCACCTCAGCCTGGGGCGGCCCGGCATCGGTTGACAGACGCAGGGCCGCCTGCAGGATCGCCCCGCTCAGCAGGCCAATGATCACAGCCAGTAGCTTTTGCCAGGCGCCCAGCCAGGTGGCATTGGCACCTAGCAGGGGCAGCACCGCCAACACCGCGAGCAGGTTGCGGACCAGCATGAGTTTGTCGGGCAGGGCCTGGCCCAGGATCTGGGCAGAAGCGGTGACTACGGCGAACTGCCAAACCGTGGGTCCCTGCACCAAGGGCTTGAGAAAGGTGCCCAGGCTCAGGCCGATGGTCACCACCACCGGCAGCAGCACGAACACGGCCGGCGGCCAGCGATCAAAGCGGGGACGCACGATCAGGGCCGCCACGACGACGCCATAGGGGCTGGCCCCGCCCAGCCCGAAGCTTTCGCAGATCACCCACGTCAGGGCACTGGCCAGGCTCACCACGATCACCAGCCTCAGGTCCCGGGCCTGCGGCTGGGCCCCTGCAGGAATCCCCCCATGCCTCTCTTCAGGGCCGGGGGCAGGGTCCTTGCCGCCAGAGGATCTCAAGGGCGACGCGCCTGGCTCTGCAGCAATCCGACCAGCAGGCTGATCACTAACAATGCAACCCAGAACCACAACCGAGGCGGTTCGGTGCGGCTGCACAGAAACAACAGGAGCAGGCTGAACCAGGGCCAGGGCTGTAGCCAGGGGGCGAGCAGGGCCTGGCGGTGTTGACGACTAAACAGGGAAGGTTTCATGGGCGTGATCCGGTCAGCCAGCGCCAAAATGGCAGTAAGTAATTCAAGGGTGGCCTGGTTTCCACCTCAGCCTTAACTTCAGCTGGGATGCGTTGGGCCAAGGGTCGATCGGGCCCGGTGCCCCGGGTCCACGCCAGTCCCGTAGGCGTGGGGGCCGCCACCAGTTGCACCACCGCCAGGACCAGGGGGGCCCCGACCCGCCCCGGCAGTTGGCTGGTCAGGTCTCCCCCATCCCCGAATGAGCGCTGGCGGGCGCTAGCCATCAAGTTGGCGGCCTCCTCCTGGCTGCCCACCTCCATGGCCACATCGGCCGCATCTACGCTGTCGGCCGAGAGGCTGACGATTCGGCCGGGCACCAGGCCATAGCGCTGCTCGGCGCTGCCGAAACTGTCGCGACTGAGCAACTGTGGGTTGAGGTGGACTTCGTCGCCCGCCCTGAGCCGACTGGCATCAGCCGAGGTGAACAACACGATCGCCATGCGCTCGCCACGGCGGCTGGGCAAGCCGATGCTCCCCAGCTTCTGGCCGGGCAGCACGGGTTGACCGGGTAGCACCGCCCAATCGAGAACCCGGCCCTCAGAGGAACTGAACACCTCCTGGGCAACGGTTTCACTGGCCAGGGCCGCGCGCTGCACCTTGAGTTCGGCCCCCTGGGCCACTAGCGCTGCGCGTTGGGCGGTCAATTCGGCCTGGCGGGCGTCCAAGGCGCTGAGGTCGGCCCGATTGCGCAGATAGAGATCCTGGGCCGCCACCCAGAGCGGGCTATAGCGGGCGACAACGTCATCGCGACGCAGGGCTTCGAGGGCCTTGAGTTGCTGCAACACCGGCTTGTTGGTAGTGACGATCTGCCGGCGGCGCTGATCCAGGGAGGTGAGCTGTTGATCCAGGGCCTGGCCCTGGGCTTGGAGCACCTCAAACTGGCGATCGATGGCCCGCTGGCGGACCTGCCGCAGTTGGGGGGTGGTGGCTGGGCCGCCGGCGCTGCCGGGGGCGCTTTGGCCGACCTGGCTGAGGGTGAGCAGCAATTGGCCGGGGCTCACCTGGTCACCTACCTTCACATTCAGCCGCTGAACCTCGCCGGCGCCCCGGGCGTAGATGCCACGGCGCTCTCCTGGCGGTGCCATCAGCCCCATGCCCCGCACCACGACGGGAATGGAGGGTCGAGTGGCCCAGATCAGGCTGAGGCCGGCCACCAACAGCACAGGCGCGGCCCTATGGAGACGGGATAGAGGGGAGAGCGCTGCTTCCGCCATGATCCCTTCTGACTGGATGGATCTTAAGGGAAAGAAGAGTACGAGCTCTAATGTCGTGGCGGCGAGCCGGCCTCTTTCCCGAAATGCCTCAGCGATGACGCCATTGTTCCCGCCAAGCAGGCTTTTTCATGGCGACCTGATTCATTCAGGACGGCGCCTAAACGGCTTCATCTGGGCGGCGCTGCTGGGCCTGGTGGGGGGAAATCTGGCCCTGAGCTGGACGCTCTCGCCCGGCCAGGCCGCCCAGCCGCCGCAGCCGCCGCCGTCGACACCGACACCGACACCAACCCCACCGCTGAACCTCGGTCTGTTCCAGGTGCTGGAGCAGGGGCTGGCGATCTCCCGCAAGCTGGTGCGGGCCGATCGCCAGCTGGCTCGCGATCGGGCTTTGTCAGCGATGAACAGGGCGATGTTGTGGCCCGAATTGCATCTGGTCGGGCTGGGCAGCTACACCCAGGTTGGGACTTCGGTGAATCTGCTCACCAACATGCCCACCCTCGGCGACATCACCTTGTCGTTGCAGCAGAACGACTACGCCGTTTTGCGCAACACCTTCGGAAATGCCGGTGTGGTGCTGGATGTCAACCTTCTGCCCCTAAGCCAGCTGGCCCAGCTCGCCGTTAGCCGTTCCCAGGAGGCCGCCAGCCGCGCCGCCCGCAACGAAAGCGAACGGGCGGCGCGTTTTGAACTGATCAGTACTTATCGACAATTGCAATTGAATCAGGCCTTGGTGCCGGTCTGGCAGGCCGCCCTTGAGGCGTCCACGGCCATTGACGCCGACGTCCAGGCCATCCACAGCAACGGACTAGCCGCCAAAATTGATTTGATGCGCGCCCGCGCCCTTCGCCAGACGGATCTGCAGGGGTTGGCGGAAGTCCAGGCCCAGCTGCTGGCCCAACGGGAACAACTGGCCACCCTGCTGGAATTGCCGCCGGGGACCCCCCTGCTGGCCAGCGATCCGATCGTTCCCCAACCCCAATGGCCCCTCAATCTCAAGGACAGCCTGGAACGGGCCTTGCAGGGGCGCCCCCTGCTGGAGGCCCTGCAACGCCAGCAGCAGGCCCAGCGCAACCAGGCCCGGGCGGCGCGGGCCATGCTCTATCCCTCCCTCAAGCTGGTGGCGGGGGCTGGATATAGCGGCAACCAACTAAGTGTGCCCGTGCTGCAGCAGGGGGGTCGGATCAATGGACCGATTCCGGTGCAACTGCCCAAC